>NZ_JAUIYO010000004.1:0-219177 GCF_044891285.1 Bacillus lumedeiriae
TCCGCTATCCGGATGGCGCCCAGCTTTTATTCTTTACTTAAAAACCCCAGGACCCTTAACAGGTTTATAAATAAGTTAATAAAGTCTAAATACAAATTTAATGCCAATAGCGGAACCATCTCATTTGTGATCGTCATTCTTTTCATCTGGTTAAAGTCATACATAATATAAGCGGAGAAAAGCACAGTACCGATGATTGAATAAACAAACATGGCAGTAGAAGAAAACGGCCAGAATAGATTCATAATGGATAGTGTAATTAAAGCTAATAAAACCGTTAACAACAGGCCGCCTAGAAATGAAAGATCTCTCTTCGTTTTAACTCCAGCAACAGCCATGACAAAAAAGACAACGAACGTAGACGCAAACGCCCCAAGAACCACTTGAGCCCCAGAAGTCTGTAAATAATAAGCGACGATCGGATAAGTCGTCACTCCTGAAAGAAAGGTGAAGAAATAAAGAAAAGAATACCCAACAGCCTTTCGTTTCCGCAAAAAGAACGCTCCAAGCAATAGTAGAACTTCAATCACGATAAGCGGTAAAAAAAGTGCTGGCGGTACTATAGTGCCTACACACATTCCAAGGACAGCTATACCTAAAGAAAGCATAAACGCTTTAAGCACTGCATTCATATTTTCATGATTAGTCACTTCATAATAAGCTGATTGTGACATATACACGTACCTCCTTTTTATTTTTTACTAGATTATACGATATAACTAGAGTACGGTTTCAAAAATATCATAAGAGATTGAAATTTCATCCGTTTTAAATGTAATCCCCAGAAAGTGACAGCAAGCCCGTACGTTATATACCATTTATGGTGGTGTTATCCATAATAATGTATAAGGAGTGATTCATTTGCTAAAGAACCTGTCAGATATGCAAAAGGCTTCAATATATATGGCTTTCGTTTTTTTCTTTGTATTTATGATCATTATGCTGCCCGTTAAGCAGAGCACGTCTTTATTTATGTTCGTTCCTTTTGCTTCTGTGCTGATGACCATGCTGCTCACGGGAGAAGGATTCACTAAAGCGGGGTGGAAACAACTTGGATTTCATCGTTTTCCCCTAAAACTCTCTTTGTGGGCACTCATCATTCCAATGGTTCCGATCATCATTGGATATATGATTGTTTGGCTCACAGGTCTCGGTACTTTTGGGATTGGAGAAGAATATGAAGGACGCGGGACATTTCTATTTGTTGGTTTTTTCATTAGCTTTATCGTAAGCTCGCTGACCGTGACGCTGGGGGAGGAAATCGGCTGGCGCGGGTATCTAGCGGCTAAGCTAAAAAAGATCGGACTCGCAAAGGCTCTATTGTTGAACGGGTTTATTTGGGGATTATTTCATTTGCCGATCATGCTGTTCACCGATATTTATCATGGGGATGTTCATTTATTGATTTTTATACCGTTGTTTATGGCAACCGTGACGCTGGCCGGCGCATTTATAACGTATGTGCGATACGTCACAGGAAGCATCTGGCCTGCCATCTTTGCTCACTCGGCCCATAACCTTATGTGGCATTACGGAGAAATATTTACACAGAACCCAAGTCCTGTTGTTCCCTATATCACTGGAGACGCCGGCATTGTGCTGATCATCTTTTATCTCATGATCTTCGTATGGATGATTAAGAGAAATAAGGGACAAATGCTGCTTTAAAGAGAGAAAAAGGAGAAGTGCCAGGCACCTCTCCTCTACATTCCCTCTAGTATAGAATCGTAAATTTCACCAGTCTCTGGAACAACGCCATACCAGCCGTATGTTGAATTGTGTTCAAATTCCGTTCCTTTATCTAGAATTTTATACACATGGATATTATAATGCCCTTCTTCCGTGTCGTGATCATATACGACAGAAATATCCGGCTGGTTAGTAAATCCTAAGTGGTCTCTCACTAACTGTTCTGCTTGCTCTGGCGTTAATGTATCGCCCGACGGTGCCTCTTCGGTTACTTCTTGATTTTCGCCGCTCGCATCTTCTTGAGCTATTTCTTCCGTCTCTTCACTCGACTCTTTTTCCTGTAATGCTTCTGGCAATAATTCGTTCGGAACGTCATATAAAATCTCGGTGTTGTCTGCATATACACCTTTTATCTGGTCAAGCTCAGGATATCGGATAATATATATTTTCCGTCCGTCGTATTTGCTTTCATTAAGAAGCTCCACTTTAGGATCGAATTGTTTTTCATAAGCTTGCAGCTCGTCCCATGTGACATTCATTGGTTCTTTCTCGGGTGCCACCCATTTGATATCGTCCATGACCCACTTCCCATTTTCCTTTACGACGGTGTAATAAACCGTATTCCCGCCATCTCCCATATCGTTGATAAATTCAATACTAGATGCTGCAAACATTTGATTCGTGCTTTTATGTAAGGTAAAGCGAACATCTAAGCTAGTATCAGGGAAAAATCGTTGATCACATTCACAATAATAATCCGATGCTGTTTCCCTTAAAAATCCGTCGGTAAAACTTTCAGATGCATAGTTTAATAGTTCTGGCTGTAAAACATCGAAGTTTGCAGGGTTATTATAGTTACTCCAACGGTACTTTTCCCCAGAATCCCTAAACGTTCCAACGATTCCTGACATCAGTTCATCTACAGTCTTCTTAGCTTTGGCTTCTGACAAAACTCCCTCAATACTGTTATCTTGATCAGAATGGTTTTCAGCTTCCTTCGTATTCGCAGATACACCAGCTGTTTGAGAGGCTTCTTCTGTTTGTTTAACAGCCGGCTCTTTTGAAGCTGAATCGGTCTGATTGCCGCAGGCACTGAGTACCATGAACAAGCCTGCTGCTGCTAATCCTCCTATAAATCGATGGCTCTTTTTCATTAAAAATTTACACACTTGCACGTCACCTTCTCTTCGTTAATGTTCTTATACATCCCGCAACTCACAAGCAATCTATTTGAAAACCGCCACAGATTCCTCTAACTTTTCAGCAAACTCTTTCAATATAATCGTCGTTTCTTCCATTTTATCCATTTGTACAAGCTCTTTTTTAGAAGCGCCTGCTACATCGATTGTGTCTTTCGCCGTTTGCTTAGTAATCTCTGAGAATTGCTCTAATGAGGCGAATATTTCTTCTGCTCCTGCGCTCAGTTGTTCTGTGACCGCAGAGACTTCTTGGATCTCTTCATTTACCTTTTGAACCGAATCAAGAATCCGGGTAAATACTTTTCCAGTATGCATGACGGCCTCTGTTCCTTTATGCGCTTTCAACGTGCTTTCGTTCATGTCTGCAATCACTTCTTGCGTAACGCCAGTGAAGTCACTCATCAGCCGGGATATTTCCTGTGCTGAACACTTCGACTCTTCGGCAAGCTTTCTTACTTCTTCCGCTACAACAGCAAAACCTTTTCCATGTTCTCCCGCTCGTGTCGCTTCAATCGCAGCGTTCAAAGAAAGCAGGTTGGTCTGGTTGGATATTTCTGTAATCACCTTTGTCATTTGGCTGATTTCGTCCACTTGACCGACCATACTTTCCAGTTTGCTGGCTGTTGCAGTGATCGATGACTCTACTCCTTGAATTTCGCTAATGACATAAGTGATATCACGTTCACTCAACTCAACCGTTTGGGTTACATCATTGGATGATTCAGAAACGCTCCCAGAAGAATCTGCAATTTTTTGGATGCCGATCGCCATTTCCTCCATCGCTTGAATCGATTCCTCTAACTGCTGTAAATTGCTTTTACTGCTGTCCGCAATATAATCAATTTTCCGAGCACTCTGTTGATTAGAGTTTCTCGCAGTATGCACATCACCCGCCAACTGTTCAGAAGTCTGAATGAGGTGATGAGAGATATCAACAATACCAGAAATTAATCTTCTGATTCTATGCGTCATATTTTTAAATGAATCGGCTACGTGCCTGATTTCGTCATGACCTTTAATGACAAGACTGTCAATCATCTGCTCTGCTTTCTCAAGATCACCATTCTGGATTTCCCTTGCCGTTTTGGAGATGACAGCCAGCGGAGCAAGACGTGATCTTGTGTAAAAAAACAACAGCACCCCGGTGCCTGCAATAAGCGCCAGCAAAATCGCGATGTACAGCGGCAGTGAATGAGCAATGACGTGGTCTTGGATAACACCTACATCATCTGCCATAATATCGACACCTAGTATGCCAATGACCTCATCATTCTTATTTTTGATCGGTGCAAATGCTGACAAATATTGTCCGTATTCCGGGTCATTCACAATGTCTGTGGAAGTGTACTCACCCTTTAACACAGGTTCCACATCTGCGAATGAAGTCCCCGTCGTTGGAGCACCAATTTCTGAGGCCAGGTCGGAACCTTTTGGCGCTCCATCCACAAGGATCGTAACCTTTTCATTTTTTTCATTCATTACATAAACGTAAGAAGCACCCGTTTTCGCTTGATAATCACCTAGCTGCTCTCTTAGTTTCCAATACTCTTCAGACTCTTTCGGATGTTCAAGAAACGTTTCAAATGTACGCACATCAAAACCGGAAGCCATATTTTCGGCTGTATTCATGCTGAAATTCGCTATCGTTTGCTCTACTGTCATTTTTGTATTTTGAAATAATATAAAAATCGTTATGACAAGAATCAGCAGCATAGAACCCAATAAAGGCATCGTGATCTTCGTACTCAGTTTTCCCTCTCGCTGTCTCATGAAATTCCTCCAATATAATTTTCTACAATCATATATCGGCTTTTTTGAGACTTTATAAAGTATTACTGATATAAAAGTGAATCGACCTATGAAGACACAAACGGAAAGCCAGCCAAAATGACTGACTTCCTTTTTCTCTTATTATAAAAATTCAGGGAGCGGCAAGTACAACCTCTCAGATATTAATCTTCAAAACCTTCCCCATCTTACCTAATTCAGACTCAATGTACTCTTTACTGTAATCATAACCAATCAATGCAATGACCTGGCCTGTGTCGTCGATCACCGGTGCCAGGCTTGTTTTCCATTCTCCGTAAACGTCTTTATATATCGGGGTTACTTCCACTCTTCCTTTCACTGCATTAGCAGCTACTTTAGTGAATTCGGGTGATGGTTCATAGGATTCTCCAGGCGTCATGACAAAGTCTTTGTCTGCAACAAGAGTCCTAAACTTCTTGTCCTCAAGGATATCAAAGATAAACGCCCACTCGATTCCCCCTTCTTGTTTTCTGATCATCGTAAGCTGACTTTGAATCTTCCGAAAAGTTGGATTAGAAAACGCGGGTTCTCTTTTCAATTCGCTGACCTCTTCAGGCTGTATGATTGCTGCTGTTGCTATAGCTACAGAACGCAATCGGCTATTTAGCTGACTTTCAAGTACGTTCCTTTTAGCAGATGGGACTATATTCTGTTCCGCCAATTTCGTCAAAATCTTTTTATACTTCCTGCTCATTGTGGGCTGACTGACATTCAGCACCTTTGATGCTAGTTTAATAGATTTATATTTTTCCATAGCCATCGTAATTAATTGCTCTTCTACAAGATCAATGGCGTCTTGCAGGGGCATAAGATGTTTAAACATGGGTGGAGATGTCATCACTTCTTGTTCAAATGGAATAAATTCTTGCACAACAGAAGCATCTACCACTGTATCTTTACTCGTGACAACTATTCTCTCAACCGTATTTTCAAGCTGTCTAATGTTACCCGGCCATTCATAGATCGACATTAAGTCAATGGCATCTTGATTGATTTCAATTGTCCGATTATACATATTGTTATACTTGTGTAAAAAGAAACGAATGAAGTAAGGAAGCTCTTCAATTCTTTCCCTTAATGAAGGGATATTTATAGGAATGACATTTAAACGATAATACAGATCTTCCCTGAACTTCCCTTTATTCACTAAGCTTTTAATATCTTTATTCGTAGCTGCGATGACTTGGATGTCCAGTTTGACAGTAGCCGAACTTCCTAAACGAGTCACTTCCCTTTCTTGCAGAACTCTTAGTAATTTCACCTGAAGATTAAGCGGCATTTCACCGATTTCATCGAGAAAAATGACTCCCTTATTTGCCAGTTCAAATTTGCCAGGCGCGCCATCCTTCTTTGCACCGCTAAAAGCCCCTTCCTCATATCCAAATAGCTCGCTTTCCAATAGGTTTTCAGGAATGGCTCCACAGTTCACTGCAATAAATGGTTTGCTTTTTCTAACACCCAGGTCATGAACGGCCCGCGCTATTACCTCCTTACCTACTCCAGATTCCCCCAATAAAAGAACGGATGACGAAACCTTCGCAGCCATTTCAACCGTACTCAAAACATCCATCATCTTTTGACTCTTCACAATAAACAGCCTAGAAACGTCTTTTGTAAGCGTTTTAGAAAAATCGTTTTCATCCTCCACGGTGTTTTCCATCAAAATATTATCGCTTCGTGAAAGAACCTTGAGCCCCCATGTATAATATTCTTTATCGTTCAGCTTATGATCCGGGTAATAAGTAATAAGTATTCTTTGGTTATTCCAAGCCGTTTGAATAACAGACCTTTTATCTCCATTCAGTAAATCCTCTAGAGACGATTCATCATAAAAGATTTTTTTTTCAATTTCAAATAAATTCATGCCGATCAAATCAGGCTTATCTTTCCATAACATTTTGATATTTCCGAAATTTCCAATTATTTTTCCCCGAGTATCAGTAATAACGAGTTCGTCATATATACTCAAAAGAGTTGACTGTAAAACGCCCACAAGCATGTTATGAATTTTAATCACATCCCTTTTTGATGTTTTCTCTGAAGTTATTTTAATTTTAAATGAAAAACCGACAAATGCAAATCAATTGTTGTCTGAATTTTTAGTTTGTAAAGGTTTTCAAATTTGAATAAAAATTTCATAAGTGAAATCATTAATTGGCTCAATCCTAGATTTGTAAGGGTTTTCAAATTGGTTCGCAACTTGCAATACTCTAAATAGACTAAATATTCAAATCAATAAGGAGGGGCTATTTTGAAAAAAGAAAGCATGATTAAAAAAAATATGATGTCTACAGATGCATTTGTCAGAACCTTGTATACCGATCTTCATGACAGAATTCAACATTATGAGAAGGAAGAATCCAATACTGAAAAAATGGGGATCGTTCATGCCGTTCCTGAACTAATGGTCATAGGGGCTATTTCCGTATTTTTGTTGTTTGTTATTTTCTAAATGAAATTTCATTTAACGTTGTTGTATATACTCTTAATGCTTTATAGACAGGTTAGGCGCCTGCCGCCTGCTAAATAAAAATATTCGGAGGTTGAAATGAGTAAAAACAATTCTGCTATTTCAAAGGATGTAGCTTTTGGATTCCTGCCGGCACAAAAAAGTGATCGTGTGTTTGGTTTTTGGGATTTGGTTCTCATTCAAGTGGGAATCGGTATTTCTTGTATCTGCATACTTGTAGGCGGGTATACGGGGATGCTGCTTAGTGCTAAAGAAGCGATTGCATCGATTTTATTTGGAAATGCCTTGCCTTTCCTATTAATTGCACCTATCATCCTTCTTTTTGCCAGGTACGGGGTGGATACATTTATTGGTTTCCGCAGCGCGTTAGGCTACTTAGGATCAAATATATTTTATTTTATCTTCATGTTCCTTACGATCGGTTACATGTCCATTGCCTTCTTTATGGCAGGACAGGCATTGGTGAAGATTGCTTCTGTCGCTGGTCTCCCGGAATTTTTTACAACTAGAACAACGGGGGCACCTTTCTTTGCCATCATCATCTTTGCGATTGTATTTTTGATCACTTTTCAGGGACCGCTCGTCATGCGTAAGTTTAACTTAATAGGTGTTCCAGCTATTTTACTGATGACTTTAGGACTCATAGCTCTTTTAATGTTTGGACAAGGATTGGATAAAATATTCTCTCTATCTCCAGCTGAACCCTATGATGATCATGCTCGTTCCCTTATTACAGCTTTAGAAATAAACATTGGACTTGGATTTTCTTGGCTTCCTTACCTGGGCCAATACAGCAGACTTGCCAAAAGCGAAAAGTCCGCATTTAAAGCCGGCTTTTTCAGCTATGGCATTATTGTCAACGTCGCTGTCATACTAGGAGCCCTTGCAGCCTTAGTCGTTGCCTCATTAGATCCAACCGATTGGATGTTTGCCATCGGAGGCACATGGATTGGAATCATTGGTCTTCTGTTACTTACTCTTGGAAATATCACGGCAGGAACGTTTCTTATGTATTCGCAGGCTATTAGTTTTAAAACCGTTTTTCCAAAGAAATCCTGGTCTATTGCCATGGCAACAGCTATACCAACAGTCTTGTTATTGTTGAGTGCCTCGTTTTACGATGCTTTCGGATCTTTTATTACAGTGATTTCCTATATCATGGCGGTATTTGGAGGAATCGTCATTTCTGACTTCTTCTTTGTGAAAAAACAGAAAGTTTCCATTCGAGATCTTTATGATACGAACGGAAGTTATTATTACTGGCGGGGAGTGAATCCATCTGCCATTGTAAGCTTTATCGTTGGTACAATAGCCTACTGGAGCTTGTACAATCCTGTAGCGGATACTTCCAGCAGTTTGTTCTATTATATGTCGGCAGGTATCCCAGCATACTTTGCAGCAGGAATCTGCTACTATGTTTCGGCCAAATACGTCTTTTCTTATCATGCAGATCAAGTCATGAATAACAATTCTTTACCATCCAAAAGCAACGATGCTGTTTAATCCAGAAATTTTATTTTTGAAATAAAATTTAATAATTGAAATTACACATGTGAATAAAAAAATCACAAAACCTGATTTATCGCGGTTTTGTTTGGAAATAACATTTGGCACGGATATTGCAATTACTAGAGTAAGAGCAGGAAAGCTTCGTAAACGATTCTGCTGCTCATTCACCGCATTATTGGAAGGAGGGATACATTGACAATCTTAGTAATTGGATTAAATCATGAGAGTGCTCCTCTAACAATAAGGGAACAGACTCACTTTGATGCGTTCGAAAAAAAAGATATTGAACTTAAATTAATATCTAACCCGATTATCAAAGAATGTGTAGTTCTCAGTACATGTAACAGAACTGAAATGTATGCAGCTACAGACAATCTGTATTTGGCGGAAAGAATATTAAAAGAGAAATTGCTGAAAAAAGTGACCAAATACTATCACAAAGCCGAAAGTGCGGTTTATGTCAAAATAAATGATGAAGCCGTGACTCATTTATTTACTGTCGTTTGCGGCTTAGATTCCTTAGTTGTAGGGGAAACTCAAATCCTGGGGCAAGTGAAACGAGCGTTTTTTGACAGCCAGCACTCTAAAAATACCGGCGAACTTTTCAATCGCCTTTTCCAACAGGCGATCACGATTGGAAAAAAGGCACATACTCAAACGTCGATAGGAAAACAAGCGGTCTCCATCAGTTATGCAGCCATTCAAATGTTAAAAAAAGAAATTCCTCAATTAGAACGGAAAAAAGCATTACTCATTGGCGCGGGAACAATGAGCAGGTTAGCTGCCCAGCATTTGAAGGAAGCAGGATGCCATGAGCTGCTTTTTGCCAACCGTACCTTCGATAAAGCAGAGGAATTAGCCGCCGTCTACAATGGAAACGCTTACCCTTTCAGCGAGTGTCTGCAGCTATTAGAACAAGTTGATTTGGTTATTTGCTCTATCAACAGAAACAGTTATCTGCTGGACACAACAAACGTGATTCATCTTATCGGAAGCAGAAAAGAACGTCCTCTTACTTTTATCGATCTTGGAGTGCCAAGAAATATAGACCCAAAAGTTGGCGAACTAGAAAACGTCTATTTATATGACGTGGATCACTTACACAACGTCATTGACTCCAATCAAAAAGAAAGATTAAAAGAGGCAAACAAGATCAAACGGATGATAGCAGCGGAATTATTTGAATTTAACGATTGGAAAAAGACATTATCCATTACCCCTCTTATCGAGGAACTGCAAGAAAAATCTTCAGGTATTCAAGCAGAAGCAATGAAACATATTCATAATAAATTACCCAGCCTATCTGAAAAAGAAAAGCAGGTGATTTCGAAATATACAAAAATGATTTCCAATCAATTCATCCGCCGCCCCATTCTTATGATGAAAGAGATCGCTTCACAAGAGGAGAACGACGAAAAAAAGGTTGAATATCTCAGCTTAATTTCCAGAATGTTTGAATTAGAAAGTGAATTGGCGTTTGATGTCGATCTGGATCATCCCCTGCTGCATCAACTGCTAAAAGATACAGGAAGTTAACAACACAAAGCTGCGTTTAATCAAAAGGAGGAGAATCAGATGTTTAAATCAACTAATCTTGATATGTTTACATTCCCATTTACAAATTTTAAGCATAAAACATATCGTTATTCCAATGACTTAGTGGCATTAAGTGAGGATAAAGTGAATTTCATGAAAATCACTCCCGAATACAAAGTTCAAATCAAACGGAAACGAGAAATGTTAGAAAAACAACCAGATGTCCGCTACCAATCCTTCCCCCATACGATGGAAATGCAATGGGAGTTTGTTGAATTATTAATCGATTTGGCGGTAGATAAATACCCTGAACACTTTAGCGTTGAAAAAGATGGAAACCAATGGACTTTCTCTAACCATATCCTTGAAGAAACAGAAACCTTCATTTTTGGTGATGAGTCAAGTATTTCACTGGAGCCTTATGATATGATTGGCCGCCATTTTCATAATGACTTTATGTTAATGGTCAACAGAGATGATAACTTCTACCTAGAAGTGGCTCAAGAATCTTTTGCAGCATTGTTTTCACCAAACTGGAATCTTGGAATGTCATTTAATGAAATACACGGACCGGTACCATTTGTCAGTCGGGATGGTGTAGACCTCGCCGATAGAATCAGAAAGTTTTTGTTAACGATTGAACCGGGAGCACCAAGAACAAGGGTCAACTGGAACCTTATGGCCGATCGTTGGGATGTCAACTATGAAACAATGGATATTTGGGGACCTGAAAGACATAAGGTAACAGCAGAAAATGCAGGAAAGCTCGTTCACCTTCGTGTAGAAGAGCAATGGTTCATCCGCATGCCGCGCAGCAACGCCATTTTATTCATCCTTGATACTCAGTTTCTCCCATTGGAAGACCTCGTACTGAGACCGGAATGGCTGGAGATCACCTATTTTAACCTTGCAGATATTCCAGATTATATGGCGGAGTATAAAGGAATGGCACCGTTCTTACCTCAATCGGTTGAGTATCTTAAAAACTTGATTGATAGTGTAAAAGTGAAATAAAAAACCAAGAAGAAAGGGAGGAGCACTTTGTATAATAGCCCCGTATTATATGATCAATCAGAAACAATTAAAGAAACAATTACCTTTAATAATAAAAGAAAAAAGCACCTGATTATTTATGATCAAAAAGCTGTAAGCGATGTCAAACAAGTTTTAGCTGCGGATTCACAAGAAGCGCTTGAATATGAGCACTTTGAAATGGGAGATTCCATCAACCTTCAAGACCTGCGTACCCTGCTTTATAGTCAAAAAATGGGCACTCACCTGTACATTGCTTCGGACTGGGATCACGCCGTCACTGCTTTTACTGAAGCGATCGAAGCAGGCTTTACAGAAGATGAAATTCAAACAATTATATACGGACCTAAAAGACGTTATATCTATTGCATGAAATGTTATCAAACGAGTGAAACCAGCTACGACGATGAGGTTCAATGTACACACTGCGATGCTTACATGGAGGTTGGCCCATTTTTCTCTAAAGTTCGCAAAGGCTATATAGGTTATCCATTCATCCCTAATTAACGCAATTTAACTCACATTGAAGAAAGGACTGAGGTGAAGGTTATGAGAGTCATAGGAAATATAGAAATGTACGTAGGAAAGATCGAGCAAATAACCGAAAGTGTTAAACGCTTTTATCTTTATCCTTCCGATCAGAAGCTGTTACCGGCATTTACGGGCGGTGCGCATATCACGACATATGTGGACCAGGGAGAGACAATCCTTGAAAGAGATTATTCTCTTGTAAGTGATCCAACCGATCGCACTCACTACTCTATCTCTATTAATCGTGACCCACATTCAAGAGGAGGATCTGTTTATTGGCACGATCACGTCAAAGTCGGTGATACAGTGAAAACTAGTTTTCCAAAAAACCACTTTACGTTAGGGTTTCACGCTAAACATCATGTGTTTTACGCCGCTGGAATTGGGATCACTCCATTCTTAACGATGATGACTGAACTAGAAGCTCAAGGAAAAACATTTGAACTTCATTATGCAGCACGAACAAAGGAACTGTGTGCTTATTATGATTACTTGAATGAAAAGTATCCGGGCAAATGCACCTTCTACTTCTCAAGAAGTGATGAACCCGTACGCATGACACCGGAAACGATGAAGAATCAGAGAATTGGCAGCCACGTTTACTTCTGTGGTCCCGTTTCTATGGTTACTGAATACAAGGAAGCAGCTCTCTCCTACGGATATCCAGAAAAGTCCATCCACTTTGAATTATTTGCGGCTGCATCCGGAGAAAACCATCCATTTTTAGTGGAAGTCGTTAATCGTAATACAGTCATAGAAGTAAACTCTGAACAAACGCTGTTAGAAGCTCTGCTTGATGCAGGCATCGAAGCTCCCTATTCCTGCAAAGCTGGAGGATGTGGACAATGTGAAGTGGATGTCGTTCAGGGAGAAGTGGATCACCGGGATATCTTTTTCAGCGATGAAGAAAGACAACAACGAAAGATGATATTGACATGCTGCTCAAGAGCTAAGGAAGAAAAATTAGTTTTAAAAATATAACTGACGAGGTGGATAAAAAATGACAGTACAAACACAAGCAATCGAGTTAAAAATGTATATCAATGGTGAGTGGAGAGATTCTCAAAACTCCGATTTAAATAAAGTAATCAATCCTGCAAACCAAGAAGTGATCGCTACAGCTCCAAGAGCAACAAAAGAAGAAACAGAAGAAGCGATCGCTGTTGCAAAGGCTGCCTTTGAAAGCGGTGTATGGTCTGAACTAACTACTCACGAGCGAGCTAAATACCTCAATAAAATTGCAGACAAAATTGAAGAGAATTTTGATGAATTAGTTAAATTAGAAGTGATGGACAATGGTAAATTGAAAGCCGAAGCTGAATTCGATATTAGCGATGCTGCTACATGCTTCCGTTATTACGCTGGTTTGATTATGACACCTGATGGCGAGACATACCAAGTTCCTGAAGATGTACAGGCAATGGTCGTTAGAGAGCCGGTTGGCGTTACTGGTCTGATTGTTCCTTGGAATTTCCCACTATTAATGAGCGTGTGGAAAATCGCTCCAGCATTGGCTGCAGGAAATACAATTGTTTATAAGCCAGCAGAATCTACTCCGATTACTGCCATGAAATTAGTAGAGATCATCGAAGAAGTCGGTGTTCCTAAAGGTGTAGTAAACCTTGTAATGGGTAAAGGCTCCGTCGTCGGTCAGACGATAGCAGAAAGCAACGATGTCGATCTTGTCTCCTTTACAGGAAGCACAGAAGTTGGACGCGAAATTATGAGAGCTGCTGCAGGAAACTTAAAGAAAATTTCCCTAGAGCTCGGCGGAAAATCTCCAAACATTATTTTTGCAGATGCAGACTTTGAAACAGCGGTGGATTATGCGCTATTTGGAATTTTCTTTGGTGCTGGTCAAGTATGCTCATCCGGAAGCCGTATTTTAGTAGAAGAAAGCATCTACGATCAATTCGTGGAACGCTATGTTGAACGCGCTAAACAAATTAAAGTTGGTCCTGGTCTAGATGAGACTTCCCAAGTGGGCGCAATTAACAGTGAACATCAAATGAACGCCATTTTACGTTACATCGAAATTGGCAAACAAGAAGGTGCTACACTAGCATGCGGCGGCCGTCGTTTAACAGAAAACGGCTTAGATCAAGGATTCTTCATCGAACCAACCGTTTTCACAAACGTTACATCCGACATGCGCATCGTTCAAGAGGAGATCTTTGGGCCAGTCGTTACCATTCAAAAGTTTAAAGATGAAGCAGAAGCCATTCAATTAGCTAATGATACTGTTTATGGACTTGCCGGCGGTGTTTTCTCAGGTGATGGAGCAAAAGCAATGCGAGTCATTAAAAAGGTTCGCGCTGGAATCACTTGGGTGAACGCCTACCACCCTACTTATGTAGAAGCTCCTTGGGGCGGATATAAACAAAGCGGAATTGGCCGCAGCCTTGGAACTTATGGTTTGGACGACTTCCAAGAAATCAAGCAGATCAATATTAACCTTGCAGTAGAACCTGTAGGCTGGTTTCCAAACAACTAAATCCTAAAAAGAGAAGTGAGTCCCCTCACTTCTCTTTTTCCAACCAATGAATGATGTTTGATATCATGTAAGAAAAAAATCATATCAGTTTTCATCCTATTAGTTCCTATTTTAATAGCCAATGCCGCAGCTTTTCCAAGTCATTGACCGGATCTCATAATGACTGAACCGTTAAGCCTGATAGAAGGAAGGAGAGAATCAATGGAAAGTTCGAGATCAACAAGTCGGGTAGAGAAACATTCTGTTCCTTTTTCGCTTGCATCTAAAATGAAAGGAGACGGCGTCACGCCTTTAAAAGTAAATGTAAAAGATGCCATGACGGGATTACTCGGTGGCTTTTTAACCATTTCTGTTTTATCCATATTGACTAGCGTCACGTCAACGGAATGGCTAATCGCTCCATTTGGTGCTAGTTGCGTTCTTGCATTCGGTGTTTGGAACGCCCCGCTGTCACAGCCAAGAAATATTATTGGCGGACATCTCATATCAACCTTCATCGGCTTGTCAATCTACTACATATTCGGGAATAGCCCCTGGGCAATTGGTTTAGCTGTTGGATTGGCGATTGCCGCATTAATGTTAACCAAAACCACGCACCCTCCGGCAGGGGCAAATCCGCTTGTCGTGATGATGGGAGATTACAATTGGAGCTTTTTATTTTTACCTGTTTTCATCGGCTCCGTGTTAATCGTTTTATTTGCGCTGCTGATCAATAATTTAAGAAGTGATCGAAATTACCCCACGTTTTGGGTATAGAACTGCCGGGAGGTCAGATTCATTTCCTTCTATTATATAGCTGCCGTCTCATTTCTCTTCTGCTGCTTTCACAAACGAATTCCCCTAACCCCACTATAGCTTTCAATTTCCTATGAAATCTTGCCCCACTACTCTGGGGCAAGATGTTTTGTAAGCTTCGTTTTTCGGCCGCTTTACGCTCTTTCTAAACTTCTTTCCTGTTTAGGAGAATAACTAATCCCCACAAACACTAGAAATATTCCGATAAGCTGATAGACATCAGGACGGTAGTTTAAAATCGTTACATCAAGTAAGATAGCGACAATCGGATCAATGAAGACTAAAAGAGCAATGGTTTGAGCCTTTAATTCACGCAGACTGCTAAAAAACAAATAAAATACAAATCCTGTATGAATAAATCCTGTCACAAGGATATAGAACCAGTTTTCAAAAGTAAGATGTATAAAATTTGACCAGTCCACTAATGGCAGCAATAATACAATACCGAGACTTGTTTGAATAACAGTTGTTAACAAGGGACGAAGCATTTGAATTCCCTTTCCCGTGATCGAAGTAAGAGCGTAGAACAATGCTGCCGCAAACGCCCAGACAACACCCGTGGATAAAAATCCAGCAACAGTTGCATGCTGGTGAATGCCTCCCACTAACAAAGTTCCTAAAAAGCAAACAAAGAAAAAGACCCATCCTGTTCTCGTTATTTTTTCTTTAAAGATAAAAGAACCTAAGAGAAGCACAATCACTGGTGCTAGATGATAAATGGATATGACCACAGTAATCGGCATCACTTCTAAAGAACGAAAGAAAAAGACCCAATTTATGATAAGGAATACACCGCATAATAAGGCAAGTACATACTCCCGGTGAGGAATAGGAATTTTCCTCTGTTGTTTTGTTTTCAGTGCACTAATCCCCCATATCGCTCCTAAAAGCATGCTTGCACAGAGGCAGCGCACAAAAACTAATTCGATTGAGTGCAGACCCGTTTTTTCCGAAAATAAACCGATCGAACCGAATATGGCCATGGAGATGGCAAATTTTAGCTTTGCATACATCCAATCCCCCCTCTAATTCGTTATCATTATAACGACTGTGATTTTTATCGTACCTGCCCCATCATAAAAAAGAAAAGCTAAAAAGAAAAGCCCTGCAGATTCATGAGGGCACTGAAAAAGTCCACCTAAAATAGTGACTACACTAAACATTGTTGATTTGCGCTCCAGGCGGACGCTTTCCACTCCAATCAACGGTATCTGCTTAAAACAGGGGGAATTAAAACACTGCTTTACTCCGAAAAGGCAAATATTGAATACACAAAAGAAAACGAAATAGCGCTCGCCGCAAAGTTGAATCCAATTGTTACGCAAGGTCCACGAAAAGAAAAAGAATAGAAAAAATCAAAGAAATAGTCAGCCGCTTGTTCGATTTCGAACAAGCGGCTGACTATTTCTGTTTGAAAAATCGGTACGAATTTAAAATCGTAAGTTTTTCAGTGCCCTCAGATTCGCAGAGCCTTCCTTTTCAACAAGAATATTCGTTCGATATGTATAGAGATGTAATAGACCCTTTCCTACCTATAATTGATTTCTAAAGTTAACTCATTCTCCGCTGATGGGTAATAGTTTAACACCTTCAAAGCCTCACTCTTTATGAGGTCGTTCACGATTTTCTGCTTATTTTCATTACCTAATCGGATCATTTGAGGGTACTCTATTTTGACATCCTTATCCCTGTAGCTTTCTTTTGTTAGTCCATAGGTGATGCTTTTTGAATAGCTTTTGCTGTTCTCCTCTATTGACTGCGACAGATAGAAATTATTTTAATTAACATTTGGAATAAATTATACAAATCCCCATAAATTTAAAATTGTGTTGATTTTTCATGATGGGGAGGAATCGAAATGAGTATGACTGTCAGCTTTCCAAAATGGGTAGTAACCGTATTATCCACTCTAGCTTTATTAGCAGCATTCACTTTTTCTCAAGCATCCAGCGCTTCAGCATCTATTAATTACGGGGAGGAAGTCTCAGAATCAGCCAAACGATATGTGGGGACCCCTTATAAATGGGGAGGGACAACGCCAAACGGATTTGATGCAAGCGGTTTTACACAATATGTCTATAAAACAGCAGCAACTAAAATGACGATCCCGAGAACAAGTGCATCACAATATCATACAGGGAAAGCAGTGAAGCAAAGTGAATTGAAACAAGGCGATTTAGTCTTCTACGCTACCGGACAAAAAGGGAAAGTATCGTTTGTTGGCATTTATAATGGAAATGGCACATTTACAGGGGCCACATCAAAGGGAGTAAAAGTGGTGAAAATGAGTGATAAGTATTGGAAAGATCGTTATGTAGGTGCAAAACGAGTGATTAAATAAATGAGGCTTCAACGCATATATGAGCGATGCTAACTCCAATACCCCTTATTTATTTGCTATATAACAAGAATATAATAAAAAAAAGAAGTGCTGGCAACACTTCTCCCGCAGCCCCTGCCGTCAGGGTGGTGGCTGTCATACATTATTTAGTTCTGCGAGAACCACCCTGCTTCTACGGCGAGGGGTGGTTTTCTTGTTTTAAAGAAATACACACTTACTTCGCGTGCAATTCCTTTCAGAACTTCACAAAGAAATTCAAGAAACGTTTCTACGATGATTACATTCTTTCCTAAAACGGAAAGAATAGCGACAATCAACCACCCTCACATTCGAGTGAAAACAAAAAAGAAAGTCCTATCTCCGTAATAACTACTTTTCCTTTCAAACCAAACTTATTAAGGAATCAACTCCCCTACTTAATTTTTATAAGGCTCTATTCTTTCTAGTTCCGAGGTGATGACATGCTTCGAACCACCGCTGGTATGAATAGATTCACTTTTAACTAACCCTAAACGTTTCGCCCAATATTTTCTAAAAACCCGAACAGAACCATCGTCATAAACTTCGCGTTCTTCCAAGACAATGACATTTTTTATCGTCCCATAAGGAACCTTAATCTCAGCATTAGTTTTAATGATCTTCTGTCCGTTAATTTCCCTTCCAACTTCAATTGGATTTTTGAGTAATGTCGTTCTATGTTTATATCTATCTAGAGTGGCTAGATTAACTGTTCCGTTTTCGTATACTTCGTCTTCGTGGTAAACTTCAGCGATTTCATTTTGACTGATATCAAGAATCGAAAGGATTCTTGTTCCTTCATTATCATCATACGTTTCTAATAATCCGTTTTTTAAAGACAAAACCGTTTCTTTGTATTCCGCATATTCCATACCAGTGCCTTTAAAATATTTGACACTCATTTGTGGGGGCATGTAATCAATAAGGTTAATAGGTGTCGTCTGACTTTGCTGCAAGACAAGTTCAGCTGACATCGTTTTTGAGTTGTAGTTGACCTTTGCTCCTAACATCTCTGCTACATCACGGAGCTGCACAAATGTTTTTCCACTATCGTGATACCAAGTATCACTATTGACTGCTTGTCCATTGACTGTGACACCTATCCGATTTTTATGGACGTTCTCTTCTTCAACCGCAGCGGTATTCCCTCTTGGAGTTTTATATTGGTGAATGACTGTTCCCGCATAGGCAGCACCAGAACCAAGTCCGGCGGTAAGTACTGAACCAATGATCATTCCTTTAACCGTTTCTTTAGTAAACAGCTTCATTGCCTTCTCCCCCACATTCTTCATTATTTATACATATGTATCAAAGGTGATATAAAAAAGAAGCGAAATAGACTCTTTCCCAGTCCATTTCGCTTCCTCTATTCTATTTTCATTCGGACATTCAATGACTTGATTATTGTTTAAATTCACTTTCCATTGTACGCGCAAAGAATAGTGAAAAGTGCGCTCTCGTAATACTCTCGTTAGGTCTGAAAGTATTATCTAAATATCCTAAAGTGATATTGTTATCTGCAAGAGCTTGGATACTGCCATTTGCCCAATGATTCTTCGTATCTTTAAAGCTTGATGCTCCAGTAGACTTTAACTTGAAGGCTTTGGATAGAATACTTGCCATTTCTCCCCGTGTGATATTTTGATAAGGTTTAAATTCAGTACTAACAAACTCATCAAATAACCCTTCTCTCATCACAGCCGAAATAGACGTATAGCCAGTGATCGTTTTAGGAACATCTGTGAATACCGGACCCGAAGCAGAAGAAGTGTCTAACTTTAATGCTCTCGCAACCATAATCGCTGCCTGTGCCCTAGTAATGTTATGGTTTGGTCTAAAGGTATTATCAGGATATCCGCTGATCACGCCTTTGTTATAAAGGTAGGTAAGCTCATTGTACCCCCAGAAACCAATCCCTAAATCTTTAAAATTTCTTGATAGCAAAGCAAAAGAATACGGGACTTTAGAGGCTCCAGTATAGTTATCAATGCTTATATAGTACGTTCCCTTCGTTACAGCGAACGGAAAGGTTGTGTTCCCAGATGCAAAAGAGCCATAGTCCGTATGGAAACGGTTAATCGTATTTCCTTTTTCGTCATAGATTTTTACATCCCAACTAGAACCAGCTAAATTAGGAATATTCATCACCAAGTTAGTCGTTCTATCCACTTTGAAAGAGTAATAATCATAATCGCCAGAAGAGCTTAATACTCCCTGATATTTATAGTTTAATTGAATAGGATTTGCTTCTTGAAACGAGCCATTCAGTTCTTTTTCAACAAAACTGCTCTCATCATATTGCAGGTTAAAGTGATAAGGGACTTTGGATGCCCCCGTGTAGTTACTAACCCTAATATAGTACGTTCCTGCTGGTAAGCCAATCTGGTCCTTCTTATCCCCAGTGGCAAATGATCCATAGTCTGTATAGAATCTATTCAGATTGGTGCCTTGGGAATTATAAACATTCACGTCCCATGAAGAATTCGTAAGGTTTGGCATTGTGATTGATACATTTCCAGGCTTATCTAGCGTAAATTTATAATAGTCATCATCACTAGATGAACTCAGTACACCTTTATATACATTGTTGACTTTCATACTCGTCGCACTTTGTACATTATTATTGGCTTCTTGCTCATAGAGGTTGCTTTCCTCGTATTGCAGATTAAACGTATATGGAATTCCAGATGCCCCAGTATAGTTGCTGATCCTAACGTAGTATGTTCCCGCAGGTAACCCAATCTGGTCTTTCGTATTTCCATTCGCAAATGATCCATATTCCGTATTGAACGTGTTCAATGTGGTACCTTGAGAATCATACACCCTCACATACCATGAAGAATTCGGCAAGTTGGCCATTGTAATTGAGACATTCCCAGGCTTATTTAACGTAAATTTATAATAGTCATCATCACTAGATGAACTCAGCACCCCTTGATGCTGCTGGTTCACCCCGATTGTCGTCGCTTGTTGCACCGTATTATTCGGTTCTACTTCAGTTGCTGCCATAGCATAAGAGGCACCGAATATTGAAAAAACGAACAAAGCAGTTAAGAATATCAGTCTCTTTAACATTTACTTCCTCCTATAGTAATATTTAATAAAAACACCTCCTATTATAACAATATTAAAAGATGAATAGTAGTTCGAAATACTTATATAAGGAGTGACAGGCACTATACCTATTTGACATTCTCTCTTCTTTTGATATGCTGAAGATAGTATTCTGAAAATTAAATTATTTTTCTGCTAGGGGAGCCTTTGAAAGGCTGAGATAAAAGTAGACTTTAAACCCTTGGAACCTGAACTGGTTAATACCAGCGGAGGGAAGCGGAAATCGCTTATTGACTTATTTGCGTAATCATTAGAAAGCGTACATAGATGCTTTTTGCGAGTAAGCGAAATCCCTTTCCTCCTCAGTTCCCTAAAACAATGAACAGAGGAGGATTTTATTATGCTTTTTACAGATCAGTTAAGACAAGCCACAGAACACAGTTGGAAGTTAAGTTTGAATCATCCCTTTGTCAAAGGAATCGTGAATGGTGATTTGCCGCTCGATACATTTAAATATTATATTCTTCAGGACATTTATTACTTGAAGCATTATGGAAAAGTCCATGCCATGGCCGCCGCACAAGCGGATGACTTTCAACATACCGCGCAGCTTGCTGAAAAAGCGAAGCTGACGGCACAGGCAGAGCTGACCGTCCATCAGGAACATGCAAAAGTATTAAATATTACAGAAGAAGAAATGGAGAATTTCCGTCCTGCTCCTACAGCATACGCTTATACCTCTCACTTATACCGGGCGGCTCTTTCCGGCAGCTTTGCCCAAACACTCGCTGCCCTGCTGCCATGTTATTGGCTATATGCCGATATTGGAAAAGTATATGAAGAGGCTGCACCTGCAGAGCCTATTTATCAAAATTGGATAAAAACCTATGCAAGTGAACGGTTCCAAACATCTACCCAGGAACAAATCGATTTGTTGAATCAGTATGCTGACTCCGCAAGCGAAAAGGAAAAAGAAAAAATCACGGAACAATTTGTCCTTTCCAAAGAATACGAACTCGCTTTTTGGGAGATGTCCTATACAAAAGAAGGATGGCTGTCGGAAAAAAGCAAAGTAGTGATTTCTTAAATAGAGAAGAAAAAGAAGGTATCACCTATTTATGTAGATGTTAGATTTAATAAAGAAAAATCTATGAAAATACAAAAGTAGAGCCAATCATTTTCTTTCAATGACTGACTCTACTTTTCTTTTGCCCTATCACACGTTCAACGACAGCCTACAGTTCTGATGTATACTCGAATGTTTCTTCCCCATCATTGATTGTGTATTTGACTACATTTTTCTTCGTTGCCCAGAGGCCAATTTTATAAGAGATGCCGATTCCAAATCTTTCGCCAGGCTTAATTTCCACAGGAATTTCATTGCTCAACAAATCAGCTTCGCTGTAAACAGTCCTTCTTGTATCCCCTTCATACACTTCCACTTTTTCTACTTTTACTGTCTGACTGCCCATATTGATAAACGAAGTGCTTATGCCTTTGATTTCGTTATTAATGGTAACAGACGCATACGAATTGAATTGCAGCAGCGGTTTATTACTTACAGTAATATAGCTGGAAGCTTGTTTTCCGCTTTCAGTTGTAACCGTAATCGTTGTCGTTCCTTCACTAACAGCAGTGACTGTTCCATCCTGTGCCACTGTTGCAACATCAGGATTGCTTGATGTCCATTGTAAACTCGTCGCAGGTCCCCCAGTCGGTGTAAGAGTCGCTTCCAATTTATACGTCTTGCCTACTTTTAATACGTAACGACTTTGATTAAGCGTAATGCGCTCTTCTTTAAAATATTTAATGGCTGCTTCTGCTTCTTCGAGTGTCGTTAAACCTTGTATTTCTGCGTCTTCTTTAATAGCAAGAACTTTATTCACTAGTGCGCGCGCGTTTGTAACAGCCTCTTCATCCTGGAGAGTAACTTTTTCCGGCAGTGCAGCGATCGCTGCTTCTGCCTCCTTCACTGCAGGTGTAAGCGCATCATACTCAACTGAAATGGTGTATTGAACACCTTCATGCGTAAATGTAACTTCATTCTGACCATGCACAAGTTCATGTTCAAGATCGATTTCTACTGCTTCTTCCTCTTTAAATTTCACTGAAATCGTGTGTTCATCCACAATATTCACCGTGTCAATCACTCGTTTTGGCTCAGAAACCGTGACCGTTATGTCCATGATGACCGCTTTGTTGCCAGTCACGTCAGTCGCTTTATAGGTGATCGTGTAGACACCCGGAATTTTTGTATCGATTTTATCAAATGGCTGACCATTTTGATTGGTGATGACACTCGTTACTTTTACAGATTTCCCATTTCTATCTACAGCCGTCACGTCAGGCATGGCAAACTCCGCACCGTATTCAACGTTGAAAGAATGTTCCCCGCTGTAAGTAAACGCAGGTGTCTCCCAATCAATGTTCGGATTCGCCGCGTTGGCGCGATACATAAATATAGCGAATTCACCACGCGTTACATTTTGCACCGCTCCGAATCGATCAGGTGTCTTTCCTTTCGTGATTCCATGTTTCACAAGCGCATCCACGTATTCGTCCCATCTGTCACTGACATCGACGAATTCATTTTGAACACCTTTCCCATCAAGTTGATAGGCGTTCGCAATAACTTTTGCCATTTCTGCTCGTGTAATATTTGCCTCAGGCTGAAACAAAGTACTGGTTTTACCGTTGATCATTCCTTTAGCATACACAGCGTTAACAGCCTGTCTCACCCGGTTGTTCAAATCTTTGAACGGAGACGGAGGAGCCGCTTTAACGTCCAATTTAAGTGCATTCGCAATCATGACCATTGCGTCGCCGCGCTTAATCGAAAGATCTGTACCGAATAATTCCTCCGAATATCCCTTCGCAATATCATGCTCAACTAAGTAATCCACCGCTTCTTTATAACGGCCATCTGGATGCACATCCTTATAATTAGCGGCTTGAGCCCCTGATGCGGCCGCTGTTAACGCAATAACGGCAGTGGCCGCAGCTGCGATGAACTTGTTGCAAAAACTTGACCTTAATCCCATATGTACTTTCCTCCGACGATGTATTCTAGTAGCTTACAAGACGTAACCCCATGCTCTATTTTAGCAAAGAAATCCTTCTTTTTTGCCTTGCGCCCACACAAAAGTTATTACCATATATTACATTTTTATCCACGAGCAAATGATAGATAAAAAGAGAGGAAAACAAAAGAAGAAACCATGCTTTTATAAACACATGATTTCCTCTATCTAATAGCATAATTGATCTGGAGCGACAGGGGTCTGACCCCAATGCCCGATCTTCCTCAATCTTTCGACAAACTTCGGGTAGTGACAGGCACTCTCCTATAGTTTCATCGCTTCTATATATTTCTTTTTCTTCTCTTCGTCCGTCCCTGTAAAATAATCTAATACGCTATGGATATTCATATAAACTAGCTGATTGGATACATGATTATAATAAAAAAGCGGACAGCTGCTCCACCGATAAAGCTCAGGACGATGGATCATTTTGGCTTCAACTGGATTCAGGTGAATATAGCGGCTGACATTCAACATTCCTTCTTTCGTGTCTATCATTTGATCAAAAAAGCGCTTTTCGAATACATGGCCTGTGAGACGGTAACGGGTATTATAGTAATTAGCATACCTTTTGTTGATGAGTGACATTACTTTGGAAATCGAATGCTCCTGTGAGCGCATTTGCAGATGAAAATGGTTGGTCATTAAGCAATAGGAAGCCAGTTCGAAGGGGTATTTATCATACAGTTGATTGAGGATGTGGAAAAAGGCTTGAAAGTCGTTAGCGTGACGAAATAACGGATCACGGCGATTTCCCCGGCAAACGATGTGATAAAACCGATGAGGTATCCATATTCTTTTCTTACGCGCCATTAGTTTTCCCTTACAGCTGTAGATTGGTTTGAATGATTCGTTCGCCTGAACGTCATCGCCTGCCAGATGGATTCATCCGTGATGCTGCTTTCTCCCGCCAAATCAGAGATCGTCCTTGCCAGGCGGATCAGTTTGATCTGAACGCGGCTGCTCCATTGCTGCTTAACTGCTATCTGGGCAATCATGTTACGTTGGCTTTCCGTCAGGGGGCTTGCAGCTGTTAACATTTCAAATGGCACCTTTGCATTGCATAGTTGCTCTTGATACCTTTCGAATTGTCTGTCTTGTGCCTTTTTCACACGAAGACGAATAGCCGACGATGTTTCTGTTTTTGCTGTCTGTTGACTGAGATTCACTGATCTTAAAGACAGCAGAATATCGATTCGATCATAGACAGGCCCTGAAACGCGATTTTGGTACGCTTGGATACTTTTCGGGCTGCATGTACAATAACGAATGTTGGAGCCAAGGTAGCCGCAAGGGCAGGGGTTCATTGCTCCAATGAGGATAAAAGAAGCGGGATAAGTAACAGTGGAATGCGCCCGGCTGATCGTTACTTTGCCTGTTTCCAACGGCTGTCTGAGCATATCGAGCGTTTTTTTCGTAAATTCCGCCATTTCATCTAGAAACAAAACACCGCGGTGAGCGAGTGAAATTTCCCCCGGCTTCGGGTAAGTGCCGCCGCCTATAATGGCAACAGAAGAAGCGGAATGATGAGGATGTCGATAAGGAGCGATTTGCGGAGAAACAAGCTGTTCTTTTGCCAGTTGGTATAGACTAATGACTTCCAGCTGGGCCTCTTTCGATAAAGGCGGGAGAATAGAAGGAAATGCTTCTGCCAGCAGGCTTTTGCCACAGCCAGGAGGCCCGCTCATTAAGACATTATGTCCGCCGGCCGCCGCTATTTCTAATGCGCGCTTTGCTTGTTCATGACCGATGATATGACAGAAATCTTTTTGATAGCCAGGCATGGGAAAGGATCTGTCCGCTGCTTGTGTAGGTGTATCGAGCGGCAGCAAAGTTTGTCCTGCTAAATGTTGTAATACTTCATCTATATGGCCAACAATGATGCAATCCAAATCCTCCAGCATCTCAATCGGAATGACTGGATCAAGAGGAAGATAGACTTTTTTGAATCCTAAGGCCTTAGCTGCAATGAGGGCAGGCAGCATTCCTTCCACTTTCTCGACAGTGCCATCTAGCGAAAGCGCCCCGATAAATGCGGCATCTTGCGGGATTTCTTCCTTTAAATGATCCAACTCTTTCAATAATCCGATCGCCATGGCCAAATCAAACAACGGTCCGTTTTTCTTTTGCTCCGATGGGGACAAATTCACAACAATCTTCTGATCCGTCACATCACCATCCAGCGTCCGTACCGCCGACAAGACACGTTCCTTCGACTCCTTCACAGAAGCATCGGGCAGCCCGACAATCACCATCGACTCCGTTCCCTGCGACACTTGAACCTCTACCTGAACACGGTACCCTTCCAAACCTTTCAAACCAATGCTTGAAACTTTTACAGTCAATCAATAAACCTCCTTTAGCTTTGTATGCTAATCAATGGTAGGAAAAATAAAATAGAAAATGAATTTTCACACGAGGACTGTGCAGAAAACATGAAGAAATATGAGGGAGAAAAAAAGAATTTCTACGAGAAATAACGCTCTCTATGACCTATATTCGACACAATCAAACAAATACCTGCAACACCATGATAAAGTAGCAGGGAAAATAAAAAAAGAAAGACCCTGCAGAGATTGTATTCTCCGCAGAGCCTTCTTTCTTCCCAAGAACACTCGTTCGACATCTACCGGGTGATGACAGGCAACACTCTTTATGGTTTATCTCAGGGTTTATTTCATGTATAATGAGAATATAATAAAAAAGAGAAGCGTTGGTAGCGCTCCTCCCTGCAACCTCTACCGTCAGGGTGATGGTTGTCAAAATTACTTGTTAGTTTTTCGAGAACCACCCTTTTGCTTGCGACGGCGTAGGGTGGTTTTCTTGTTTTCTAGTATGTTTTTCCGAAAGAAATACGCACTTACTTCACGCACGATCCCTTTCAGAACTTCACGAAGAAATTCAAGAAATGTTTCCATGATTATCACCTCCTTTCCTAAAACGGAAAGAAGAGCGACAACCTACCACCCTCACAATATTCAGCTGCATTTCAATTCTATCACATTGCTATTCCATTTTTTATACAAAAATAAAAAAAGAAAGCCCTGCAGAGATTTTACTCTCCACAGAGCCTTCCAAATATCTTTCGACATATTTCGGGGAGTGACAGGCACTCTACCTAAGTCCTCTTCTGGTATGAACTCGTATCCAATTTCTTCTTGAGCTAACTCCACGGCTTCATAGCCCACTTGTACTGCAAGTACAGTTTTACCAGTTAGCCTCTTGTAACCCTCAATGAACCAGTTTATGCATTCCATTTCTTTTCCTCCTTTTTAAATGTAGCCTTTTTCTTTTAATGAAACATACTTACCGTCGCCGATCACCAAATGATCGATGACATCAATTCCAATGATCTTTCCTGCTTCTACTAATCGTTTAGTCACTTCTACGTCTTCTCTAGATTCATCTGGCTGCCCGCTTGGATGGTTGTGAGCAACAATGATTGACGATGAATTAGATAAAATAGCAGTCTTCATTACCTCTCTTGGATGTACCAAACTAGCATTCAAGCTCCCTATGTGACAGATGTTAATTGCTGTCGGCTGATTCTTCGTGTCTAGGCACATCACCACGAAATACTCTCTGTCTAGTTCACCCAGAAACTGCTTGAACAGCCTGTAGCCATCTTCCGGACTTCTTACAGCACGCTCCGGATACAAGAAGCTCTTCTCACGAACCATTTTTAGGCTAACGATGTTCACACGTTTAGCAGGTATCTTCTTGTCACTTTCCTTCACACCCAGCAGTTCCATCTGTTTCACTTTTCGTTCTTCGTACGTGTTCATTCTGCATTCCTCCTAAAATAGAAATAGCCCTAACTCCGCAAGGGAATTAGGGCTTAAGATAAGCTTATACATGATTATAATATATGGTTGAAAAGTTGGTTGAAACGGAATAAAGACAAAAGAAAAGCCCTGCAGAGATTTTATTCTCCACAGAGCCTACTACTTTTAAAACTATTACTTTAATACTTTAACGTGGTGGGGGTCTGACCCCAATACTCTGCAAGATTGTACTTTTTCCTTCATAGCCCATCGCCTCAATTTCTTCAAGAAGTACTACGCAGTTGGTCGTACCTTCCTGAATTCGCTGCAGAAGATAAGGCTTGAATGGATCAATCTTGCTACCTCGTTTCTTCCTGGCCTTGCTTTTGGGCATTTCTCCATTTTTCAAATACTTGCTGATCGTTTTTCGGTCAAACCCTGTTTCCCTAGCAATCTCTGTTTGAGTCCAGCCTTTTTGATGTAAATCTCGAATCATAAAAAATTCCCCTTCTCTTAACACCGTCACGTCACTCTCCTAACTTAAAGCTACGTGACGATTATCTGTTATGATTGGGGAATTTTAAACCGGAGATATTGTCCATTTTAACGTCGGAGATAACATTTCTACTAATTCATAAATTGGCTCAAGAGGTTCACCTTCATATGGATTACTATTTTTGTTCGATATAAATATTATTGCAAACACAAGTAATACTATTAATGTGCATGTGGTAATAATTTTTTTCAAAGCTTTCTCCTCATTTCATTTATTAATTATTTCTAAGAACTTCTAACAATTAAAGTTGTGCCAATTAGTATTAAGCAATTATTATCACTAATATTAAACAGTAATCTCTTTCTATCAAATGGCTATATATCACTACAGTATTTCGTAAATGCTTTTCAAAGTATAAGTATTCTAGCACATTTAATGAATGGGGGTCTGACCCCAGATTCTGGGGAGTGACAGGCACTCTCCTTTTAAAACCCGAACTATTATGAAATTCTAAATTAGAATTCCTCATTATAGTTCGGGTTTTTCTTCGGCTGAAAACCTTCTGTCCAGCCTCTTTTTGTAACCTATCAATCTTTCGACAAAACTCGGGGAGTGACAGGCACTTTCCTTTAGAGATGGGAAAAGCTGTATAATAAAGTTATAGCTAATCAATTGCAGCAATACGAGTGCACCACTTGAATGTAATGATAAGTATAAGCTAATAATTGCTGCAACAACTGCGAAAGATCGTGCAATATTCATTTGCTTACGAGCTGAAGTATCTGGCTTCAATGGTATATAAATATTAGACGTTATCATTGAACCAACTGTAATGAGCATGACTGAACATGGTACTAAAGATGCTAGTAATCCCGCTGCCCCAATTAATCCTACAAACCATGGATCAAATGTTTGAAATACTAATTGAATTAATGCCAAATCGCTTTCCGCTCCTGATAGATTGGGAATCGTTAATATCGCTGCTAATCCGATAAAACATGAAAATAGCTGCATTAATGAATATAAAGGCATTAAAATAGAATTTTTACGAAGGGCTTTGTCACTTTTTGCTGCATATGTTGATAAAAATGTATGTGGCCAAATGTATACTCCTAACCCCATTAAGACGATGGAAGAGATAAACCATACAAGACTTAAGCCTGTATCTGGAAAGAATAAGACTTGAGCTTTCACTTCAGAAACATCTTTAATCATTGATCCAATACCATCATGATAATGGAATGGGAAGTACAGACCTAAAAATAAAAGCACGCCAAATGTAAGAACATCCTTAATCAAAGCTACACGGGAAGAACCGTGGAGTCCTGAAATTAATGTATAGATTACGACAATAATGCTTCCAACCCATATTGCTACTGTAGCAGATATTGCCCCGTAGGACGCAACGGACACAATCAGACCTAATCCTTTTAGTGCCATTACAATCATTGGCACAATTGCCACTACACCTACAATTGTAATTAGTTTCCCTAAAAACGGACTAGTATATTTCTTCTCAAAAAATTCACCTTGCGAGACTAAATTATGCTCTTTACTGTAACGTCTGATTTTTGGTAGTAGAAAATAGCCAAGAACACAGCCAATTGAAATATACGTCATGATATAAAGTGTTGCAATTCCACTATTATAGGCTAGTCCCACTAATCCAGTTAAGGAGAATGCGGTAAAAAACTCCCCCGCTAATAAGAAGAAAGTAACGATCGCACCCATGCCTCGTCCACCTAATGCCCATTCTTCCATATTTCCATTTTTACCTCTGCCTGCTTTGATCGCCCAATACATACAGACGATCACAAAGGCAATCATAATTGTTATAGAAATATTCATTCTACACCCTCCTCATCATGTTGATCGAACGTATACATCACCCAAACAGTTAAGGAAGTTAAAACGACACACAAAACAATCCAAAACATTGATAAAGGCAACCCCAATACATAGGGTTCAATTCGATTCGTTAAAGGTACACCAATAAGAAAACCCACAATCGGAATTAACGCTAGAAAATGTAATGGCTTCAAATTATTCTGCCTCCTCTAATACTTTTTCTAATAAAGGCTGTACAAACTTTTGCATACGATTCATGCCCTCTTCCAAATTCTCCATTGAACATGCATACGAAATACGGATGTACCCTTCGCCATATTCAGAAAAACCATAGCCCGGAATGACGGCTACTTTTACTTCATCCACAAGCTGATTGATAAATTCATTCGAACTTAAACCAGTCTTTTCAATTGAAACAAATAAATAAAACGCACCGTCTGGTTTGATTGCTTCCAAGCCCATGTCCATAATACGTTGATACGTGTAGTTACGTCGTTTTTCATATTGCTGACGCATTTCTTCGACTTCTGGTAAATCGTGATTTAATGCCTCAATGGCAGCGTATTGACTGACTGAACTTGCACATACACAGTTAAATGCATGAGCTTTAAACATTTCTTCTGTTATATAAGCAGGGGCTAATGTGTAGCCAATTCTCCAACCTGTCATGGCATGGGACTTTGATAAACCATTGATGACTATACATTGCTCTTTCATTTCTGGATATGAAGCGATTGAAATATGTTGCAATCCATATGTTAGTTCACTGTATATTTCATCTGAAATAATAAAAACATCTTTCCCTCTTAATAGATTTGCGATTTCTTCTAATTCATGAGCCTCTAAAATAGCACCTGTAGGGTTTGATGGATATGGTAAAATAACACATTTTGTTTTTTCTGTTAAGTTTTCTTCAATTAACTTTGCAGAGATTTTAAAATTGTTTTTACGAGTATCCACAAATACAGGTGTTGCGTAGCACATACGAATAAGTGGCTCATACCCGGGATAAACAGGTGCTGGTAAAATAACTTCATCACCCGGCTCTAAAATCGCACGGAAAGCAATATCCAGCGCTTCACTTGCGCCATTTGTAATTAAAACTTCATCTTCTGGACGATAATTTAGTTGGTAATGTCTTTGTACAAAGTCAGCAGCAGCCTGTCTAAGTTCAAGCACACCTGAGTTATGTGTATAACCAGTTTTACGTGCTTCAATTGCACGTTTCCCTGCTTCTAAAATGGAATCTGGTGTTACAAAATCCGGTTGTCCAATTGTAAAGTTAATAATCGACGGGTCATTCGCCACTTTGTTTCCGATTTCACGAATGGCAGAAATTTTGATGTTTGTTAAGGTTTTATTAAGTAAATGATTCATGATGCCCTCCCCTTGCTAACTATATATTTGAGTACACTTTATGTAGTTAGCAAGAATCATGCCAAATTGAAAACGCTGATAAATCAACACTTTCAAAATAGATCACATTGAATTTATAAGATAATTTCGAATGGGTGATTCTAATTCGATTCAATTTTCGTCAAAAAAAGCATAAATCCCCTTTATAACGTGCTATATTTTCTTACATAGGGATTCAAATACGAGTCGTTTACGAATCAAAAGAGCTGATGGTTTAAACTTTCTGACATATGGAAATGAATTAACAATGGGGATAAACACTTCGACAACAAAGGTTTTCCAACAATTTGATGAGCAATTATTTTTAAAGTTGTTAAATACATGAAAAGGTCCTATTTAGATAATCGATAACAAAGGGAATGTATTGTGGGTGAATCAACCAGCTTATGATTTTATGGATTTTTTAAAAAATTTTGATAGAATTGAATGAAATAATATAGAATTTGGTGATTCAATTGGATAAATCAGCCCTTTTCCGAGATGAAAAGAATAAATTATTTTTGGATATTATGAACTCGATTAAGGATGGTATTTGGGTTCTTGATAAAAGTGGAACCGTAATCTGGGTAAATGATGCTGCAAAGCGGGGACTATTTGAGGCTGACGAGGTTGATTTAATCAACCAAAGTGTACTTGATATGGAAAAAAGAGGAGTATTCTCTCCTTCTATTGCCCGTCTCGTAGTAGAGAACAAGCAGTTTATCAACACAGTACAAGTTACAAAGAACAATCAGAAATTATTAGTGTCCGGGGATTATATTACCGACGAAAAAGGCGAGATTGAATTTATTGTTACCCATGCGCGCACGATCAGTGAAGCATTAAATATGAATATGGAATTGGAAAAAGCAGAAGAGCTTTTACAGCGGTATAAAAACCAAATTCGGCAAATGATCCATCAAAAAAATAAAGAGCAAGTAGTAGAACCATTTGTTGGGAAAAGCAAGGCATTTCACTCTGCCCTTGAGTGGCTTGAAAAAGTGGCAGATGTTGACACAACCGTTTTAATTACAGGTGAAACAGGAGTAGGAAAGAGCGTCTTTGCGCAAAAGATCCACCAATTAAGTAACCGGAGAGACAAGCCTTTCGTCCACTTGAATTGCGGCGCTATTCCTGAGTCTCTAATTGAATCGGAGCTTTTCGGCTATAAGAAAGGGGCCTTCACAGGAGCTAATAATAATGGAAAAATAGGGCTGATCGCCGCTGCGGAAAATGGAGTATTGTTCCTTGACGAAATTAGCGAACTCCCGTTGCATTTACAGTCTAAATTACTTTTATTCCTTCAAGATAAAACGTATATACCGATCGGAGATTCACAAGTCCATCAAGCAGACGTTCGAATCATTGCCGGCACAAACGCTAACCTTTTGGAAATGACGAAAACCGGGCAATTTCGTGCCGATTTATATTATCGGCTAAATATATTGCCTCTGACTATCCCCCCACTGCGGAAACGCCGGGAAGATATCGTTCCCCTTTTAGACTTTTTTCTGAAAAAATATAATAACAAGTACCAAAAAGAGCATATCTTATCAGGAACATTAATCAAGATCTTATATAACTATGACTGGCCGGGAAATATTAGAGAACTAGAGAACTTATTAGAACGATTAGTCATCACAGCTTCTAATAAAGTGATTAATGAACAGGACCTGCCTAGTAACTTTCGGCAAGAAGAGACAGAAAGAGCTCATTTGCTGGATACCTTGCCAGAGAGTCAAACATTGACGGAATACCTTAATAATATTGAAAAAGAGATCATTGAAAAAACCTATAATCAACTTCAAAGCACAAGAAAAACAGCTGCCAAACTAGGAGTCACCCAGGCATATATTGCAAGACGGTTCAAAAAGTACAATTTAAAAGTCACAGAAAAGAAAAATTTAACGAGTAGAGAATAGATTTTTTAAAAAAACAGAGAGCCATAACGACTCTCTGTCTCTACTTGTGTTTCGACAAAATCTAGCAAACTTCGAGGAGTGATAGACACGCCACCTCTTACCTTGGCCAGTCCCTGATGTTTCCATTCATTTTCTACTGCTTAGTTTCATACAAACTCTTCACTTCATTAGCATTAAGTGCCCGATTATAAATTCTAAAGTTATCCAGTGAACCATCTAATGGATACCAATTGTCAGCTTGTCTTCCAATGCTAAAACCACTAGATGTGCTTAAATCAATAGGCGTTGCTTCACTATTCTCACTATATTTAACCCCGTTCACATAAGAAACAGCTGAATTTGCCGAAATTACATAGGAAATATGAACCCATTCATGCGTATTTAAAATCCCACCAGCCTGAAGCCGTATGTTATTTGAAGGATAATAAAATGTACTATTCCCCCAGTTCGTGTATAACAAGTTACTAACTTTACTCCCTTGGAAAATGGAATGAAACCCCTCTGTTTTTTCATTTCCATTTCCGTCAGTCCCTCTCTTATTATTAATTTTAAGCCAGTAAGAGATTGTGATTTCATTAGAGAACTGAAAAGACGGGTCAAATGGGATGCTTATTCTATCTGGTGAAGATAGCCCGCCTAACACAATTGCTTTTCCACTTCCATCGACACCTTGTTCATAATTAACACCGCCAATGAGAGTGCCATTTATATGATTGTCGGAACTATCAGCAATATTATTCTCGAATTTTAAATAGAGTAATAATTTACTTTCCAAATCAATGCTATTCCCGTCTTATACCACTTTGTCTTCATAGCGGTGGCCTTATAACGAGCCTTCACCGTGCAGGCGGCTTTCACCGCACACGGCGATCTATCAATAGTAAAAGTCAAAAAAGCAGCCAGCTTAGACTTTCATCTAAGCTGACCGCCTACATTACGACATTACTTTCGGGGAAATAAGTCGGTAAGAATTCTACTACTGACTGGGTTCCTTCGCTCCCACATGTTTTATCCTTCTCGTATGTTACCATACAAGTCCAATCGGCATGTGATCGTCACTACTATGAACCCGCAGCCATCTTTTCGGCTTCACCGGTTCTATCTAACCTCTTCCGAAAAGACTTCAAACGTTCCATCATGCTGCTCCATTGTTTTGATGACCGTAGGCTTCCACTATTCAGGTGTGGGCATGACCCGTTTAACAGTTCAAATTGTACCGGATCACCAACTCGTAATTTCAAACGAGAGAATGGAATATGAACTCCTAGCCATTCGCACATTCCATCGTTCCACCCTGCCTACATGGATTCGTCGACCTAGCCATAGTCACCTTTTAAAGACCCCCGCCCCGGAACCACCGGGTACGACTTCACCTGACTTCACCCCTTCGAGCAGATAGGCTCTCACTGGATACAGGAGGATTAGGCTCGTGATCATAAGGAACCGTTCACCACGCGTCAGAACTTCCCTGACGAATACAGCACGACAGTTAGAAAAAAGACCCCATGGGGAGGAACTAATTAAAGTCTTGCCCATGAGGTCTGATTTCCACTTCTTTCGCTAGATTACTAGCTTATGAAGTAACGTTTCGTATTTATTGGTTAGTAGTAGCATTAATTGCAGCTGTTTCAATTGCCAAGTTCTTATTGTTAGCAGCATCTTTCAATGTGTTAGCTGCAATTTTCACTTTGTTTGTTGCTGTAGTTAATGGAGAATTAAATTTAATTGTAACTGTCTTACCAGACAATGTTACTGTGTCTTCTGCAGCTAAAGCTACAAAGTCTGTACCATTAGTCGCTACAGTAACTGCTGCTTTAAGAGCGGCTTCATCAGCAAGAGCATTAGAAACTGCCTCAGATAAAGTCAATGTAAGAGTTTTATCATCAGTTGCAAGTGCAGCAGTTTTTAATGTTGGTGCAGTAGTATCCGCTAAGGCTGTTGTAACGCGTACTGGCAAGTCAAGGGCTACACCATCTTTAATGACTGTCAAACGGTAAGATGAACCAGAATCTGCAACAGTATCGCCACCAACATCAGCTACAGCTACTTCGTTGCTACCTTTAGTAAATGTATCATCTGAAGTAAACTTGATATCTTTAAATCCTGCAGCTGTTACACTGTCAGCAGTATTAATATCAAAGTCAGTAGCTACACCAAATTGGTCAACTGTCCAAAGATATACTTTGTTAGTAGTATTGAAAGTAATAGTGTCTGTATAGTTCGCCGCTGTCACTTCAGTTTTAGATTTAGCATCTTCTTTGTCAGCTACTGCTTTATCCATTGCTTTTACTGCAACTGTTTGAAGAGCATCTTTAGAGATTGTTACTTCTTTTTCGATTGTCTTTGTACCTTCATCAGTCGCTACGTTAATTCGGATTTTACCAGTAGCATCTTTATCTAAAGTATCATCAGAACCAGCTACATACCATTTTCCATCTGCTGCTTTATTAACTGTTACATTAGAAGTTACAGCTGTTACACCAAGAATTGATGTGTTTGGTACAGTTAAGGTAGAACCGTCTGTAGCTTTAGCAAGTACTTTGATTTCTTGAGCATGCTTGTTATCGCCCATTTCACCAGCATCAAGAGCTGTATCTGCACCGTCTCCATCTTTATACAACTTAGCAATATCAGCTACTTCATAAGTGAATTTTTCTGAAGAGTTTGCTACTGTTGTGAATGGAATTTCTACTGTATCAATAACTTCTGCGCCTTTTTTAAGTTCAGCAACAAGAGTTGCAGAACCAGCTTTTGTTGCTGTAACTGTAACTTCAGGAGTTCTAATATCATTGTCAGCTGCAGATAAAGCTACATATTCACTATCAGTATCATTTTTCAGTTTGTATGCAACTGTATAAGCTCCGTTAGCTCCAGTTTTAGTGTTGTATTGATCAAATACATCAAAGTCTACAGTAGTTTTTCCACCAACTACAAGTGATGTTGCATGTTTGCTATCTTTAGAAATAGCTAGATCGAATGGAGCTACTGCTTCACCGATTGTTACATCAACTTTCGTTGTTTTGCCAGTTGCATTTAATGTAACTGTAACTGTTGCTTTTTGTCCTTTATCAACAGCCCCAGAAGTGATTACCAATTTACCATAGTTGTCATGTCCAGGTGTGTCGTTGATTACAGCATTTGTAACAACAGTGCTGTTAGAAGAAACTACAGTGAAGTCTCTAGCTACGTTACCTGTGTAATCTTTCGCATCAACTTTGTTACCGTATTTGTCAGTAACAATTAGATCTACTACTTTTGTTCCTGAAGCCGCAGCTTCGACAGAAGCGTCAGCAAGCGATACCGCATATGGAGTACCTGCTTTTTCATTTACTTCAAGTGCAACTGTTGAAGTCTCACCAGTTACTTTATTCAAAAGAATAAGATTAGTTTTACCAGCTTTTTCGAATTTCGCGATGTTTAAGACTGTTTGATCTTTATCTTTTGTGAATGTTACGTTGCCTTTTACTAGAACACTTGAGTCTGTAGAGATAACTTCTACATCACCAGCTTGAAGTTCTACGTCATTACCATATTGATCTTTAGCAGTGTAAGGTACTTTAATATTTGTTAGATCTTCTGTAAGAAGTGTTTTACCTGCTGGTAATTGAACTTCTCCAAGAGAAATTGAGTGTAATTGAGCACCTGTAACAACTTTTAATGTTTTAGTCGCTTTTAGGCCTGTGTCATTGTGAAGAAGTGTAACTACAACTTCATCATCTACTTTGAAAGCATCTTTGTCCGCATCAGATGCGCCATCTGTTTTAATGAAGAACACTTTATCAGTAGAATCAAAATCTAATGTTTTAGTAGTGCCTTGTGTTTTGTTGAAAGCAGTTAAAGTATAGTCTCCCTTAGCTAAAGGTAACTTTTCACCATATTGATCTTTAAGTTCTACTCCAACTTTTGCTTTCGCTGTATTATCAAGCAATTGCTCACTTGTAACTTCTAAAGTAGTTGCTTTTTGAGCTTCTACTTTACCAGTTGCAGTTAAAACTTCTTCGCCAAGACCTTTAACTGTTACTGTGTATTCACCAGCAGCTAAAGCAGCACCGTTTGTTCTTACTAATTTTGCAACTTTTCCTTCGAAGCTATCAACTTTAACTAGTTGAGTAGAACCGTCTTTTTTCACTTCAAAAGTAAGAGCTTTTTGCTCGTCAACTGTTAATTCTTTATTAAATGTTACTCCAAGAGTTTTAGCGTTAATCGCTTTTACACTCTCAACAGCCGGAGCAACAACTCCAGGTACTTCAAACCCAACATCAGCTTTAGGTGCTTCACCGTTTACAGAAGTTAATTGGTACTTAGTACCAGCTTGTTGCTCTTCAGTAGTCAATACAACAGTTGTTTTTGCAGCTGCTGCTTTTGCTTCTGCTTCTTTCTTCAATTCTACTTTTTTCACTTCTAAAGCAGGATCGAATTGAAATTTAAGAGCTGCTGCTTGTTCAGCTGTTAATTCGCCGTCGAATGTTACTTCGATTGTTGTAGAGTCAACAGATGCGATTTCTACTACTTCTGGAGCAGGAGCAACTGGGTTTTCAGCTCTGAATACGAAGATCGCGAACTCACCACGTGTAATTGAGTTAGCTGTACCGAACGTAGTTTCTGTTTTACCTTGAGTGATGCCAGCTTTAACTAATTTAGCTACAGCGTCAGCATAACGATCAGATACGTCAGAGAATTTATTTTCAGCTTTTTCTTCTAATTTATAAGCTCTAGAGATAATGATCGCCATTTCTCCACGAGTTAGGTTATCGTCAGCGCCGAATTTTGTTTCCGATTTACCGCTGATGATCCCAGCTGCTTTAAGAGCATTAACTGCACCTTGACGATGTTTAGGAACATCTGTGAAGCCTGCATCTGGTGCTTTTTCAGTGTCTAATTTAAGAGCTTTCGCAAGCATAACTGCTGCGTCAACACGTTTGATGTTTTTAGCAGTACCGAATTGAGTTTCTGAAATACCTTGAGTGATGTCGTTTTTCACTAGGTAGTCTACTGCTTCTTTGTAACGATCAGATACATCGCCGAAATTTAATTCTGCTGCAAACGCAGGTGTTACTGCAGATGCTACCATAGTAGCTGTTGCTGCAGTTGCAACGAACTTACGATAAGACTTTGGTTGGTAAGCCATGTGATAGTTCCTCCTGTTTTGTAAATAATCTTTTAGTTTATGAAACCAATCAGCCGAAGAGCTGGTTGTTCATTACATTGGTTAATCTTGAGCTATCTTTCGTGCCAATCTTCACATACTTATGTAGTAATTGGATTGATTGGTAGATTTAAACTCAAATCCTATTCTATCAAAGTGCTATTGATTTTCAACCATTTTATCACTATTTCCATATTTTAATAATTTTGTTACGTTTGACATGAATATGAAAATAAACTGGCAATCTCTTGTCAGTTACTCATGGATAAAATAGAAAAGTTTTCTTGAAAAATCATAGCTTTCTCATTATATACCAACTTTGCGGAAAAATGATAGTGTTTACCCTTACTTTTTTGTCAATTTCTTGTCATGTTTGTAGAATGAAAGATATGGTTCCTTAATTTTCATTGGAATTTATACGAAAAATCTACAAAAAAAAGAGGCTGACGAAAGGGTCCGGCCTCTGTGAATAATCGGTTGTATTTACTTAGCTAAAGGGATAGAGCCCTTGGGATTGTTTTTTGTTTCATTTTTGTATCAAATGTGTATAAAGATGACGGGTGGCTTGTTCGAGCTGTTCGAGTGAATAGCGCTCCGAGGCATATTGATATAATGTTTCGCCCATGTCAGCAAGCGTTCCCTTTTTTCTGCGCCCCACTGCCCCGTGGAGGGCTTCAGCATAGGTGGAAGCATCACCGACTGGCACGATCCAGCCGGTTGTTCCGTCCTCTACGAGTTCTTTCACTCCGCCGACGTCGGTCGTGACAATCGGCACGTGCTGATTGGCCGCCTCTAGCAGCGCAAGCGGGAAGCTTTCACTATAGGAGGCGAGCAAAGCGAGGTCGGATGAGGCATAGATTCCGTCTACATCCGAGCGAAAACCAAGAAAATGGACATGGCTGTTTAGTTCTAGGTTTTTTACTTCTTCTTCTAATTCCTCTTTGATCGGACCATCCCCGACAAGCAGCAAGTGCGGGCGCTCTTCCGCTTCGATTCTTTTCATCGCTTGGAAGACGATCGTATGGCCTTTGATCGGATGAAGCCGGGCGACCATCGCCATAACGAAATCTTCATCTGTCAGGCCAAGTTCGCTGCGCGGGATCGGCTCTGCGTTTTCTTTCATAAAATGAATGCCGTTGTAGACGGTGTGGATTTTACTGCCGTCGATGCCGAGCTTCATTAAATTTTGCTTAAACCGCTCTGACACCGCAAAATAGCCGTCCATTTTTTTCACGGCGTACATACTGAGTGCCGTGAAGACTTTCCCTTTCACACCCGACTTCACGAAATCAAGCGACGGATCGCTGTGGACCGTTGTCACCCAGCGGATGCCGGTTTTCTTTTTCAAATAAATGCCGAACAAGTTAGCGCGCGGGCCATGTGTATGCAGGAGATCGAACTGTTCTTCTTCGATGAAAGCAACGAGTTTCTTTAAAATCGACAAATCGTAGCGCGAGTTCTGAGAGAACACTTCCGTACGAATGCCTTTTTGCCTCGCCTCTTCGGCAAACGGACCTTCGTGCATGAGAGCGAGCACGACTTCGTCTTTCGAGAACTGCTCGAGCAGTGTGATGACGTGCTTACGCGAGCCACCGGTTTCTGCGCCGGTGATTAGGTGGAGAATTTTCAAGTTGGGCACTTCCTTTGTAACAGTGCCAGGGGATCTCTGAAAAAGTGCCAGGCACTTTGGACCGCCTGGGCACTGGGGTATTTTTTAAACAGGCATTTCCTTTTCAAAAAAGTGCCAGGCACCTCCTGCCCTGTTTGGTGGAAAAAGCGTTGTTGGGGGGTGGGAGGATGCCAGGCACTTTGGCTATTTTTTCAATAGAACTTTCAGTAAGAATTTAGGCAGGGCTGTTTGTCTTTTGATGCGTTTTGGTTCTTTCATTAGGCGGTAGAGCCATTCGAGGCCGAGTTTGCGGTAGGCGGCGGGCGCTCGTTTGACTTTGCCTGAGTAGACGTCGAAGCTGCCGCCGACGCCTTGGAATACTTTGACGTTTGGTAGGTTCGCCATGTTGTCTTTGATCCACAGTTCTTGGCGCGGGCTGCCGAGCGCGACGAAGAGAAGGGCCGCTCCCGATTCCCGAATTTGCTGCACGAGTGCGTCCTGATCCTTCACGTAGCCGTTGGCATATCCCGCAACGCGAAGGTTCGGGATGCTTGCTTCGAGCTTCTCTTTCGCTGTGCGGACGACGTATTCTTTGGCACCGTAGAAGAAGACGCTGTGTCCTTCGTCAGCCGCAAATTGCAGCAGACGCCCCATCATGTCGACGCCGGTGACGCGTTCGCGGAGCTGGCCCCTTTTCAGCTTCGACGCAATGATCATGCCGATGCCGTCGGCGATTTGATACGTCGAGTTGTTGATCAGCTCCTTCACGAGCGGGTCGCGGCCGGCGGTGATGACTTTCTCCGGGTTCACCGCAATAACGGTGGACTGGCTTCCTGCGGCGATTCTCTCTTTCAAATCCTCAATGATTTCCTCATATGTGTAAGGCGACACGGAGACGCCTAAATATTGTTCCTTTTTCATCACAGACATCCTTAGCTGTTGATTGGTTTCACCGCGATGGCTTTCAAGCCGGTAACGTCGCCGATGCGGTAGACAGTAAGCCCCTCTTCTTGCTCAAGGTTCGTGCAGTTTTTCGTATCAAAAATAACCGGCGTTTCCATTTGGGATAGGAGCACGTTTTTATCGATCATTTTAAATTCATTATGATCGGTTAACACGACGACAAGGTTGGCGTCTTTTACCGCTTCTTGGAACGAAACTAGCGCGAATGGCACTTGTTCGTCTCTTACGTGCGGATCATGCACACGCACGTCATAGCGCGGGTTCGCCAGCACCTTTTCCACGATTTCAATCGCTGGGCTTTCACGGACATCGTCAATGTTCCCTTTATACGTTAAGCCAAATAACGCGATTTTCGGTTCTTTCAGTTCAGCTGTCAGCTTAATAATCTGCTCAATGACAAAGTCCGGCATCGAGTTGTTAATGTTGCGGGACAGCTGGATCATGAGCGCTTCTTCTGGCGCTTTTTCCACGATAAAGTACGGGTCCACAGCAAGGCAATGGCCGCCGACGCCTGGTCCCGGCTGGTGAAGGTTCACACGCGGGTGCTTGTTCGCCAGCTCAATCACTTTATGAGCATCAACACCGAGACGGGCAGAGATTTTCGCCAGTTCATTCGCGAGGGCAATGTTGACGTCACGGAAAGTGTTTTCCATGAGCTTCGACATTTCCGCTGTCACGGCTTCTGTTTCGATGACATCACCTGTCACGATTTGACGGTACACGTTCGCGGCTTTCGTCGCTGCTTCCGGTGTCAGACCGCCGACGATGCGCGTGTTCTCCACGAGCTCAATTAAAATGCGGCCCGGCAGTACGCGTTCTGGGCAGTGGGCAAGCGCGATGTCTTCTTTCGGGTTGAAGCCAGCCGCTTCGATGATCGGTGCGACGACGTCATCCATCGTGCGCGGCGGGATCGTTGATTCGACGATGACGACGTTGCCTTTTTTCAAATAAGGAACGACCGCCTCTGTTGCACTTCTCACGTAATCAACGTTCGCTGTGCAGTCCGCATGAATCGGTGTCGGGACGGAAATGATAAATACGTCCGCTTCCTCCGGCTGAAGCGACGCGCGCAGGTTTCCTGCGGCCGCGACTTCTTTCACGACTTCCGGCAGGCCGACTTCTTCTATTATAATTTCACCTTTATTTAAACGTTCAACGACTTGCTTATTCACATCGACTCCAACGACAGAAAAACCGGCACGGGCAAAGACGGCCGCTGTCGGCAGACCAATATATCCTAAACCAATGACGCAAATTTTTTGCATGTAAAAAAGTCCTTTCTCACTAGAAGTTGTTCAAAATCATTCGTTGTTTTCTTGTTTGAACATCTATTCTTATCACAGTACAGTTGAAATTCTTTGCTTTTCATAGTATAGCAAATTCACTTTCAGCTTGCACTAATTTCGTTGAATGTGCCTAGTATCAATGTTAAAATGTAGTTATTTGATTTGAAGGAGGACATCCGTTTGAAGGTTGTTGTTTCGGGATTTTATGGATTAGGCAATACCGGCGATGAAGCGATCCTGGAAGCGATTGTAGATAATTTAAAAAATGAAATAGACGACATCGATATTACAGTGTTTTCACTTTCGCCGGAGCAGACGGCAAAGGATCATCACGTGAAGACGGTGTATCGCGGCTGGCGCCATGACAACAAAGGCAAGATCCGGGCGCTTAGACAAGCGGACCTGTTGATCAGCGGCGGCGGCGGCTTGCTGCAGGATACGTACCCGACGAAGTTTCTATTCGGGCCGCTTCCTTATTATTTGCTCATTGCCTTTTTGGCGAAGCTGTGCGGGGCGAAGGTGATGTTCTTTTCCCAAGGGATCGGTCCAGTAACGTCGACGTGGGGAAAGATTTTAATGAAAGTGTTCGCGAACCGGGCGAATTTCGTAACGGTGCGCGATCAATATTCGAAGGATTACTTACATAATCTCGGTGTGAAGCGTCCGGAAACGGTGGTGACGGCCGATATCGTCTTCGCTTTTCAGAAAAAAGAGGACGATGCTTGTATGAAGAGTCTGCCGCTGACAGGCAGTGAAAAGTTAGTCGCAGTGTCGACACGTCCATGGTTTGAACACGATGATTATTATGACAAGCTCGCCGATGTGCTCGATGATTTGATCACGACGGAAGGCATTACGCCGGTGTTCGTGCCGATGGAAGGCCACCACGATGTGAACGCCTCGAAGCGGGTGATGGAAAAAATGAAGCGGGCTGATGACTGCTTCCTGCTCGGCGGTGATTTTACGCCAAATCAGTATTTGAACTTTATCGGTGAATGTGAAATGACGATCGGCCTGCGTCTGCATTCGTTAATTTTTTCCGCGCTGACAGCCGTGCCTCATATCGGCATCAGCTACGATAAAAAGGTGGAAAGCCTGCTGAAGCGTTCCGGCATGTGGGAGTATTCGTTCCCTCTTGAAGCGTTTGACGCGGAGAAAATGAAAGAAAACGCCCGCTACGTTCTTGCCCACCGCGATGAATTGAGTAAGGTCGTTGCCGGCAATGCGGCTGGGATGCGTAAAGATGCCTTAGAAAATATTGAACTATTAAAGAAAAAATTTATGTGAAGCGAGGGTTTTTCATGAAGATTTTGCTTGCGACGGTGTACCATTACCCGCATGTCGGCGGTTTGTCGGTTCATGTGGCGACGCTGAAAGCTGGTTTAGAAGCACGCGGCCATGAAGTCGATGTGCTGTCGTTTTCCGATATACCTGAATTTACCCAGAAAGCAAAAGTGCGCGGCCCCGGCTTTTTAATGAATAAAATGTCAAAAGGAAAAGGCTTCGTCTACGGCTTGCAGACACGTAAAAAAATGCTGCAAAAGCTAATGGAAGCCGCTAAAAGTAAAAATTACGACATCGTGAACGCCCAGGAAGTGTACGCGACATTCGCAGCGCTCGACGCCGGGCTTCCTGTCGTGTCAACGGTGCACGGTTATTTAACGTACGAAGCGTTGAGTGCCGGCAATATTTTAAAAGACAGCCCGGAAGAACGCTTTTTAATGGAAGAAGAAGTGAAAGCGTACCGGAGCACGCGTGCGATTATTACGGTCGATACGCGCATTAAAGAGTACGTGCAGCGTGAAGCCGGCATTACCGGCAAAGCGATCCGCAACTTTATTAATGTGGACGATTTCCGCCCGGACAGCGAGAACAAAGCGGCATACCGCCAAAAACACGGCGTCGATGCCGATGCCCCTGTCTTCTTCGTGCCGCGTCGCTTAACGAAGAAAAACGGCGTCATCTATCCAATTTTATCCTTGCCGGCTGTGCTTGAGAAATACCCGAACGCCCAGCTGATCTTCGCCGGAACAGGTGAAGCAATGGACGAAATGAAACGATTGATCGCGGAACGAAACATTGGGGGCAGCGTTCGCTTGCTTGGCGCCATTCCTCATGATGTCATTAAAGAATACTATGCCCTGGCCGATGTCGTCTTAGTACCGAGCGTCCACTCCGCCGGCGTAGAAGAAGCGACATCGATCTCCGCTTTGGAAGCCATGGGCTCCGGCCAGCCGCTCATCGCCTGCGCCGTCGGCGGCTTGAAAGAAATCGTTGACCATGACGTCGATGGACTGCTCGTCGAAGAGAAAAACGTAGAAGAATTATCTGCGTCGATGATCGAGCTGCTGGACAACCCAGAAAAAGGCCGCCAGCTCGCCGAACGTGCTCGCGCGAAAATCGAAGCCGAATACTCACACTTGGCCGCTGCGAAGAAATATGAAGAGATTTACCTTGGAGCGAAATAATAGGAGTGGGAACCCCCTGCCGCCTGCTGGCGGCGGGGGTTTTTGTGTTTATGCTTGTGTGATGGCGCGCATACTTTGGTGGTTTTCGTGCACAAATTGCGTGGGGCCGCGCATAAAATCAGGGCACCCGCGCACAAATCTACGGTATCCGCGCATAAACATAGCTCACCCGCCCATAAAGTGCTCGCTCCCGGATGCAATGTATTTATGATTTGAATGTTGGCAGTTGGTACGTTCGATTTTTTTGATTTCCGTAATGGGGCAATTTTAACGCTCTTAACAAGCGGGTCGCGATTGAGCGGGAGTCGATTTGCAAGTACTCGCGGAATTGCTTGTTTGTGATCGTGCTGCTATGCAAAAGTGCGTAGTCGGTTAGTGCTCCAATATGGTCATCACTCGAATAGCGGCGGCACTGAAGGCAGTACCATTTTCCCTTCATTCGTTTCATTGGAATGTGCTGACAAACGGAACATTGGACACCTTTTAGCAGTTGGGATTGGGAAATTTGAAATTGTTTGAGGACATCGGGATGATGGGGCACATGATGTTTGATGAGCTGGCTCGCTGCTTTTTTCAATTGTTTGATGGTTAACACGTTTGTCTGATGGAGTTGATGAAGCTGATCGACTTTATAGGGGATAGCTGCGGCGTGGATAACTTTTTGAAATACTTCTTTATGTTCGGGATCCGTGGTGATTTTCGTGGAAGGAAAACTGATGACGACGAGCGGATGGATCGGAAGCTTAGGGATGTTCTGACTGGTGAGCCAGTTTTGAAGCTGATGTTGTTGACGGCGGATCTGCAGGATAGGATCGGAAAATACGTCTTCACGATCTTCACGGGAACGGATCAGCTGGTGGAAGGATTGATCAAAAAATAGGGTGCCTGTGATATTTTTACTTTCCAGAATGATGGCCATGTTCGTACAAAGGATCAATGTGTCGATTTGAAAGAAGTGTCCATTCGTACCGAGCAGCCGCAGTCCGTGGAAAATCATATGCTGCCTGTCGTCGAGAAACGACAAATGGTAATCAAGCGCTTCTTCACCCCGATAGCCCGCCCAGCTTTTTTCTAATTCACCTTGAATGTCAGGCCGCTTCGGATGAGATTCCGGCAGCCGCCCCCATAAAGCTTCTAGTTTCTGAATCTTCAACGGAATGGTTCTTTTTTTGACAATCACACTCTCTTCCCCTTCCCTATGGATGTCACTCCGAAAGATTCCCTCCCGGAGTGCGGTTTAAAATTTGATAGCATGCTCCAGCGTGCTCGCTGTGCGGATCGATCCAAAGTTCAACCCGAGCTGCACGGCTGTTTGGGCAATTTCAGGACGAATGCCGGACAGCGTAGATTTAACGCCGATTAAATTCAGCGAGTCAATAAGCTGAAACAGCTGACAAGCGACCATTGTGTCAATCATGATGACGCCTGATATATCAATGAGTAAGTGACTGACCCGCAGGTTGGAGCACTGCTGCAGCGTGTTTTCCAAAATAAACTTTGCCCGCTGCGTATCAATGTCCCCGACTAAAGGCAGCAAAGCGGTTCCACCTTTTAACATGATCACCGGCGAACTTAATTCATTAATCATTTCGCGCTGGGCTGCGAGCATTCTAGTTTGATACGTATACGTTTCTTCCGTGAATTTCAAAATAACATCATCAAAGGCCTTCACAAACTTTTCTTTCCAGCCATTCATGCGTTCCAGACTGACATCTTCATTTTCTCTAGTAAACTCATCAACAAAGCCCAAATATTGTGAACGAACCCTCATGAACTCGCGGATAATAAAATGAATAGGCGTGTTCACATGATCCTTGCTTCGTGACACTTCAAAAATCCACTCATCAAACTGTTTATAAAAAACGGCTTCTTCCTCAATCAACAGGTTGCACAAATACTGATGAAACCTGAAATTCTGATTTTTCAACTGGGCAATAACAGCCGGATCCGTGGAAGCATACACACCCGTCGGATCACTCTTGTCCAATGAGTCATACCACTCTTCGGTCAACTGCTCTGCCCGTTCCATTAAAAATGCATGCATTCGCTTGTTTAATTCCATAGATGCTCCTCCTCCCTCCCTATCTATTATTACTTTATTTGGGTTAAATTGCTAGACGTTCGTCACAAAATGGGACGCAGGCACCAGCCGCAGAACCTTCCAGACGGCGACCCATCGGAATTATGCGCATGTTTACTAGATTTGTGCACACGATTTCAGCGTTTATGCGCGGCTTGAACTCTTTTATGCGCGCACCTTTGGCATTTGTGCGCAGCCCCCGCTCTTAACTTCCCGCTCGATTTACGGTATGATTAAGTATTGAGTTTTCATTCTTAGTTTATATTGAGGTGGGTTTTGTGTCATTGAAGAAGACGGCTCTCTGGCTTGGATTGCTGGCGCTGGTTGTGAAGTTTTCCGGCTTTTTGAGGGAGAGTATTATTGCACGGGAGTTTGGGGCGAGTCATTATACGGATGGGTATTTGCTGGCATTTTCGTTTATTACGCTTGTAATTGCGATGATTGCCGGCGGGTTTAATAATGTGTTTTTACCGCTTTATGTGAAAAATCGTAAAGATGCGCCGGAGCGGACAGAGCAGAATGCGAACGCGATTATGAATGTGACGGTCGTGCTGTTTCTCGGTATTTCTGTCGCTGGCTGGCTGCTGGCACCGTACTTCGTTCCGATCATTTACGGGCATATGAGCCCAGATACGGAAGTCACGGCGGTAGCAATTACGCGCTTTTTCTTCCTATTTATGAGTGCGATTGCGCTGAACGGCATTTTAGACTCCTATTTGCAGGGACGGCGGATTTTCGTACCTTCGCAAATTTCTAAACTATCGGCGACGCTCATGGGGGCGATTTTCGCTTTGCTGTTTTCCGACCAATGGGGCATTAACAGCTTGGCATATGGTTTCATTTTCGGAACGGTGCTCGGTATACTGATCCAGCTGTTTTATCTATTAAGAAAAGGCTGGCGCTGGAGTCCAGCGCTGAAGGTGGAAGAAGAGTTTCGCCGCGCTTTCGTCGTGCTGCTCATTCCTTCTTTGCTGAATTCAGTAGTTGGCCAGATTAATATGTTCGTCAACAAAGCGTTTGCTTCGAATACGGTGGAGGGCGCGGTCACTTATTTGAACAATGCGTCCCTCATTACGAGTATTCCGCACACGATTTACGGGACAACGATTGCTGTTATTATTTTCACCTTATTATCTGAACAAGTCGATCAGCCGAAGAAGTTCCAGGATACGTTTTTCATGGGGATGCAAATTTCCCTGCTGACGCTGGCACCGATTGCAGCAGGGTTATTTCTAGTCGGCCAGGAAGCGATTGCGTTCATCTTCCAGCGGGGAAAATTTACGGCTGATGACACGTACAACACGTACCTTGCTCTCATGTTTTACTTGCCAATCATCGTGGCGCAGGGACTGCAGTACATCGTGTCGAAGTCAATGTACGCCCGCGGGAAAACGAAGATTGTTTTTCGAATCAGCGTGACGACAATCGCTTTGAATGTCCTGCTAAACTGGCTGTTCGTCGGCCCGTTCGGCTACCCGGGCCTTGCGCTGACAAGCTCGTTCGTCTCGATTTATTACTTAACGGTCAGCACCATTTTCGTCTATAAAGATTTCGAGAAAAAAGAAGCGGCACGGCTGTTTGGCTTAATCGGCCGCGTCGTCGTTGTCACAGCAGTGATGGTCATTCCACTTTACTTGTTGAAGACCTTCACGCCGATTTCCCATTTGTATTCACTGTGGCAGCTCGCCATTATCATCCCGCTCGGCGTTCTTCTTTACGCAGCCGGCCTGTTCTTCTTTTATAAGGAAGGGTTCCGTCAAATGCTGAATTTAGTGAAGAAAAGAGCGCGGGCGTAATGAAAAAATGGATGGTGATCGCACTGGCAGCCTTATTGCTTTTAGCAGGCTGTACGGAAAAAGATCATAGTAAAAAAGCTGCTCCTATAGAAACCGTGCCGCTCGGGGAAACAAAATTGCTGCTCGACCGGGACTTAGCACTGCAAAAGAAGAAACAATCGAGTCTGTCTTCCTTTTATAAAGATGTGCGTTATACGTACGAATGGAAAAATCAAGGCCAAGTAAAGATCAACGTGCGCACGATCAACAACGGGGACCGTTTCGTCATGATCCAGCTGAGAAACACATCGAACGAGCCGCTCACATTGAAAGCGAGCGTGCCGCAGCCCGGTGCCACCGACTACTATTTTATCAACTGGCATCGGGACATAAAGCCGCGGGAGCACGATCCGGTGACCGGGAACGATCCGACGACGCCCCCGTCCGGCCTGCTCCGCTACTCAGCGGACGGCCGCTTTTTATATGAAGCCGTTGTAAGCAAGCAATATCACTCGCGGACGAAGACGAAGCTGTATGATAATGGCCAGCAAAGTACGATCCGCGAGCTGACAGCGGAAACAGAAGCGCTGACACACAGCCAGTCCGGCTTTTCTTTCACCCTGGAAGCACCGCCGAAGCAGATCGCAGAGCAATGGTTCTTACTCGCAAAAGAACCGTTGTTTACGAGTCCGGACCATTTGAGCAGCTGGATTGACTTTCAGCATGAGCACTATAAAGAAGTGAACAATTGGTTTACTGTGAATGGCGCGATGAAGAAGCTGCCGTGGTCGATTGAACCTTTTTCCAAAGAAGGCTACGGCCGCCATCTCGGCACGCTTGTGGAAAAAGCAGCCATCGACCGCTACTTTCAATTGGGGGACCGTTATTTTTACGATTTAATGGCGCAGTCGGCCGCTAATTTAATGGAATACCGCCAGCGGAAACAAAGTGTCATTTGGGAAACAGAATACACGAGTACGTGGCTGAAGCAAAAGTATGACATTACGTCTCCATATGTTGATACGCGGCATAATGAATTAATTGCTTTGTATTTATACCGCATCGGCAAAGCATTCGATGAAAAAGAATTGATGGACGCTTTGCCGGCCTACGCCGATTACTTGCTGAACTTGATTACGATCGACAACATCGTACCGACAGAAAATGGATACTTGCCAGCTGACTATTATTCAGCGCATCAAGGCAAGCAATTTATCCATACGTCGCTCAACCACGCACTGGGCGAAGCAAATATGTTCATCGAAGCGTACAAAGCAACAGGAGAAAAAAAATACTTACTTGCTGCCCGTGAAATTCGTCTCGGCATCGAATCGCTCGGCACAAAGTGGATTCGGCCGAATGGCGACCTCTGGTACCAAGTGAACCGCGACCTTACCTTCGCTGGCAGCGACTACGAACGCCTGACACTCGACGACCTCGAACGTCACGAGAAAAAATGGCAATCACTCGGCGGCAGCAAAAGCCCAGTTTTGCAAAAATTAATTGAATCGAAGAAAAAAGCGATCCAGTGAACACCGCTGGATCGCTTTTTCGCGTGGCTATGGGCTGCCAGTGTAGACACGCAGGGTTTGTGCGCGGCGGGAGGAATTTTATGCGCGCGATTTTGATCATTGTGCGCGGACACCACTTAATGCACAGAAAAAAACCCTCCAAAATTTGGAGGGGTTCAGTCACTTATTTTGCAACGGGCAGAGCAGTTACGTATGGTGCATATACGTAGGCTTCGTTGTATTTGAGTTCGTCTGAGATGACTTTTTGCCATCCAGAGATTGGCTGGCCGTTCATCACGACTGGCATGCCCTCTTCTCTATAGGCGAATTGGATCGTACCATTTGGCAGGGAACGAACGTTCAATTCTTTGACGTTCGTTAAGCCGATTTGGTATTTTCCAAAGTCTTTGCCGCCAAGTTCTTTGTCAATCCGATACATATGGCCGGCTACTTTTCCGCCCCAGTCAATGTCAGATGCATATTTAACATTGATTCCGACCCCTTTGTTTCCGGCTGCAGCACCGTTAGCGATGCTTTGCTTCCAGGCACCGACTGGGTTTGGTACGACGTAGCGGTCATTTAGGTAACCATCCGCTAAGTGATAGACACTTTCGACTGGAGACGCAAATGATTTTCCTTCTTCTGGTTTACTGTCGTAAACGGCGATACCGAACAAGTTATTGTTTAAGTACGCATGACGGCTTGTACCGAAATCACTTTCGTGGATGGCCATTGCAAGAATCAGCAGTCCATTAATCCGTTTTTCTGCTTCGACTTTTTTAATAGTAGCCCCGAGACCAAGCAGTTTGCTTTTCTTCGATGCATCTTTATATTTTGCAAGTCCTGTTGCTTCTCTCTCCGCTACTGCTTTTTTAATGTAGCTGTCCAGTTCCGCGGCAGTATAGTTCGTTGTTGTCCGTGCGGATAAAAATTGAAAGTATTGATAAGCCGTTCCAACGACGCGTCCTTGCTCATTATAAAAGGTTGCATTGTCCCAGCTGTAGTATTTTTGGCCGGCTTGCAGGAAGCTTGGTGCTTTACCAGCTGTATAGGATACATATTTTTTCCCTGCAGGATCGTAAATGAAACGCTGCAGCTCCCCGCTGCTTACCCGGTAGTAGGCACGGCCTGGTGCCCCTTCGAAAGGAACGAGCTGACTGTCGCTATGCTTCATATAATAGTCTTTGCCGCCGAGCGATACTTTCACAAAACTGTCGGTGGATGTCAAATACTTCAGTTCAGACCCTTTCGTGGCATAGGACTTTGCTGTTGTAAAGCTCTGGTCACTGTACAAGTTGACAGTCGCACCGCTGTTGCCGGCAAATACGATGCCACTGTTCGTTTTCATATGAATAATTTTGTTGTTTTTGACGATTAATTCTTGGCCCCGGCTATCCATTGCTTGTCTGGCCGCATCGAACGTGCTGTAATATGTGGAAGAGTACGTCAGCTTGCCGCTCGAATCAATATCGGCCACTTGATAAGCCTCCGACGGTGCTGGCGGTAGAGCCGGCTCTTCCGTTGGCGGTTCTGGCTGCGGTTCCGGTTCTGGCGTCGGCGGCAAGTTCGGCTCCCCGGCTTTTTTTGCTTCTAGCAGCCGATAAATAAATGCCGCTGCATGATCGCGTCTCGTATTCTCACCCGGACTGAATGTCGTGCTGGAGTAGCCGTGAATAATCCCAAGGGAAACACTTTTGCCGATCGCGATTTTGTGGGCAGAGCTTAAATGGCCAATGTCGGTAAAAGGCGGTGCTTTGTACTCGACTTCCATTCCTAAATAATTAAGCGCATTGTTGATCATAAGCGCCATGTCTTGTCTCGTAATCAAAGCATCTGGGTGGAACCGGCCATCTGATCCGCCGTTAACAATTTTCGCGGCTGCCGCAGCGTTAATGCCTCCAGCAAGCCTCAAGGAAGATGGCACGTCTTTAAAAACCGAAGACCCTTCTGGAAGCTGTAGAGCACGCGTCAGAAACGTAGCAAATTCCGCGCGGGTAACCTTTTCTCTTGCACCAAGATTCCCGTCACTATACCCTTGCATAATTCCAGCATCAGTCATCGCTTTGATTTGATCTTCTAAAGTGACAGCTGCTGCCTTCGTATGAACAGGCGAAAAAACCGGCAGTACTAGAGCAGAAGACAATAATACAGCAGCTAACTTATTTCGCTTCAATGATAAAACTCCTCTCGACAAAAAATTCCTTTTTTATACTCTATTATTCTATCGAATGAAACTTAACAATTAAATAGAAAAATAGGAAACATTTTATGAATATTTTATTAAAAAAATAGCCTTGGAAAGATTCCCAAGACTATTCATTCATGTATTATTTTGCGTTCATAGAGTTATAAATAGCTACACTAAATACTTCACGAGATGCACGATGATCTCCGTAATACTTATCAGTGTTGAAGATGCCTGTTTTGTCAATAGCGTTCATTGTAACAATTGACTCGTATGCCCAATATCCGCTGTTAATGTCTGCGTAAGAATTAGAAGCTGCTGAAGCATCGCCAAGTTTTAACTCGAATGCTCTTTGAACGATCACTGCCATTTCTGTACGAGTCATGTAGTCATCTGGACGATATGTTTTGTCTGAGAAACCATTAATGATGCCTGCTTCACGCATCGCTGCAATATCCACTGCGAAGCGGTTAGATTTCGGTACGTCTTTGAAGTGGCTCATAATTTCCGGCTTCACCTTAAGTACACGGTTAATAATAGCTGCTGCTTGTCCGCGTGTTACCGGCTCATCCGGTCTAAATGTATAATCATCAAAACCTTGGATGACATTCTTATCTGTTAGAGTCGTAATTGCCTCATAGGATGCATCACTTTTCGCTAGATCTTTGAATCCGTCAAAATGCTCGACGATGCGTTTCGCACCCGCATATTTTGGACCCCAGTAAGAGTTGCTCAAGGAAACAAGCGCAATCCCTTTACTAGATGTTGCATTTAATACCATGTTGTTGCCAGCGTAAATGCCGACATGGGAAATACCAGGTTTGTATGTATTAGCGAAAAATACTAAGTCGCCAGGTACTAATTGGCTTTTAGAAACCGATGTGCCCACTTTATATTGTTGTTCTGCCGTTCTTGGAAGGGAAATCCCTTCGTGCTTGTATACATATTGTGTAAAGCCTGAGCAGTCAAAGCCGCGTGGTGTCGTGCCGCCAAATACATAAGGAACACCCATAAACTTTTTCCCGTACTCTACTAATGATTCTCCAACCGATGCTGCTTGTACCTCTGTATGTGAAAGTGCTGGAATTGCGACTGGTGCCGTTGTCATTAACATAAAAGAAGCTAATCCACTTGCTACGATCTTTTTAAACTTATTCACTGTGAACCCCCTGAATATATTAAAAAAAGTTTCTGTCTTTTTTTCCTGTTTTTTCTCTCTGAGGATATTGTAGCAAATATAAACCTACTATTCTTTTACGTTTGCGTTACATTCACGTTTCTACACGTAATCTACAAAAAGACTGATATTACAACATTTCCACAGCCCCCATTTTTAGGAATTGGAGCGCTTTCAAAAAATTTGTCTGTTTCCTAGCATAATATATACATTTTTGTAATATTGACATGTTTTTGTAATATATCTGAATATAAAGATAATTATAAAGGGATAAAAAATGGGGAGCGCACATTTTAGCAAAAAAAAGGGGCCGCCACTTTGGACCGCCCCTCGTTGTTCTTAACGAAATCTTAGTTGTTCGTTCATTGTTTTTGCTAAAAAAGCGGAAAAACCTGCGCGGTGAATCGCCATATGAGGACGGAAGGTGCCGTCTTCAAAGCCGCTGATAATGCGATTAGCTGTCAGGCCATTAATGTATTGATAGCCTGTTACATTTGTACTGATGTCTTTAAATGAACCGGTTGTCCCACCGGCAATGTGATAGGCTTTGGCAATTAAAATCGCCATCTCCGCGCGGGTCACTTGTTCGTTCGGGCGGAAGGTGCCGTCCGGAAAGCCGGAGATGACATGGTTTTCAACAAGTGCTTGAATATAGCCGGATGCGCCGGATGCAGCGGTTACGTCTTTAAACTGCGTGCTGCGCTTTGTCCCGTCAAGATCAAGGGCTTTTCCAAGCAGAATAGCCGCTTCACTCCGTAAAATGGATTGTTCCGGTTTTATTTCCCCGTTCGTATATCCTTTCATAATTCCTTCGTAATACAAATAAGTTACGAAACGGTTATACCATTTGTTTAAAGCAACATCTTTCAATACAGGTTCTCTATTGTCAACTTTCACTTCAACAAAGTGAGTGCTCTCTTTGCCGTCAATGACCGGATGAACGTAATATTGCACCGTTCCTGCTGTTGCGTAATCAGTCATTTGCGCAGCCGTGATTCCTTCTGCGATTAGCGTGTCAAATCGGTAGACGTTGTAGTTCTTCCATTTAGCAGCTGCCTCGCTTGTGTTAATGGTGATCTTCCCTTTACCATCTGTATTGTATGAAAGCGATGCGTTTGGAACGACAGGATCTTTGTCCGTTCGTACGAGCCCGTAACCGAAGTAAGCGTCTCGCCCGGCTGCGCCAAGGTCAAGGGCATTCCTTTGTAAAAGCTCCCGGATCTGTTTGTTCGTCATATACGGGTACTTTTCTTTATATAGTGCCGCCATACCGACAACGTAAGGAGAGGCCATAGACGTACCAGACATCGTTCGATACCCGTTTCCTTTTAACGAAGTGGGATAGGTACTATAAATCTTCTCTCCAGGTGCTGCGAGTTCGACTTCTTGGCCGACGGAAGCAAGTGCGCCGTGTTTTTTATTGACATCTATAGAAGAAACCGCAATCACTTCTGGAAACTTAGCTGGATATTGAACAGATGACGGTTCTCCAGTTAATGGCTTCCCTTTATTTCCTGCTGCTGCGACGACGAGAATGCCGCTGTCGTATGCCCGCTTAACCATTTGCCCCAACTGGCTGTCCTCGTAAGGCGTGGTAATACTAATATTAATGATATCCATTTTATTTTTAATCGCCCATTCGACTCCAGCCATGATGGTCGCTGTCGAGCCTTCACCGAATTCATTGAGCACTTTCACAGCATAAATTTGCGCGTCAGGCGCGATGCCGACAATACCGCTGTTATCATCTTTAGCGGCGATGATCCCCGCAACGTGGGTACCGTGCCCGTTGTCATCGTTGTAAGCGTTCTTGCAGCCATCGATGGTGAGTATGTCCGTCATACAGGCACCGCCGGCTGCTTGAAGATCTGGGTGCTTCGCATCAATTCCGGAATCAAGAATCCCGACCTTTACTCCTTTTCCAGACAGCGTACCTGGCACGCGCTTGTCCGCTTCAACTGCCTTATAGCCCCAGTCTGCCGGCGGATCATTCGTTTGCAGCTGCTCGCTCTTTTGCAGCGGCTGATCGTATTCGATCGATTGAATCTCTGGATGAAACGCTAATAACTTTTTTTGAGCATCTGTCAATTCCACAACAGCTGCCGGCAATTCATCAAATATGTATTTGACCTCTGCCGTATAATCTTCTAGCAATGAACGATCTACTTCTTCATTAAATAAAATAATAGCTCTCTTTTGCACAAGCCCGTTTGCATTTGCGGCAGATGGAGAAACGTAAAGAAAGAGAAGCGCAGCAAACATCAGAAGCAAATATTTCACTATGTTACTCAAAGCGATCACCTCTCCTTTTGTAAAAAAATAATAATAAGCTATGTTCATGATGGTTGTTGATGGGAGCGGAAGGCACGAGACTCCAGCGGAACTCAACAGGGGCATTTAACAAAGCCCAAAAAAATAAAGGAGACAGCACGCTGCCTCCTTTTCATTGTAACTTTTACTTTATTAGAATTCTATTTTAATATTTTCCTATTTTGCAACATCGTATAGGGCATCTACCTCATAGCCTTTGGCTTTGTAGTAGTCCAATGTACCGAGGTAAATCGCTTTCGCCGCGGCATTTCTCCAATAGTCTGAACGAAGCTTGTCATTGTCGCCTTTATTGTCAATAAAGCCTAGTTCCGTTAAAACAGCCGGCATCGTATTTTCACGAATAACGTGGAAGCTGCCGTGCTTGATGCCACGATTTTGTAAGTTCAGTGCCGCAAGGAGACGGTTTTGAATTTTTGATGCCAGCAATTTGCTGTCATCGGTGTTCGGATTTTGGTAAGCAGCGTTGTAGAAATACGTTTCAATGCCATTGCCTGCTCCATTAGAAGCATTTGCGTGAATGCTGATAAACGTATTTGCACTGACTGATTTAGCGTAGCTGACCCGGCCGCTTAATGTCACAAACGTATCCGTTGAGCGCGTCATTTTTACCTGAAATGGTGTTTGTTTGAATAAGTTATTTACTTTCAAACCAGTGTCGAGGACAACATCCTTCTCTTTAATTCCATAACCAACGGCTCCAGAGTCACCGCCGCCATGGCCCGGATCAAGAACGATCACTTGCTTAGCGATGCGTGGATCAACATTGCCTGCGTTCGTTGCTTCGGCCGTATCACGCAAGTAAGCGCTGTGCACGAATCCTTGAAGTGAACCGTATTTAATATAGTTCCACGCGCCTACTTTATACGCACTTATTACTTGCTCATCTTGCTTAGCCGCTCCCACTTTCGGATACGCATCGCTTGGACCCGTACGGATATTTAAGCTGTCTACGTTAATCCAGCGGGAATCTTTAAAGTCGACCGTATTTTCTTTGACACGAAATTCCGGATTAATGGCACGCGCCAAAAAGACAGAGAAATCAGCACGGATAATCCATTCATCCGCACCAAAAGAGCCGTCTGCTTTTCCTTCGGCAATGCCGCGGGATTTCAGAGCTTCGGCTGCAACAGACAATTTGTTGTCATACTTATACCCAAACGCTTTGCTGATCATGACAGCCATTTCCCCGCGTGTTACTTCTTGATAAGGATGGAATGACTTATCACTATATCCAGAGAGAATGCCTTTTTCAACAGCAGACTGTATGTAGCCCGAAGCAACCATTCCAGAACCGACATCTTTAAAATCTGTTGGACGTTTTGTACCATTCAGCTGAAGAGCACGTCCAATAAATGTAGCGGCCTCTGCGCGGGTCACACGCTTATTCGGGCTGAATTCTCCCGCAGAAGAACCTTGGGCAATGCCTCCCTTAGCTAAGTAATAAATCTCCTTCATTGCTCGATGAGAAGCTCCTACATCCGTAAAACTTCCTGCAGCCTGGGCTGTATGTTTAATTCCGAATAGAGGAATGACCAAAAAAAACGACAAAATAACCAAAAAGGTACTCCTTTTCACACCTCTACCTCCTATCTTATTTTTTTCCATTCTATCATATCCATTCGACAACAACCGACGATCTCCTAAACTACTTTTTAAAGTTTATTGAACATTATTACTAACAAATTAAGTAATTGTATATTTACCCTAAAATTGCCATAACAGAGTAATGTTTGTAATATTTATGAAAAAATACTAAATATTTAAACATTTTATGATGTTAGCAGTTGACCGCATCAGATACAAAGGATTTTACGCCCATCTTTTTTCTCTTGCTTTTTTGTTTTATAATGAAAAGATACGAATTTCACAGGGATGCTCGGTGCAAGCGAAAAATTTTTCGTTTGCTTATCTCGTGTTTATACATAGAAACAGGGGTAGAGGAGGATGGCTCATGTCTGTTCATTCAGAAACGTTAAAGAGTCAATTGGGTGCTTTTGGAACGGAATTAAAGAAGGAACTGAGTCCGGCTTTATCCGGGGATCAATCCATTATAGAAAGCGGGCTGCGGCTATACGCAGAGGCGCGGGCAACCGTGGATGAAACGTCCGGCAAGTTCATTGCTGGTTCAGTAGAGCAGCCCGATGGCCGGTCATTAACTGTACATCTTGATTTGATCTTCCCTGCTTCAAGCAGATGCACTTGCCAAGCAGAGTCTTGGTGTGCCCATCAAATTGCACTTTTCTTTGAAGCATTCCACGATTATACGGAATCTGTTTATGACTTTGCAGATGAATGGCTGACTGCTCCGCAAAGCCCATCAGCCATCCCAGGTGTCATGCGGGCAAGTGATTTATTAAAAACAAAAAGGGCCGCTGATGATGGCCCGGATGCCTGGATGAATAGGATCAAACATACTGCGCAAGATCGGCTGCCCCCCGGCTCTGTGCTCCGCAATCCGTATGTTATCGAATACGAGGGAAGAAATGTATATGAAGATCTATTAAAGCGTCGGCCCACTAAACGTGAATGGCAGCCGCTCTATGAATTATATGTAAGCTGCGGGCTGCTGTCTTACATCACCGAGCAATTGAACGAAACCGCCATTTCCCGGGAGTTACTGTACCGCTCTTGTTCCTCTTTTTTATTTTACTTAGTGGAAGAAGCGGCTGATGCAGCCGAAAACATCGGGGTGCACGCCCTGCCTTTTGAATTTGATTCATATATTAATTATTTGCGCCGGGAAACAGCCCGCCTGTTAGCACCAGAACATCAAGTGTTTGCCTCACAGCGCATTGATTTGTACCGCCATTTATGGACCTCTCTTTTTAAGCGGGAATCATGGCGGAAAGAAGAACGGCTGCGGCTGCATTCATTCATAAGGGAACACAATGGGCTCACCGCATCGATCGGACTTCTTCATCAGCTTTATTTAGCGAATGAATTGGAGGACTTTATCTCTTTTGCTAAAGATCTTCCAGATACAGGTGTGGACTTGTACTTATTTTGGCTGGCGGAATCATTCAATGCCAAACAGTATGAAAAAGCACGGATGCTTATTCAAATCATCGAAAAAAAGCTGGAAGGCTATTTGGAAGAGCTCGAACAGATGGACAGCATGCAAAGCCGACGGTTCGTTCATTGGTTTTTATCTTATATTGATACGGAGTGGCTGATGGCGAAAGAACCGCTTCTTTACAAAAGCCTGTTGGAGCAGATGCTGCCGTACAGCTTTTCAGACTTAAGCTTTTACCTCATTAGTGCCGGACAATACCGTGAATGGGTGGAGCTTGTGATATGGATGGACAGCGATCTGACGGATCTTGACCGGAATGGCCTGAAAGAAGCTGCCAAGCATGCCCCAAGGGAAGTTTTGCCGCTTTATCATCACGGCATTCTCCGGCTGATTGAAGAACGCAACCGCGCAAGCTATAAGAAAGCCGTCCGCTACTTAAAACGGCTGCGAACACTGTATAAAAAATTAAAACAAGCCGATCGTTGGGACGTATATATCCATCACCTTCTGGAAGAAAAGAAACGGCTGCGAGCTTTCCAGGAGGAGTGCAGAAAGGGTCAGTTAACGGATGCTTAAAACAAGAGCAATCACGATTCATATAGAATGGACAGAAAATAACCAGTTTTTCCTCTGGGCAACGACAGACGTGGATGTTCCCGTTCCGCCTGCCAGATGGGTCAAGCAGCTGTTTCTCAGCCACGAGGAAAGTTTTTATGGCTCCTTGCTGCAAGACGTTTCCTATAAAGGAACAAACGGCATTCTTTTGTCTGTCTGGCAGTGGGTCACCTTATTTAAAAGTGAACAGTTCAACCGCTTTATCCGCTGGGAATGGGATGAACTCGGAGATTTCAGCCTTGCGATTGCGCCAACAATTTACGAAGCGATTACAGACGGAACTTTTTTACCGGAATTTAAAGAAGATGGCATGTCCTTTAGAGTGCCAGATTCCGTCTGGGAGGAATTCAATCCGGAGTTTTGGGAAGACTCGGTCATACACATGAGTAACCGCAAGCTCGTCACTTCCTTGTTTCATATATGTGCGGAACAAGCCTTTGAAGAAGCTGGAGGCATGTTCACGCGAGTAAGCCGGCTGGCTGGCGGCAAGCTGACACCTGAGGAGCTGAATCGTTATTTTGATGCATCCCGCTGGAGGCAATGGCTTGGAACGGAAGAAAGCGCCGCTCCGTTTACTGCGGGACTCCGATTAACGGAACCTGCAGAAGACAGCAGTGAATGGTCATTGGAAACCGTGTTGATCAACCGTAAGAACACGGAAAAGGTATATCCGTTAAATGGAAAGGTTCCAAAGAGCTGGGTCCCTTATCTTGCTGAAGCAGAGGAAGAGCAGGCACGCTGGCTCCGTCTCTTCCACTGGCTGGAAGAAGCAGGTTCACTCCGTTCCTCTCTTTCCGAAGAGATGGCTTTTCTATTTTTAACAGAGGCGAGCGAAAAATTTATGCAGCTTGGTGTTCCAATCCTATTGCCGTCGTGGTGGGAATCCATTCGGAATGCCTCACTTTCTTTATCTGCCAAGGTGTCTTCAACGGCGACGGTCCGTCCTTCTTTCGTTGGTCTGCAGGCCATTCTCGATTTTAACTGGCGGCTGTCAATGAACGGCGTGGACTTATCTGAAGAGGAATTTATGGAATTGACCGCAAACAGCCGCCGGCTCGTGAAGGTCAACGGTGAATGGATTCAACTGGACCCTGAAATGGTGCGCAAAATCCAAGGCTTAATGAAAAAAGCGAAAAAAGAAGGACTGCGCCTTCAAGACTTGCTGGAGCAGGAACTCGTTCCCGAAGAGGAACTGACAGACGACTGGACCGATCCGCGGCTATTTGCTCATATTCAAATTGAACTGAACCGCTCATTCAAAAAAATGATCGATCAGCTCAAAAATGTCTCGTCCATTCCACTCGTACCCGCTCCAGCTGATCTTCATGCTGACTTGCGGCCATATCAGCAGTTCGGTATGAGCTGGCTGCTATTTTTACGCTCATGCGGATTTGGGGCGGTGCTGGCGGATGATATGGGACTCGGAAAAACCATTCAGCTCATTTCTTACTTGCTGCACGTGAAAAAACAAGAACAGCCAAAGACACCCTCACTGATCATTTGTCCGACTTCTGTGCTTGGCAACTGGCAGAAAGAACTTGAGCGTTTCGCCCCCGGCCTACAAGTTGCGCTTCATTACGGAAGCAGCCGAAAGCAGGGAGAAGACTTTGAACAAATGGCCAAAGAGGCAGATGTGATCCTGACAACATACGGCCTTTCCCATCTTGATTTTGAAACGCTGGCCGCCGTTGAATGGAGTACGGTCGCGCTTGATGAAGCGCAAAATATAAAAAACGCCCAAACGAAGCAGTCAAGAGCGATCCGCAAGCTAACAGGCCGCCATCATATTGCGCTAACCGGCACACCAATGGAAAATCGGCTCTCTGAACTGTGGGCTATTTTTGACTTTACCAACCACGGGTACTTGAACAGCTTGTCTCACTTTCAAAAGCATTACATTGTTCCAATCGAAAAAGACGGCATGAAAGTAAAGATTGAACAGCTGCAAGCGAAGATTCGGCCATTTTTGCTGCGGCGGACGAAGAAGGACCCAGAAGTCGAGTTAAACCTTCCCGACAAGCTCGAACAGAAGGAATACTGTCCACTCACAACTGAACAGGCAGTACTCTATGAACAGCTCGTCAATGAAACGATGGAAGAAATCGGGAAGCTGGCTGCTTTCGAGCGCCGCGGGCTGATCTTGCAAATGCTGAACAAAATTAAGCAGTTATGCAACCACCCTGCTCTTTATTTAAAAGAACAGGAGCCGTTACATATTGTTGAGCGCTCAGAAAAAATGAACAAACTGATGGAACTGATCGAGAATATCATTGAACGCAAAGAAGCCTGCTTAATATTTACTCAGTACATTGGCATGGGAGAAATGATGAAGCAGGAATTGGAACAGCGCTTCTCCATTCCCGTTCCTTTTTTAAACGGAAGCACCTCTAAAGATCAACGCGACCGCCTCGTTGCACAATTTCAAGAGGGACATTTCCCAGTCTTTTTGTTATCTCTAAAAGCGGGCGGCACGGGGCTAAACTTAACCGCCGCCAATCATGTCATTCATTTTGACCGCTGGTGGAATCCAGCAGTCGAAAATCAAGCGACCGACCGGGCATATCGGATTGGCCAAAATCGCTTCGTTCACGTTCATAAAATGATTACAACCGGGACACTCGAAGAAAAAATTGATTTTATGCTGGAGAAAAAACAAGCACTGAACGATGAAATCATTAGCAGTGACCAGTGGCTGACAGAGCTGGACGATGATGAACTGAAAAAATTGCTGCAATTAGAGCATTAATGCTCTCCCTGCTTCTTATGTTTTAAGCTATGTTCATGACTATTATTGGTTAGAACGGAAATCCGCAGCGGATTTTAATAAAGCCATGGTTTATGTAAAGTGTAGGAATCAAGTGAAGAGGAGAATGGGATTATTTGATGAAAGAGCCGGTTCAGAGGATGAGCCGGCTCTTTTAAATGAAGGGGTTCTTGCGGAGATCCGTCGATCGTGGAGCCAGTTTGGCTAAATAGAATAGATAATTTCAGTATCATTTAACACGGAATAATTGGTTGTTGGGCGGCCGGCTTGGGGTACTCATGAGGGTGTTGTTGTTCCATGCATTTTACTTTTTCTTCAACAACACGAAGTCTGGCAAGCGTTTTTCCGAGGCAGTAAGTCATTTCTTCTATTCTTTTCTCTAATCTCTCATTTGTCAGCATTTCCATCACCCTTTTCTTTCTTTTAAGGAATCGTTAAAATCGGCAGAAGTTCCATAGAATCCGAGCGTTTCTTGTCCATAAATCGAACAGTATGAACGCTTACTTCCGTTACATATACTCTCTTCCCATTTTGATCTTCATAATTCCGTGTCTGAATCGTGCCAAGTACACCAACGAGCGAGCCTTTTTGACAATACTTTGCTGTATTTTCCGCGGATTTACCCCAAATGGTACAATAAATAAAATCGGTTTCCGCTATCCCCTGCTGATTGCGGTATGGCCGGTTGACAGCTATCGTCATATTCAAAAACGGCCGTCCCTCAGCCGTGTACTTTACCTCAGGATCTTTCGTCAGCCTTCCAACAAGCGTCACTTGGTTAATCACTCTGCTCACCTCCTTTCACTCAAGCTGCCCTTATCATAGTAAGGAAACATATAAGGGTAAAATCCATATTTCATGTCTACCGCTCCATATTTTTGAAAAAGTTAACGTTTCCCCCTGCAAAGATTTCTATCTCCATAGGAAACGTTAAAAATCCATCCATTCAACTTTGTATAGTTCTTCCTAAGAACGTGCTATACTTTTCATAAGGAAGCAATTGACAAAGAAGGGAGCATGATTGACATGAAGACCTTTAAAGTTGCCGGCTTTTACCTCGCTGGACAAAATAATGCCCAAGAAATCCGGCTGCTAGATGGATTAATCATCAATAGAGAAGACGAGAAGCAGTCTTGGCTGATTGAATTATTCGTTGATCCTTGCTATGAAGAATTGCTGCGGTCATATGAAAAACAAAAAGATGAGTTGAAAGTCCAAGTAATCATTACTCATCCGAGCAATGACCCCGCCCTCTTCTCTGCACAAATAAGGGCATTGAATAAACTTGAAAATGGGATCAATGTTCTATTTGAGGGCGAGCTTTTACACATGCGCAATGAATACGCCAAACAAATTCTCGCTGATCTCGTCCATGAAGGGCTTGAAGGAGAAGAGCTGATCGAAACATTTGACATATACTTAAGACAACGTAAAAATGCACGATCCGATAAAACGTCTTAACAACAGAGCCTGCGAAAAAATAGATATCGTTAGGCTTTTTTCGCATGCGCATGTTTATGGAAAAACTCGTCATAAAGGGCATTCTCCATACCAAAGAGGCGAACCTTTGGAATGCAAAAAGGGCTGCCTCTTTTGCAAGGCTGCCCTTTAGTGAATCATACCGGACTCTAGTTCGTCCTGGCCTGTATCGATTTTATGCTGAAGCTTTTGAATAATATATTGAATGTCCTGTTTGCGATAATCACGGACTGGCAATTCTCTTTCATAAGCATGGTAATAAAGAAGGGCTGCTAGAGACAATTCAAAGTCGTCTGCCGGCATCAGTTGCTCTTCTTTTTTTTTAGCTGTTCGCTTAAAAAATCAATATAAAACTTTGCTTCCATTCGGCAGGAAAAATCAAAGTCCGTTCCCGCTTCTTTCTGTAAAGCTTCCAGCTCTTCTAACTGATCCGATGTCGGCTCTTCTGAAAGAACTCTTTCAACGACTTCATTGATCTTTTCAGCTAATTCCTCATGAAATTCCGGGCTCGATTTAATTTCTTCGCTCACTTTGTCATACCATGACGCACTCGTATGGATGTACGTTTTCCATTCGTTAAAAAAGTCTTCGAAGCGATAGACTTTTTCATCCCACATAATTTTAGCCATATATTGTTCAAATGATGTCTTAATAGATCGAGTGATACTTATTTTTATACCTTGAGATAAGCTGCTGAACATTGACAATAAGTACCTCCTAGAAAGTCCTGATGAACCTTTGTAAAAATGATAACATCTTATACTTTAACACACTTATACAGGATTTGACAAAGATTTTCAAAATAAAAAACAGGGAAATGGCTCCCTGTTTTTTTATTCATTTTTTTTGTTGTCGTCACGCTGCATATCCTTTTGCTGTTCCAGCGGCGGATTTTCGTCTTCTACCACGTTGCGATCATCTGTCATGTCTTCGTCTGCCCCATGCAGATCATCTTCAACGTTATTTTCCGCATCATTCATATCGTTCTCTGCATCATTTTTTACGTCGTTAGCATCGTCATTGACATCCTGCTGGTCTTCTTTTATCGGATTTTCATCTGTGTCATCTGCTGGACCATTATTATTTCCGCACCCCATGAGCAGCATCGCCGCAAGTGCAGAACTTCCCGCAAAGTATAAAAGCCTTTTTTTCATCTTAGCCCCTCCTTTCTCTTCTGTTATTTACTTCTTTTCTTACCTTTCCCATTTCGAGAAAAATTACACAAAAAAACTGCCTCCAAAGAGACAGTTATTTCAAGGCAAATGTAATTTCTGCTTCACAGGCTATTTCACCATTCACTGTAGCAACTGCTTTTCCTTTGCCGACTGGTCCGCGTAAACGTGTCATTTCTACTTCAAGGCGAAGCTGATCGCCAGGGCGCACTTGACGTTTGAAACGACAGCCGTCAATTCCTGCAAAAAAAGCAAGCTTGCCACGGTTTTCTTCTTTGATCAACATCGCAACAGCTCCTACTTGAGCGAGAGCTTCAACGATTAACACACCTGGCATCACAGGATACTCTGGAAAATGACCGTTGAAAAACTCTTCATTCGCTGTTACATTTTTAATGCCTATCGCTCGTTTTCCTTCTTCTACTTCAAGAATTTGATCAATAAGAAGGAATGGATAGCGATGAGGAATCACTTCTTTAATTTGCTGAATATCTAGCATGTTATTTCGCCACCTTATAATAAACTATTGATTAATACTTCGGCTAAATGGAGCCACGTTTGGGGAAGGAAGACATCGAGCGGGTTTCCATTCCCAATCATACTGTAACCAACGATCGCTCCTATCGTTCCAAAGAGCCATATAAAAAATACATTGACAACGAATCGGCCGAGCGGCGTCAGCTGGGTGCGCTTTTTCTTTCTTTGCAGACTTTCCGTCACGTTGTTTCGTCCCCTCTAGCGTACGCCGTTAATAAGCCCCATCATTTGGTCAGCCAGAGAAATGGTACGAGATTGAAATTGATAGGCGCGCTGCACGTTCAGTGATTCGGTCATTTCTTTCGCAAGGTCAACATTTGACTTTTCGAGCGTTCCTTGCTGTAAAGCAATCTCCGCACGGCCAGCAGCCGTCAGCTCTTGCAAAACTTGATTTTCAGCAATCGCCGGGTTATCAGGCAGCGTTAATAGATTCGAGCCTGCCTGCGTTAACAGCTGGGGCTTTTTTACTTCTACGACTCCAAGGTTGAATGTTTGTCCACCAGCGCGCAGTCTCCCGCCCGCTTCCAGCGTAATGTCCCCGCTGTCCGTTCGGAACGTGATGGGCTGGTTGTTCTCCCCAAGCACTGGGCGGCCTTCTTTTGTGACAAGCATCACTTCGTTCGCATTAACCGGAGTAACCGCGAACGAACCGTCTCGGGTGTAGTGAATCTTTCCCCGTCCGTTTTCCTGGACGAGTACTTTAAAAAATTGGTTTTCTTTCGTAAAAGCAAAATCTAGCTGCCGCTCTGTCTGACTAATGTTTCCTTGCGTTCCTGCCATTTGTGTCTGGGCAATTCGCGCACCCGTTCCAACACGAATACCTGTCGGCGTCAAACGCCCAGCTTCTTCGTTCGGACGGAGCATATTCATCACATTTTGATTTAATAAGTCTGTAAAAGAAGCATCCCGGCGTTTGTATCCATTTGTATCAATATTAGCAATATTGTTGCTGATGATATCGAGCTTTTTCTGCAATTGACTTAATGTATTTACGGATGTAATCAATGTCTGATTCATTCATGATCCTCCCGGGAAGATTAGTTCAGGCTGGCTGTTGACAAACACTCGCTTTCCGCAGTGCTCATGCCTCCTTGACCCCTACGCGCCCCGAAAGACAAGAGGTTTCAAGCAGCATGCGGGTCTCTAATAGAGACTTGTCTATACTCTGCCAATTTCATTAGCAGCTTTCTCCATGCTGCGGTCATAAGCAGTCAATAATTTTTGGTTCGCTTCAAACGTTCGGTAGGCCGACATCATGTCCGTCATTGTCCGAGCAGTATCCACGTTAGATCCTTCTACAAACCCTTGCTGTATGCGAAATTGCACATCATTTCTAGAAGAAACGTCAGGCAGTTCGCCATCTTCGAGTCGAAACAGCCCATCGCCTTCCTTAATAAGCAAATGTGGATTTTCTGCAAAAGCTACGCCAATCTGGCCTGCTGGTCGTCCTTCCTCTGTAATCCGTCCGCTTTCATCAATCGCGATTTCTTCTGAATTCAGCACAATCCGATTACCAGCTGGATCAAGAACGTAATGACCGCTTGCCGTTGTTAAGAAGCCGGAAGCATCCAATGTGAAGTTTCCATTGCGCGTATAGCGCTGAATGCCGTCCTGGCCTTGTATTTTATAGAAAGTCATTCCACTTTGTCCAGTGTCTTCATTCACAGGCACATTGACATCTAAAAGAGCGACATCCGTTTTGAACCCTGTTTCCCGCAAATCTCCCTGCGCAAAATTAGGGATCGTCTCCTGCACGTATACGCCTGTGTTTAACGCACCGATATGCGGTTCAAAAGGAAGATTCAGCTTTCTTCGAACAGGGATAGGCACCTGATCGATCCGCTGCAGAAGCATTTCTGGAAAAGCCCGCACGGAAGACTGATCAGCTTTATAACCAGGTGTATGAGCATTTGACATATTATTAGAAAGCATTTCGGTCCGGCGCTGCTGCGCAATCATCCCTGAAGCTGCTGTATAAAATCCGCGAAACATATACCCACCTCATCTGAATAGGATCTAGCTTTGCCCCTGTTTAGATTAACTTTGTTTTTGACAATTTATCTATGTTGTCAAGCATCATGCCCGTACCTACTGCTACACAGTCCATTGGATTTTCTGCGATTAAAACAGGGACTTTCAGCTGCTCTGCCAATAGCTGATCAATGCCATGAAGCAATGCGCCGCCGCCTGTTAAAATGACACCACGGTCAATAATGTCCGCTGACAATTCCGGAGGCGTTTGTTCAAGCACATCTTTAGCAGCCTTCACGATGACCGCAACGGATTCTCTAAGGGCTCTTTCAATTTCTTCAGAGTTGACTTTCAACAGGCGCGGAAGCCCAGATACCATGTCGCGTCCACGTATCTCCATTTCCTCGTTTCGTCCGCCTGGATACACGCTGCCGATTGTCATTTTAATATTTTCAGCTGTTCGTTCACCGATAAGCAGCTTATACTCTTTCTTTATGTAATTTAAAATTTCATTGTTAAAGTTGTCGCCGGCCATTTTAATAGACGAGGCTGTAACGATAGAACCCATAGACAGCACAGCTACGTCTGTCGTGCCACCGCCAATATCGACAACCATGTTGCCGCTCGGCTCGAATATTTCCATCCCCGCTCCGATCGCTGCTACTTTCGGTTCTTCTTCTAAATAAACGATCTTTCCACCACTTTTTTCTGCTGCTTCACGGATCGCCTTTTGCTCGACACTTGTAATATTCGTCGGGCAGCAAATTAAAATGCGTGGTTTGGAAAGCAAGCCTTTCACATTCAATTTGTTAATAAAATACTTTAACATCGATTCTGTTACATCAAAATCAGCAATGACACCGTCTTTTAACGGGCGGATCGCCACAATATTTCCTGGCGTTCTGCCGACCATTCGGTGGGCCTCCTCACCGACAGCTAAGACTTTATTCGTATTTTTATCAATAGCCACAACCGATGGCTCATTCAGCACAATTCCTTGACCCTTTACATGAATCAATACATTCGCTGTCCCTAAATCAATTCCAATATCTTTTGAAATCATCAGAGCAGCCCCCTTTTTTTTATGAATTAGTTTGTATTTATGTACGTTTTTTTATCTCTCATTTCGTATAAAACAGGAAGATATCCCAATTTTTTATTTTATCATAATTGATCTAAAAAAAGCCTAAGTATTTGTGAACTTTCTTATTATATGTACATATTCGTCTTTCTAAAAGGATTTGTTCAACTTCTTTGTTGATTGCCACTTCAGATGCCTCCACCATCAATAATCCTTCACATAGCCTTTCTCAAAAAATCTTAACATTAAAAAAATCCGCCTCTTCAGGCAGATTTCCTTTTCATTTATGTGGACGATGATACTTCAGTTTCCGAACCGCTTGCTTTTTTTAGAGCTGCTGAATATTTTCTCTTCGTCGCTTCTCCTCCGCGAAGATGACGGATCGACTTATGATAATCTAATATTTCTTTCACCTGCTGGGCAAGTTCTGGATTAATTTCCGGCAGCCGCTCTGTCAAATCTTTGTGCACTGTACTTTTGGATACACCAAACTCTTTTGCAATCACCCGTACTGTTCTTCTCGTCTCCACGATATACTCACCGATCCTGATCGTCCTCTCTTTGATGTAATCGTGCACAACGCTCGCCTCCTTCATTGGATGTGAGACGTGTGAAATGAGACTCGCTCTCGCTTGAATGAAATAATACAAATCCGCATGCATCCGCATTTGCACACGGAAAGAAAGTTTTCACTTTCTTTTCTTCCGCAACTAGACTGCTCCCATTGTCATCAGGTATTTGTTCGTCTAACGACCCCTCACCTCAAACAATCCCTTTTTCTTTATACAGGTTTTATTATTACTATATTGGCGAGAACGAAAAAATAGTACGACAATGGGAAATAAAATGAAAACTTTGAACAAGATCCCGTTCTTATATACGAATGAAGGAGAGACTCCCCGCTGGCCTGTTCATACATTCCATCACTCCTCTTCAATAAAAAAAGCAGCCGGTAGATCGGCTGCTTTCAGATTATTTTCAGGCTGATTGAAAATGCTTGTTTTTCGAGGCACGAAGCCTGACGAGGAGCGGAGTAACCAGAGAAGGCCACGAGCGCTGAAATCAGGCGAGTAACGAAGAAAGCGAGCGTTTGTCAACAGTCTGAGCAGCCGGTTTAATGGCCGCCTTCCTCTTCTAGTTCACTCTCAATTGTGCTGCTGTTTTGTTCTTGATCAGATGGGCTTTCTTTTGTTTGTTCAGTAGATTCTTCTGTTGCTTTATCCGTTGATTCCTCTGTTTGATTAGTAGATTCTTCTTCTGCTGCTTTATCCGTTGATTCTTCTGTTTGTACCGGCTTCACAGACTTTTCGATTGCTGCTACCGTTTTATCAATACAATCAATCGGATTAATCGCTACGTTATCCTTACGTACTTCAAAGTGCAGGTGGACACCCGCTTTTTCGTTAAGAAGGCTTTTGCCGGCTTTCGCAATAATCTCACCTTGAGTCACTTGATCGCCTTCTGCTACTTGAATGTCTTTGACTGATTGATAGTTTGTCACTAATCCATTAGCATGTTCAATGACAATGACATTACCGAGCAAGGCATCATTTTCTTGCACCTTTGTTACTTTTCCGCTTAATGCTGCTGTGACGTTAAATGTTTTGCCGCCTTTTACTGCGTAATCAATACCTGTACTTGGATGATACGTATTATTATAGACTACGAGTGCTGCTTCTTGTTGTTTTTCAGAGGCCTTTTCATCATAAAAAGTTGTCTTGATGACTGCTTCATCCTCATTTTGCATAGGTACAGCCATTTGTTCTACAGATGAATTGACTGCTTCCGCCGGCTGGTCAAACAATTCTTCATCTACTGCACCTTCTTGCGTTCCTTGTACTTGTTCTTTTTCCGATCCTGCCATTTGGTACCAAATAATTCCTGAAATTAGAATAGCGGCACTCATTAAGTAAATAGCAGGAAATAACCAGCGGTTTTTCAACATTTTCTTCATTTTTTGAGAAGTATTGTTCTTTTCTCCCTCTCTCATGTTCATCACCTCAGCAACCAGTGTGAACACTTTTCCATGAATGTATACATCCCTTTGGAAAAATTTTTGTTTTTGCAAAAATCGTTATAAATATGCCACAAAACAGGAAAGGAGAGAGCAGGAAATCATGATAAAATGGTTAAATCTTATACTTTCATTAAGGTGGTGCATTTATTTGAAAAAGTTGGCAAGAGGATTGTCCACTATTGCGCCTCTGCTGTATATGGCAGCCGTATGGATCATGTCCAGCATGCCTGCCAATGCGATTATTGAACTCCCCCAGAGTGATGTGGATCGCTTTTTTAAGGAGTCTCTGCATTTAATTGAATTTGCCATTTTATATAGTTTAATTGTCATTGCTTTTTTAGCAAACGGCCGATTGACGAATGCCGTTCATGTAGCTGCTGCTTTAATTGCTTGTTTTTACGGGTTAATTGATGAAATTCACCAGGCGTTTGTCCCATTCCGCTCAGCCACTGTGATTGATGCGGTCAAAGATGTAACAGGTGTCCTCATCTGCTTTCTTATCGTTCAATTTACGTACTTTACACGTCCTCACAGCCCGATCAGCCGTTTAATGTATAAATTCACCCAATGGGCAAGCTCTTAGGTGAGAGGGCCGTTTTATCCCCCCTATCAACCATGTACTCTCTATTAGAAAGATAAGCATTCGGTATATATAGTATCTTGAGGGTGGGGCCAGACTCTTACGAGACAGCCCCCCTATTTTTTTGCGGTTACTTTTTCTTCTATAAAGTTCTCTGCTTCTTCTATTTTCGTTTGCTGATAATAATGCGAGATGATTTGTTTATGATTCTTCCCTTCCTTAGCCATGCCATTTGCTCCGTATTGACTCATGCCTACCCCATGGCCATATCCTTTTGTCGTAATGATGACATTGCCTGATTTCAGCACCCAGCTAAAGTCTGAGGAAGCAAGGCCAAGCTTTTCACGCACTTCTCTTCCAGAAAACTCTTTGCCGCCAATTTTTACTGAAGCAATTCGTTTTCCAGGTGTCCGTGACGTAATCGTTCCGGCTTCAGTGCCATTCTTCACTGATACACCCAGCTTTCGTTCAAATTCAGTGAGCGGCATCACTTTCTTCGCACTATATTTTGGGGAAGCTTCATCCCATGGGCTCGTGACGCTCTTTAAATACGGAAGAGGCTCATTCCAATAGTCTTCCGAGTTCTCTGTGTACCCATTGCTTGTTGAGAAAAAAGAAGCGGTAATTGGTGTGCCATCATAGGTAATGATCTGCCCGGCTGTTTCTCGTACGGCTTCATCAATTTTCTTAGATTTCCAGTTAAAATCGCTGCCCCAAAGCTGCTTCAGTTCTTCCTTCGTTTTAAATACTTGATGGTTCACCGTATCAGTGACGTGCGCTCGGCCGCCGTTTACTGTTTTGCCATTCATCATTTGCTTCACGATATATGTCCTGGCAGTCAATGCTTGAGCCTTCAGCGCCTCTTTTTCAAACTCAGCCGGCATTTCTGCTGCAACGACCCCTGCGACATATTGTTCAAGCGGCAATGTATCTACTTGTTTCAAGCTGGAGCGAAATACCGCTACTTCTACAGCAGGCTCTTGCAGGGATGACTCGTGCTCCCGCTTTTTAGGTGTGCTTGCTTTCTCCTCTTCTTCTGATGAAAAAAGCAGAACTAACAGTGAAGGAAGAACGACGGCGATGACGGTGAGTGCAGCAAGGAGAACTGAGATTGTGTGTCTTTTTTTCATCACAAAGAGGCCTCCATTCATAGTATTGAGCCGATAGTCCGTACTCACTTCTAAGAATATGGCGCCGGGCGTATGGATATGCCACTTTTCCTCAACCCATAAATTCCCAAAATATACTAATTTAAGAAAATAATACTCATGTATTGTTTAGGTGTTTTGTTTGCGATTATGCAGCATTGTCCGGTGCTCCAGCCGCTTTGTTCGATCCAAAAAGGAGCTGCCCAAAAGCCGATGATTTTCGACTTTTAGACAGCTCCTCTTCTATTTTTAAGCGTTAATGTCAGTAATGATTGGTTTAGACGGGTCTTCGGAAGTTGTTTCTTCTTTCACACGGACAATGTCGGCTCCAAGAGCAGCCAGTTTGCCATGAAAGTTCACATATCCACGATCAAGATGTTTCAGCTCTGTTACACGTGTATAGCCTTCTCCAACTAAACCAGCTACGATTAAGGCAGCAGCTGCACGCAAGTCTGTCGCAGCCACTTCAGCTCCTTGAATATCTGCAGGTCCGTTAATAATGACCGAACGGCCTTCTATTTTAACATTTGCATTCATGCGGCGAAACTCTTCTACATGCATAAAGCGATTCTCAAAAACAGTTTCAGTAATCATGCTTGTGCCTTGGGCTTTTAATAGAAGAGCCATCATCTGTGACTGCATGTCTGTCGGAAATCCCGGATGAGGCATTGTTTTAATATCAACTGCTTTTAATTGTTCCGGACCGATGACACGTAAGCCGTCCTCTTCTTCTGCCACTTGCACGCCCATTTCTTTCAACTTGGCAATTAAAGAAGACATATGTTCAGGAACAGCTCCTTGAACGAGTACATTGCCTCCCGTAATCGCAGCAGCAGTCATGAATGTTCCAGCTTCAATACGGTCAGGAATAATAGTATGATCCGCTCCGTGAAGCTCTTCCACACCTTCAATTCGAATCGTTTCTGTGCCGGCACCGACTACTTTGCCGCCCATTGCATTCAATAGATTCGCAAGATCAACAATTTCTGGCTCTTTCGCTACATTTTCAAGAACCGTCGTACCTTCAGCTAAAGCGGCAGCCATCATAATATTTTCTGTTGCACCTACACTTGGAAAATCAAGATAAATTTTTGCACCTTTTAGCCGCTTCGTCACTTCTGCTTCAATAAATCCATTTTCTACTCGTACGACTGCTCCCATTGCTTCGAATCCTTTTAAGTGCTGATCAATCGGGCGGGAACCAATGGCGCATCCGCCTGGCAGTGCCACTCTTGCTTTTCCTGTACGGGCAAGCAATGAGCCCATCACAAGAACAGACGCCCTCATTTTGCGCACGTATTCAAATGGTGCTTCTACGAATAGCTCTTCAGATGCGTCTACCGTTACTGTATTATTTTCAAAATGTACTTGGCAATTTAAATGGCGAAGTACTTCATTTATTGTATATACATCAGAGAGAGTCGGTACATCCCGAATCACGCTCTTTCCTTTGCTAGCCAATAATGTAGCGGCGATTACCGGCAGAACTGAGTTTTTTGCACCTTCTACTTTCACAGTTCCGCTTAATTTATTACCGCCGCGGACGATAATTTTTTCCAACATTTTCCCCTCCGCGTCCAATTTATATATTAATATTCAATCGTAATGAGAGGCGTGCCTATTACAAAGTTTGTCCCCTCGCCTCTTTGGTCTTTTCTTAATCCAACTTGCACATTCATTTCATGATCTGGCAGCGAAAGACTGCTTATAAAGTGTGTTGAATAAGCAGATAGAGAATAAAAGTTTTTTTCAAAAACGGCTTCTTTTTTTTCAGCTTCCCAGCTCGATAGTAATTTAGAAAGTTGATTTGGCAAAACTTCTTCAAGTTTATCATCAAACTTCCCTTTGATACAAGTGAAAATCTGTGGTGTACTGTGGAAAATTTGTGAATATGTAGGCTTAAGCTCTTGCGCCAGAAATGTTCTCATTTCCTCTTCATCAGCTGCCGTAACGGAATAAAGCACATAAACAACACCCCCGTCTGTATCGGAAGAAACGACCTGGACTTTCTGATGCACGGTTCCTTTTGTTCGTGCAGCAGTAAATTGAACATTCTCGTCCCGATTGGCTGATCCGATCTTCCATCCAGTTAAGTTTGTTTGGAGTCTGCGCACCGCATCATCCGGCTTTTCTTCTGTCAAACGTTCTCGAGTATGTAAAGCCCATTCTTCAATTAATCCATCCACACTTTTTACACTATCAGTCAAAAGCAGCAATGGGCTGCTTTCATCGCTTGCATTTGTGTTATTCCCTAATACAAATATCATCAAACAACCTAGTAATATATAATGGATATTTTTTGCTAGATTCATTGATATCATCTCCCTTATCATCAGTGTGACCTAATGAAAGAAAGATAAACAGGGAAAAACACGACAAATCACATGCTTTGTCGACAGTGTTGGAATTGTTCAACTATTCACTTTTTATTGCATAGTAATGTGAGGTATTTAAATACTCCCTAAAGAAATGATATACAAAATAGAAAAAAATACAAGCGTGTAAGAAGAACTATTTTAAAATTTTTATTGGAATAATAGTGGCAATTGGCGGGACCACATGAAGTAATCAAGGAAGAAGTTGCTGACGGCAGAACCGATCGCAATCGATAACAATATAAATAATAAACGCGCCTGAACAACATGATTTGCTTTCAACATCTGATCTAAGCGAATAGATTGTAATGCCCAAAATGATAAACCGATAAAAACGAGATGTGACAAGATACTGAACAATGCATCCTGCCCGAAGTTTGCCATCATGAATATCCCTCCTTATATTTAAAGAAAAGCTCCAGTACCTTTGCTGATCGGCGGCAAGCACAAGACCAGTCTCATGGAAAGATGTTCTTTGCCTTTCTAGGAGACTAGGCTTGTGACCTGATAAACGCTGCAGCTAGACATTTAAGAAAAGCTGCAGCGCCTTGCTGACGCACGACATTTATTTAAGCAGATGACCTAGTCCTATGTCACTAGACTAGGGGAAGTCATACAAACGTATGATTTGAAAAAAACCTCCCGTTTCCGGAAGGTTTTTATTCTTATTGCACGTTGCCTTCATAAACGTCAATACGGTTAACTGCCCGTCTTAATGCTAATTCAGCACGTTTAAAATCAATGTTATCTTGTTTGCTGTTCAGCAGGCTTTCAGCTCTTTGCTTTGCTTCTTTTGCCCGTGCAATATCGATATTTTTCGCTGTTTCAGCCGCTTGTGCTAATATCGTCACCTGATCTGGACGGACTTCTAAAAATCCGCCGCTGATCGCGACCAAATCAGGTTTTCCAGCGCCTTTGCTTAAGCGGACAGCGCCAACTTGTAAAGGAGCGACCATCGGAATATGTCCCGGCAAAATACCGAGCTCACCGCTCTGAGCTTTGGCACTGACCATTTCAACTTCCGATTCGTACGCCGGGCCATCAGGAGTGACGATACTGACTTTAACTGTCTTCATAACTTAACCCCCTGGTCCCTTATTATACCTCTACGCCCATTTCTTTCGCTTTCTCTACAACCTCTTCAATGCCGCCAACTAAGCGGAATGCATCTTCTGGAAGGCTGTCATATTTACCATCAAGAATCTCTCTAAATCCACTAACAGTTTCTTTAACAGGTACGTATGAACCTGGTTGTCCAGTGAACTGTTCCGCAACGTGGAAGTTTTGTGATAAGAAGAATTGAATGCGGCGTGCACGTGCTACAGTCAATTTATCTTCTTCTGAAAGCTCATCCATACCAAGGATAGCGATAATATCTTGAAGCTCTCTATAACGCTGCAATGTTTGCTGCACTTGACGAGCTACTGCGTAATGCTCTTCTCCAACAATCTCAGGAGATAACGCACGAGATGTAGAAGCAAGAGGATCTACCGCAGGGTAAATACCCATTTCGGAAAGTTTACGCTCAAGGTTTGTCGTTGCATCTAAGTGAGCGAATGTTGTTGCCGGTGCCGGATCTGTATAGTCATCGGCCGGTACGTAAATCGCTTGGATTGATGTAACAGAACCTACGCTTGTAGACGTAATACGTTCTTGTAATTGACCCATTTCTGTCGCAAGTGTTGGCTGGTAACCAACGGCAGAAGGCATACGGCCTAATAGGGCAGATACCTCAGAACCTGCTTGCGTAAAACGGAAAATGTTGTCGATAAAGAAGAGAACGTCCTGACCTTGTTCATCACGGAAATATTCCGCCATTGTCAAACCTGTTAAAGCGACACGCATACGCGCACCAGGAGGCTCGTTCATTTGTCCGAAGACCATGGCTGTTTTGCTGATAACACCTGAATCGCTCATTTCATGGTAAAGGTCATTTCCTTCACGAGTACGCTCACCTACGCCCGCGAATACAGAAATACCGCCGTGTTCTTGGGCGATGTTGTTGATCAATTCTTGGATAAGAACGGTTTTACCTACACCCGCACCACCGAAAAGACCGATTTTACCACCTTTAATGTATGGTGCAAGCAAGTCAACGACTTTGATTCCTGTTTCAAGGATTTCAACCTCAGTAGAAAGTTGTTCAAAAGTAGGTGCCTGGCGATGAATCGCATGGCGCTCCGCTTGTGCTGGGATATCTTCATTCAAGTCGATTGTTTCACCAAGTACGTTAAATACACGTCCAAGCGTCGCATCTCCTACTGGTACAGAGATTGGCTGACCCATGTCTATTACTTCTGTGTTACGCTGCAAGCCGTCCGTTGATGCCATAGCGATTGTCCGTACCGTATCATCACCTAAGTGAATCGCTACTTCCAATGTCAGTTCAACAGCGTCTTTATCAGCTTGTGCACCGATTTGCACTTTTAGCGCGTTGTAGATCTCAGGAAGTTGGCCGCTTTCGAACTTGACGTCAACAACCGGACCCATAACTTGAAGAACGCGTCCTTTGTTCATCTCTTTCCCTCCTATCGTAATCGTTCCATCTATCATGTTGTTAGTGTGTATGTTTAATGTCTAGCGCCAGCGCCTTGCTCCTTGGGTCAAATAACCTTCGCTCAATGAAGTCAAAGGACGACTTCTTTGAGCAAAGAACATTTGCTTGTCGGAGCAGAACAGGCGCTTCCGCTTTTCTATTCTAACGCCGCTACTCCGCCGACAATCTCCGTGATTTCTTGTGTGATTGCTGCTTGGCGTGCACGGTTGTATTGTAATGTTAATGTATCGATTAGTTCTTTCGCGTTGTCTGTTGCACTTCTCATGGCAGACATCCGTGCGGCGTGTTCACTAGCTTTGCCGTCAAGGAGTGCTCCATAGATTAGGCTTTCTGCGTATTGTGGAAGAAGAACTTCCATAATCTCTTCAGGTGCCGGCTCAAATTCATAAGAAGTGAGCTTGCTGGACGAAGCGATGTCTGTTAATGGCAGCACTTTCTTTTCTGTGACATCCTGTTGGATCGCACTGACAAAGTGGTTGTAGTACATATAAAGTTCATCGTACATTCCTTCTGCGAAGGCGTTAACCGCTTTGCTGGCGATATCTTTAATGTCAGAAAAAGCTGGCTGATCAGGCAAGCCTGTAATGTCCAGTGCGACATTCATTCCACGATTGCGGAAGAAGTCGCGGCCCATCCGTCCAATAGCAATAATTACGTATTCATCTTTGGACGTATGCCGTTCTTTAATTTTGTTGCTGACAAGGCGAAGAATGCTGCTATTGTAAGCTCCCGCCAAACCGCGGTCTGAGGTAATGACCAAATACCCGGTTTTTTTAACGGGGCGGGAGACTAGCATCGGATGTGTTACATCTTTGCTGCCAAGAGCAATGGATGCGACCACTTCCTGAATTTTTTCCATGTAAGGAACGAATGCTTTCGCATTTGTTTCGGCACGGTTTAATTTAGAAGCGGAAACCATCTCCATCGCTTTTGTGATCTGGCTCGTCTTTTTAGTAGAAGTAATCCGAGTCTTTATGTCGCGTAACGATGCCACTGGTTCTCACCACCCTTTTTATGTTAGAAGTTGACTTAGAAAGAGGGAAGGATCCATTGACAAGTCAGTGATCCACTCCCGCTTTTTTTAATCATCTGGATAATTATTCAGATTTCGCGAACGTCTTTTTGAACTCGTTGATGGCTGCTTTCATTTCATCATCAGAAGCAAGTTCTTTCGTTGTGCGAATATGCTCTAACACATTTGTATGGTTGTGGTCTAACCAGCTTAATAGTTCATCTTCAAAGCGGCGGATATCTCCTACTGGAATATCATCTAAAAGACCGCGTGTTAACGCATAAAGAATCACTACTTGTTTTTCAACTTTAAGTGGTTTGTTCAAGTCTTGCTTCAAGACTTCAACTGTACGTGCTCCACGATTTAATTTTGCTTGAGTTGCTTTGTCTAAGTCAGAACCGAATTGCGCGAACGCTTCAAGTTCACGGTAAGCCGCTAAGTCCAGACGAAGCGTACCAGCTACTTTCTTCATCGCTTTAATTTGAGCGGATCCACCAACACGAGATACAGAAAGACCAGCGTTGATCGCAGGACGAACACCTGAGAAGAACAAGTCAGACTGTAAGAAGATTTGTCCGTCAGTAATAGAGATTACGTTCGTTGGAATGTAAGCAGAAATATCGCCTGCTTGTGTTTCAACGAATGGAAGAGCAGTAATAGAGCCAGCTCCTAACGTATCGTTCAATTTAGCTGCACGCTCGAGTAAACGGGAGTGCAAGTAGAAAACGTCACCAGGGTAAGCTTCACGGCCTGGAGGACGACGTAATAATAAGGAAAGTTCACGATAAGCGGCTGCTTGTTTAGATAAATCATCATATACGATCAAAACATGTTTGCCGTTAAACATGAATTCTTCACCCATTGTTACCCCAGCATATGGAGCAAGGAACAGCATTGGCGCCGGTTGTGACGCTGAAGCTGTAACGACAATTGTATAGTCAAGTGCACCGTGTTTACGAAGTGTTTCAACCGTTCCGCGCACCGTGGACTCTTTTTGACCGATAGCGACATAAATACATACCATGTCTTGGTCTTTTTGGTTAAGAATCGTATCGATCGCTACTGTTGTTTTACCAGTTTGGCGGTCTCCGATAATTAACTCACGCTGACCGCGGCCGATTGGCACAAGCGCGTCAATCGCTTTAATCCCTGTTTGCAATGGTTCATGAACAGATTTACGATCCATAACACCAGTTGCTGGGCTTTCGATTGGGCGGGTTTTTGTTGTATTAATTGGACCAAGACCGTCTACAGGCTGTCCAAGAGAGTTAACAACGCGTCCGATCAATTCTTCCCCGACAGGCACTTCCATGATACGGCCAGTGCGGCGGACTTCATCGCCTTCACGGATCTCTTTATAAGGTCCAAGAATAACGATACCTACGTTGTTTTCTTCTAAGTTTTGTGCCATACCCATGACACCGTTTGAGAACTCAAGAAGTTCTCCAGCCATGACATTGTCGAGGCCATGAGCACGAGCGATACCGTCACCAACTTGGATAACTGTACCAACATCGTTTACTGTAATATCTGACTGGAAGTTCTCAATCTGCTTTCTAATCAGCGCACTGATTTCTTCAGCTTTGATGCTCATGAATTTCACCCCTCATATAATTAGTAATAGTTGTATTCGAGCCGAAAGCATGATGAAAGATGCTCTCGCTTATTTCGCTGTTAATTGTTTTTCTAACCGGCTCAGCTTGCCGCGCAGGCTGCCGTCGAAGATACGATTGCCAATGCGGACTTTTAAGCCGCCAAGCAATTGCGGATCAACGATGTTTGTAATTCTTAAAGACTGTTTGCCCACCTTTTTAGCAAACTGGTCAGAAATTTGTACAGTTTCCGCTTCCGTTAACGGACGAACGGATTCAACCGTTGCTTCCGCAATTCCACGTTCTGCGTTGGCCAGTTCAATGTATGCTTCGGCCACATCTATAATATATCCTTCGCGATGACGTTCAGTTAACACCATCAACGTATTGATCACATAAGTTGAAGCTGCTGCAAAAGCGGACTTCAACAGCTCTTTTTTCTCTTCAATCGTAAGCTTCGGTGATTGAAGTAAAGAAAGTAATTTTTGGTTTTCCTGAAAAACAGTTTGCACTACACGCAGTTCCTCTTCAATCGATTGAAGCTGCTGTTGTTCTTTGGCAATTTCGAAGAGAGCTAGCGCATAGCGTTTCGCTACTACGGAATCACTCATCGCTCTTCCCCTGCCTCTTGGATATACTCATTAATTAATTTTTCTTGATCTTCCTTGCTTAAATCTTTTTCGATTACTTTAGAAGCAATCAATACAGATAAAGAAGCCACTTGCTCACGAAGAGATGCCATTGCCTGCTCAGTCTGCTGCTCGATCTCTACTTTCGCAGATTCCTTCAAGCGTTCAGCTTCTGCACGAGCGGCAGCAATGATTTCTGTTTTTTGGCTATCGCCCATTTTCTTAGCATTCTCAATAATTTCCTGCGCTTGCTGACGAGATGCTTTTAACTCTGCGCGCGTTTCTTCTAATAATTTATTAGCTTCAACCCGGCTTTTTTCTGCTGCATCGATTTCAGAAGCAATATGCTCTTCACGTTGCTGCATCATTCCCATTAAAGGACCCCAGGCAAATTTTTTGATTAGCGCCAGTAAAATAATAAACATAATTAATTGGAACAAAATGTCTCCGCCATTAAAACCGGCCGACGCTCCAAGTACAAATGTGTTTGCTAACACGCCCACTTCACTCCTTTCAAGAGTTTCACCCCTCCCCTTCTCGGGAAGAGACTGTATAAAAAGAATGGAATTGCTTGTTACACTTCGAACATAAAGCAATGGCGAAGGTTCGCTTGGAATGATCTTCGCCATTGGAACAAAAATCCCTTATGTCTAGCTGAAAGCGTCAACTCATATGACGATTTCGTTCTTTCTGTCATGGACAAAAAGAACGGCTCCTCACCAGGAGCTAAAAATCTGTAATCACAATGAACGAGCGCCTTTCGCTTCTCAATAATTATTGACCTTGTACCATGAATGCGATAACTACCGCGATGATAGGAATCGCCTCTACTAACGCTACCCCGATAAACATTGTTGTTTGAAGCATACCGCGTGCTTCTGGTTGACGAGCGATACCTTCAACTGTTCTAGATACAATAAGACCGTTACCAATACCTGCACCAAGTGCGGCTAAACCAATTGCGATTGCTGCTGCTAAAAGACCCATTTTAAAATTTCCTCCTTAAATTTTATATAAAATAGTTTTTTAAAAATAGGTTCGTTCATGAAATGAACGGGTATATTTTAATGGTCATGGTTCACTTTGTGAGCCAGATAGACCATCGTTAACATAGTGAAGATAAATGCCTGAATTCCACCAACAAATACGGAGAACCCTTGCCATGCCAATGTTGGAATAACAGCGGCTAAATGTCCGCCGACTCCTGTAGCCAGGCTTCCTGCCAGCAATCCAAGAAGGATTTCACCGGCAAAGATGTTACCGTAAAGACGAAGACCAAGAGTGAGTGTATTAGCAAACTCTTCAACAATTTTCAATGGGAATAAGAATCCCATTGGACGAAAATAGTCTTTCGTATACTCACCAAAGCCTTTCATTTTAATTCCATAGTAATGCGATAGTGCGACAACCATGAATGCTAGTGTTAAAGTGATCACCGGGTCTGCTGTTGGTGACTTCCACCAGAGATAATCATTATACACTACCGAAAATGGCAAACCTACAAAGTTGGAAATGGCAATATAAAGGAATAACGTTAATCCAAGGGCATGAAAGCGTCCCCCCGTTTTCCAGTCCATATTGCTTTTGACGATACCTTTCACAAAATCCATGATCCACTCAAAAAAGTTTTGCAGACCAGTGGGCTTCATTGCTAAGCTTCTTGTAGAAATAACTGCAATCAAAAAGACGATTAGACTAGCAATAGTAATCATTAGCACATTGGCTAAGTTAAATGTTAAAGTAAACCCATCAAACACTTCCCAATCAATCGTTGGATTTTTATGATGCAACTGATTTCACCTCTCTTCCCCGGTTGTTCTGTTTATTAAAAAGTGAATAAAAAAATCTATCATAATGACAATGTAAGATGCCATTAATCCCAAAACGGTAGTGATGATACTGAAGTGATCTGGATAGCGGAGGGCAATCATCGCTGCCACGCCGGCTGTCGCCATTCGTGACATCGTGCCGAGTGACTGAAATTTTTTACCATGATCCAATGCTTGATTGAAACGGTTCATCCGCTTCAACATCAGCCAATGGTTGAAGAAGCTCAAAGCTGTGCCAAGAATGAGGCCGCCGAAAACCATCTTATACGGCGTTATTCCCCAGCAAAAAACAAAAACAGCAAGGAGATATAATATGTACTTTCGTTGTCTAGAAAGCGAATGCTGGAGTTCTCCCATAACTAATCCTCCGAATTGAAGTAACTAACTGTACGAAGCATCGAGATAATGCCGGCAGTTAATCCTAAGAGCAGTCCAACGATTAAAAAAAGCGGTTCGGTATTCCACTTCCCGTCCAGCCAGCGCCCACCGAAAATTCCGATGAGAATTGATCCCGTTATTTGCGCTAAAATCGCACTGTATAAGGTCATTGCTTTAAATGCACGTTTCTGGCTTTTCATGCGGAAACACCCCTGCTCCACAGTAGGTTTTACTTCAAAAAAAAAGAGCTTTTACACCCTATTTATACAATCCTGCCCTTTATCCTTTGTAAGCATACAATAGGGGTATTTTAATGTCAACGTGTACAAAGAAAAACCTCAAATTTTGTAACATACATTTCACAAATTGATCAAAACTTTTGTCGAACTATAAGTTATTCTTATCTGTATCAATAAGAGTAAATTAACTCTTCTCCGTGCATTACCTTTTGCGCCAATAAACGGCAGTCTTTTCTCTCTTTCAATCGTTTGATCTATCAGTCTATATAGAGTAGTTCACTATACAATAGAAGATACTACTCACCACCATTAAAAGAGGGGGGGCTGACTGCCCCCCCTCCCCTCTTTCTTTTTTGACTAGAAAATTACTGTCTCTTTTCTTTTAGGCTATGTTAAACTCCTTTGCTGATTGCCGCTGCAGGCGCTCTAATCAGCAAATGGACAAAATCAACAATGATCATTAACATAGCCTTCTTTTAAAATCGATCCGGCTTATCATTCGATGCTTGAAAATAATAACGAATCGCTTCACAAATGCGGCGGGAAGCTTCTCCATCTCCGTATGGGTTGGATGCTTTCGACATCTTTTCATATTCTGCTTCATCATTCAGCAGTTCTGTGGCCATTTGATAAATCGTATCTTCGTCCACACCCGCAAGCTTCAATGTGCCAGCTTGAATTCCTTCCGGCCGTTCCGTCGTGTCACGCAAAACGAGAACAGGCACACCGAGAGAAGGCGCTTCTTCCTGCACACCGCCGGAATCTGTCAAAATGAGATGAGCCCGCGCCGCAAAGTTGTGAAAATCAATCACATCGAGCGGCTCAATTAAATGAATGCGCGGATCATTACCTAGAATTTCATCAGCTATTTCACGAACAACTGGATTCATATGCATCGGATAAACTACTTGAATGTCTCCATTCTCTTCCACTAATCGCTTAATAGCACGGAACATGCTGCGCATCGGCTCGCCAAGATTTTCGCGGCGGTGAGCGGTCATCAGCACGAGGCGGTCATTTCCTAAACGATCAATGACTTCATGACTGTAGCTTTCTTTTACCGTCGTTTTCAACGCATCAATAGCTGTATTTCCTGTCACGAAAATCGTTTCCTCTTTTTTTCCTTCATTAAGTAAGTTTTCCTCTGCTTGATGAGTAGGAGAGAAATGAAGGTCAGCAATGACACCTGTTAACTGGCGGTTCATTTCTTCCGGGAACGGAGAATATTTATTCCATGTCCGTAAGCCGGCTTCTACATGGCCAACAGCAATTTGATTGTAAAAAGCAGCAAGGCTGGCAATAAACGTTGTGGCCGTATCACCGTGAACGAGAACAATATCTGGTTTCACTTCTTTCATGATTCGGTCTAACCCTTCAAGCCCCTTCGTCGTTACGTCAATGAGTGTCTGGCGGTCTTTCATAATGTTTAAATCGAAATCAGGCGTGATCTTAAAGATTTCGAGCACTTGATCGAGCATTTGCCGATGCTGAGCAGTGACCGTAACAATCGATTCAAACTGCTCAGGATATTTTTGCAATTCTAGAACGAGCGGCGCCATTTTAATCGCTTCAGGGCGCGTTCCAAAAATAGTCATTACTTTAATCGGGCGGTTCATCTTATCTGCACCTACTTCTAATTATTTTGTTCCGAACAGACGGTCCCCTGCATCCCCTAATCCTGGTACAATGTAGCCTTTTTCATTCAGCTTTTCATCTAATGCAGCGATATAAATATCAACATCCGGATGGGCTTCCTGCATCGCTTCCACTCCTTCAGGGGCAGCAACGAGGCACATAAACTTAATATGTTTGGCTCCACGCTTTTTCAAGGAGTGAATCGCCTCTACGGCTGATCCTCCTGTAGCGAGCATCGGGTCCACAACGATGAAATCTCTCTCTTCCACATCAGATGGAAGCTTCACGTAATATTCAACAGGCTTTAGTGTTTCCGGATCACGGTACAAGCCGACGTGTCCTACTTTGGCAGCAGGAATCAAATTCAAAATACCGTCTACCATACCGATCCCTGCGCGCAAAATCGGAACAACTCCCAGCTTTTTCCCAGACAATGTTTTGGCGTTTGCTTCGCAGACAGGCGTTTGGACTTTCACCTCTTGCAGCGGCATATCGCGGGTAATTTCAAAAGCCATTAACGTTGCTATTTCATCTACTAATTCACGAAATTCTTTTGTTCCAGTTTCTTTATCACGGATAATCGTCAACTTATGCTGGATTAATGGATGGTCAAATACATATACTTTTCCCAATGTCCTCGCTCCTTTATGTAAATATTTCAAGTTATGTCACACGAGCTTTCATGCGGCAAGCATCATAGCGGCAAAAAAAGAAGCCGCTCGTGCAGCCATTTTTCAACTTCTTTCAGCAAGCTTCTTTTTGATTTTACCCAAAAAGCCGAAGAAGAACAAATGGGAAGATAAAAAAGAGAGGAGTGTCCCGAAAGTATCACTTTTAGGTCATCTCCTTTTTTTATCATTCTTCAACCTCATCCGCTGATTTCTCCGCCAGGCGCTTCGCTTTCCCCCGCAGGAGTCTTCACGCCTGTCACTATTATCCACTCAGTGAAAACAATCGTTTGAACTTTGTCAAAGAGATATGTGTACAAACTGCCATAGATGTCTCTCTCACCCTTCTTATGCAAAAGGAAAGGACACAAAAAGCATCAGTATCTCTATGAAGAACCCAAAACAGCACCACGAATTTCGGATAAGAAATAGTATTCAAAAGTTTAATCCAAAGAAAAAAGACTGACCCTAAAAAGTCGTTTTTAACGACCTTTTGGGACAGCCTCCCTTCACCATTTAATTATATAAAGGATATTTCGCTGTTAAATCAGTTACACGCTGGCTCAGCTCTTTAAGCTTCGCTTCGTTTTCATGATTTTTCAGGGCAGTTCCAATAATATCAGCCACTTCATCCATCGCTTCCAAATCGAAGCCACGAGAAGTAACAGCAGCTGTACCAACGCGGATACCGCTCGTTACGAATGGACTTTCAGGATCGAATGGAATCGTATTTTTGTTCACTGTAATACCGACATCATCTAGTACCTTTTCAGCTACTTTTCCTGTTAAGCCTAAAGATTGTAAATCGATTAGCAGCAAGTGGTTATCTGTGCCGCCTGATACGAGGTTCACGCCTGCTTTCGTTAACCCTTCTCCTAAACGTTTAGCATTGTCGATAATATTTTGGGCATATGCTTTAAAGCTGTCATCCAATGCTTCACCGAAAGCAACAGCTTTAGCTGCGATCACATGCATAAGAGGTCCGCCTTGAATACCTGGGAAAATCGACTTGTCAATTTTCTTCGCAAACTCTTCTTTACAAATGATCATTCCTCCGCGTGGACCACGCAATGTTTTGTGAGTCGTTGTTGTTACGAAATCTGCGTAAGGAACTGGGCTTTGGTGAAGGCCAGCTGCTACGAGACCAGCAATGTGCGCCATATCAACCATTAAGTATGCCCCAACTTCATCCGCAATTTCACGGAACTTTGCGAAATCAATCGCACGCGGATAAGCACTCGCTCCTGCTACGATTAATTTTGGTTTGTGCTCTATTGCTTTTTGACGGACATCATCATAATCAATTCTCTGATCTTCTTTGCTTACACCGTATTCAATAAAGTTGTATTGCACACCGCTGAAGTTAACTGGGCTTCCGTGAGTTAGATGGCCGCCATGGGATAAGTTCATACCAAGAACTGTATCTCCTTGATTTAGGATAGTAAAGTAAACAGCCATGTTTGCTTGTGCACCTGAATGCGGCTGTACGTTCACGTGATCGCCGCCGAAAATTTCTTTCGCACGGTCACGGGCAAGATCTTCAACGACATCCACATGCTCACAACCGCCATAATAACGCTTGCCTGGATAGCCTTCCGCATATTTATTCGTTAACACAGAACCTTGTGCTTCCATTACAGCCTCGCTCACAAAGTTTTCAGAAGCGATCAATTCGATTTTCGTCTGCTGACGTTTGAACTCCTCTTGAATCGCTTCAAAAACAGCTGAATCTTGATCTTTAAGAGTACTCATTTCCAATCTCCTTTCATATTTGAGAAATATTTATGTGTTTATGTATTACTCAATTTTAAAAATTCATTTATATTCTATCACGTTTTCCGTCTGTTTCAAATGAAATAAATATAAAATCCGATCTTTTTATAAAAAACGGTCGACTTTCTTATTGAAAAGACGACCAAAACCTAACATTAACCAGTGCATTTTTCACTTGCATTCGTTTTTTCGTAAACAGCCCGGGCTCCGCCGATCAATTTCGGCCGTGTCACCGCCAGTGTAACATGGGCATTTCCTACTTCCTTTACACTCGTCCGCAGCGGAACTGCTACATGCTTCAAATGCATACCAATGAATGTATCACCAATATCAATACCCGCATCAGCTTTAATGAATTCGACAACAGCGCTATCCTGCTTCTGATTAAAGGCATAAGCAGCCATTGAACCGCCTGCCTGCCGGACTGGCACGACCGCTACTTCTTCAAGCTGCATCGAGCGGACCTGCTCCCGATCCACGACGAGCGCACGATTTAAATGCTCGCAGCATTGGAATGCAAGATGTAATCCATGTTCTTCCGCAAACGCCTGCAATTGCCCGTACACCATTTCAGCAATGTCTAATGTTCCTGCCGTACCGATTCTTTCACCGGCTATCTCAGAGGTTGAACAGCCGATTACGACTGTCTGGCCCTTTCGAAGACGTGCCTGCTGCTGAAACTCTTCCAAAATACGGTTAAGCTGGTGTTCCCAATCTGTAAGCTGCAACAAAGCTGATCCCTCCGTTTTAATTTCCCTCATATTTTTTAATTTTATTGAGACGGCTTTCATGGCGGCCGCCTTGATATTCAGTCGTCAGCCACACTCTGGCAATTTCACGAGCAAGGCCGGGTCCAATGATCCTTTCTCCCATCGCTAGTATGTTGCTGTCGTTGTGTTCTCTCGTTGCTCTTGCACTAAACATATCATGAACAAGCGCACAGCGTACCCCTTTTACTTTATTTGCCGCAATGCTCATCCCGATCCCTGTACCGCACACTAAAATACCGCGGTCAAACTCGCCGCGTGCTACCTTTTCTGCTACCGGTACAGCATAATCCGGATAGTCAACAGACTCGCCGCACCTGCATCCAAAATCCTCATACTCCAGACCAAGTTCATTCAGCAGGCTTTTTAATTCTTTCCGAATGTTCACTCCGCCATGGTCAGATGCAATTGCAATTTTCATGTTGGTAATCTCCTTTTGGCTTAACCGATTTTCTTCTATTTTGTCACAGGCACAAGAAAATGAAAAGGGGGAGACGCCTAGAGTCGAAATTGTATAATTGTTGACTTTAATTCTTCTGCTTGTTCCTTTAAATGCCCTGCCGCTCGTTCAATATCATGCATCACTTGTGTTTGTTCTTTTGTCGCTTGTGTCACTTCAACTGCCCCTGCAGATGTTTCTTCCGCAATGGCCGCCACTTCTTCAGACTGATTCGATGTTTGCTGGATACTGTTAAGCTGCTTATCCACAAGTCCGGAAATAATTTGTACCGCATCCGCCACTTCATGAATTTTTCCTGTCATTTGCTCAATGGCTGAATTTGCGTCTGATCCTTTTTGCACTTCTTTTTTCACTGTTTGTACTTGCGAAGTTGTTTTTTGTACAACTTGGTCTACTTCTTGTTGAATACGCTTAATCAGCTCAGAAATGTCATTCACGGCTGTTGCACTTTCATCTGCCAGCTTGCGGACTTCTTCGGCAACAACAGCAAAACCTTTGCCATGTTCACCGGCGCGTGCCGCTTCAATTGAAGCGTTTAGCGCCAGCAAGTTCGTCTGTGCTGCAATATCACCGACGAGCTGAATGATTTGCTCGACCTTGCGCGCATTCATTTCCAGTTCCTTCACAGCTTCCAGTGACTCCTCATTCTCCACCGACAACTGTTCCATCCCTAAAATGAGCGACTGAAAAATAGCTTTGCTTACTTGCAAATCCTCAACCATTTCTCCAGCTTGGACGGCCGATGCTTTCGCTTTCATTTGTACTTCAGCAGCAAGCTCTGTCACATCTTCAATAGACTCTGCTGTCGATTGAATAGCGGCCGCTGAGTTTTCGGCTCCAGCAGAAATTTCATCAACTGTCCGAAAAATCTCTTCTGCTCTTTCCGAAGCTTTGGTTGCTTCTGCTGATATTTGCACCACGCTTTCATTCGTTAAAGCAAAATTGTTATCAATCTTGTGTACGATCCCTCTTAAGTTTCCAAGCATGTGATTAAATGCTAGAGCAAGCGAACGAATTTCATCTTCACTTTCCGGCAGCTCAACATCCTGTTTAATGTTGCCCCGTGCAGCTTCCAAAGCAGCCGCTTCTAATCTCTTTAACGGCTTAACAAAATAACCGGCGGCAATATAGGCGAGAATGCCTGACCAGATGATACCTAACAATAAAGTGACCGCAGTAAATACCATTTCATTCATCCAAGAGAAATAAGCTGGATAAATATAATACATAAAGAAACCGCTCGTCGTATAAGTGATCAAAGCTAGAATGATTACGAAAAAAACAAGCTTCTTCCCTAGCCCAAATTTTGTTTCATGCTCATGTTCCATGTTTTCCCCTTCCCAGGATCGCTCCTGCTTCACTCTACAGTTTTTTTAGTACTTCAGTAATTAATCCATCCAGTTCTTCATACGTTCTGCGATAGTCCTCCACAGCTCCCCCATAAGGGTCAACGACGTCTTCTGGCCTTTCATAAACAAATTCTTTTAACGTCCACAACTTGTCGGAAACCTCTGGAAATGCACCCAAAATTAATTGCTTATGCCCATGAGTCATAGTGAAAATGACATCTGCCCAATTAACTACTTCTGCAGATATTTCCCGGGAAATATGTTCCATCGCGATTTCCTTTTCTTTTAAAACTTGAATAGCATGCGCTGCTGCCCGGCCGCCCGATGCTGCATAAATACCAGCAGACTGCACATTCCAGTCTTGCTTTTTATGCTTCATGATCGCTTCTGCCATTGGGCTTCTGCATGTATTGCCTGTACAAACAAATAGTACGTTCAACCGTTTCACCCTCCAGCTTTTTCATTCTTTTCTTTATAGTTTTAATTCTTTTTTCCATTATATAAGATTTCCCTAAAAAGAGGGTAAAAAGAGCTATAAATTTTTCCAATTAAAGAAAAAGCAGCTTTAATCCGAAAGCAAGCAATACACATCCGCCAAATGCTTCGCTGTATGCTCCAAACCATTTGCCAACCTTTTTACCAATTAACAGTCCACTCCATGTTAACCCTGTCGACATACTGCCAAATAAGAATAGAACGAGCAAAACTTTCGCTCCATAAATACCTAGTGTCAGCCCCACCGAAAAACTATCAAGGCTGACGATTAATGCAAATAATAGCAGCTGCCATCCAGAAGGAACGACTTTTTCTTCTTCCTGCTTTTGAAAAAAAGCAATGATCATTTGACTGCCAGCGATAATTAACAGCAAACCACCGACCAAAGCGGCAATTTCACCAAACGTCTCTGTAACAAATCTGCCGATCAGTATACCAAGAAGCGGCAAAGAAACGTGAAAGCCCCCTACTATAAGTCCGATATAAAATATCTTCTTTAATCTAATGGGCACCATGCCGATACCTAAACTTGCCGAAAAGGCATCCATGCCCAAAGCTAAAGCCAGCATACTTAAAGTAATGAATTCACCCATCTCTATCTTCATTCCCTCCCTTTTTGGACGTGCCTCTTTCCAACATATGCGGAAAGCTTTCAATACTTTCGCTTATACCTAAATGTCGGATAAAGAGAACCGTACAAATCTAGCAAACTTATGATTATAAACGACAGATTAGGGAATAAATAACCGGGTAAACCACATACATCTAATTTAGATATATATTTCACATTCAAAGGAGTGAACTTCCATCATTATACGAGAGCGTAAAGATGAATTCGTCATGATCGAGCAGGATCACCATGCACAAGTTTCCGGCAGGATCATGGCTCATTGGAAGGCTTCTTTGTTTCCTGGAGAAAATTTTAGAAAATCTGTCGAATACGCGATCTCAAGACATGACTGCGGGTGGAAGCCATTTGATCAAGAGCCCTTCTGGAATGATAAAAAACAAGCTCCGTATACATTCATTGACTTTCCAGTGTTAGCGAAAACGGTACTTTATAGGCATGGAATTGATGAAGTGGAGAAAGAAGATGCTTACGCCGCCCTTTTATGCAGCATGTATTATATGGGGTTTCTTAAAAATGAGGCTTCCGGTGAGGCGAAGGCTTTCCTGGCCCTAGAAAAGGAACGGCAGGAGCGGCTCATCCGCTCTCTTGAACTATCGGATCTATCACTTCTTAACTTTCATTGTGGGCTGCTGCAGTTCGGTGATCATCTTTCATTATATATTTGTCTAAATGAACCTGGTGCGGCAAAGGAAAAGGAGCTCCCATTTTTCCGTGACGGAATCCCGCTTTCAGCTGCCCTTTATCCATTCGAACAAAATAAAATCCAGCTGTACTGGAGAAATAAAGAGACAATTGCTATGGAAACCTTCCCTTTTGAACGTGAAATCACCATCACATTAAAACAAAAAATACTCCCAAAAGAAGCCATCGCCTCTAAAGGACTGCTTCAATGCTATAAAGAAGCTCCGCTCAATGAACTTACTATTCACTTAGTTGATCAAAATAGACAATAAAAAAAGGGACTTTCTCATAAAAGCCCGGCCTCTCCAGCTATATCTGTCTCTTTTACTTATTGAAGTGCGACAGATATAAGACAGAGTGGTCTGACATCGTTATGAGACAGCCCCATTCTTCGGTTTACTCTTTCATTTTTTCATGAATCCAGCGGTGGCCGGCAGCTTTCTCCAATCGATTCATAACCGCCAAGCCGACACCAGCAGTTGGGAATGTTTCGGAATAAATCATATCCACATCCGTTTCGTTAAAAGCCCTCAGTACATCGTAAAGACAATGAGCCACCGTCTTCAAGTCACGGCTGTTTCCACACGGCAGAATGACATCTGCCTCATAAAAGGAAAGATGATCTTCCGTCGTTAATAAACCGACTTTTTTTCCTTTTTGCTGCTGATCGCTTATTTGTGACTGAATCCACTCACAGCTTCCTTGAAGCAAATACAAGGGTGCATTTGGAGCGTAGTGGGTATATTTCATCCCTGGGGATTTCGGCTGCTTTTGTGCGTCAGTCAATGCCGCATCAACCGCTACCTCTCCTACAACTGCTTCTAGCTCTTCTTTCGTAATACCGCCCGGGCGCAAAATAACAGGTATGCTTCCTGTGCAATCCACAACCGTTGACTCCACACCTACTCCCGTACTGCCGCCATCCACAATTCCTGCAATCCTGCCGTCCAAGTCATCTTGTACATGCTTAGCAGAAGTAGGACTAGGTTTACCGGAACGGTTCGCACTCGGCGCAGCAATCGGCAGGCCGGCTTCCCTAATAACGGCCAGTGCTACAGGATGATCCGGCACACGGACGGCCACTGTATCAAGTCCAGCTGTTACAAGATCAGACAACCGATTGGGCTGTTTCTTTAAAATAATCGTCAACGGTCCTGGCCAAAATTCCTGCATAAGCTTTTGGGCCGTTGCTGATATATGAATCGCTACATCCGCTGCTTGCTGCTCTGATGCAATGTGGACAATCAGTGGATTATCAGCCGGCCGGCCTTTTGCCGCAAATATTTTCCCTGCTGCTTCGTTTGACAACGCATTGCCCCCAAGCCCATACACCGTTTCAGTCGGGAAAGCTACAACCTCATTTTTCTTTAATAACTGAGCTGCCTCTTTTATTTGTGGATAGGTTACTAACATATCCACATGATTATCCACAAACCAATATTTTGTCTGCATTTTACTCACCTATATTTTATTTCTTCATTTTTTGCGTAATTTCTACGCTTTTTGCAAAAAAAATGAGAGGTTAATTGTATACTATTCACAATTTCATCAAAACTGTCCACATCATGTGGATAATATTTTTTTAATTGTTAATAACCCTGTGGATAGATGTGGATAATTTTCTGAAAAGTCATATAATTTACGTTTCATCCACAAATCCCCTACTGATTTGTTAATAACTTTTAAGATCATTTGTCGAACTTTCATTCTCCTCTTTTAAACAGCTCAACGATAGCGAATTTCACTTCCGGAGTCTGCTGCTCTCCTTCCGCGTAAACAGGCTCTTTCGTTTGATCCTGCTGGACATTCTCTTCTATCCCAGGGCTGACGGCAGTACCGCTTGAAAAATCAAGAAAGCATAGCGGCGGGTATAATACACACCACCAGTTGGCGCCCGTTCCTTCACCAATCGTAATAACAATCGCCTCGTATTCACCAGCCGGATACAAAAATTGGCCGTACAGCTTCGTCGGGAATTTCGCCTTGCCGAAGTTCACTTGAATACTATTAGATACTCCTTCTTTTTCCGCCCGCTTCAAAGCGATTTGCTGAATTTCTGGGAGCTTGCTCTTTAACAAGCGGCGGGCTTCAGGCAGAGACTCCAAGTCAGATACCCACTTTGTAATTTCCGTATTCACATCATCCCTAATTTTTCTTTTTAGCTCCTGATCCTCTGTACTATCGCTGTTTGCGAGAATCCGCAGCCTAATGGCTTCTTTCGGAATGACAATCGTTTCTTCCGCCTCTGCGGCCTGATTTGGTATATATAAACTTGTAATAGTACTGAGTGATAAGATTATTAAATAGATGCCTGCTATTAGTTTATTCATTGTTTTCCCCTCCTGACAAACAGTCTGTCCAGAAAAGAAAAACTTAAACAATGAAACTATTAAATTTTCATAAAAACCATTCGATCTTTGCCGTTAATATCATATTCCACTGTAACAGCAGCCTGTGGAAAAGCTTGCTGCAACAATTCAGCCACCGCTTCCCCCTGCCCTGCTCCAACTTCAAAACCGACAAATGCACCAGGATTCAGCACCTTAGGCAGCTGTTCACAGAAGCGGCGGTACAAATCAAGCCCATCTTCTCCTCCATAAAGCGCAAGTTCCGGCTCATGATCAGCGACAACAGTCGATAAAGTCTCTCGATCAGACAGCGGGATATACGGCGGATTGGAGAGAAGCAAATCTAGCTTCATACTCCGTTCAATAAACGGAGTAAGTAAATCTCCATGTAAAAATTGGACATCAGCTTTTAGTGCCTCACTGTTTCGTTTCGCCGTCTGTAATGCTTTTTCAGAAAGGTCCGAAGCATAGACAGTAAGCTGCGGCCATTCAAGTTTCATCGTAATAGCAATTGCCCCGCTGCCCGTACCAATGTCAGCCATGATGATGTCTTTCTCTGGTGCTGACTTCGATTTTCTTTTGTGGAGTGTATGCCACACGAGTTCCTCCGTTTCCGGACGAGGAATGAGTACATCACTGTTCACGATAAAGCTCCGTCCATAAAATTGTTCTGTGCCGATCATATGCTGAATAGGCACACCTGCCCCATGACGGTTGACCATTTCCTTAAATATTTGCTGCTGCTCCTCAGTCAGCTGTTCGTGCATATTCGCCAGCAGCTCTGAGCGCCCCATATTAACAATATGCTGAAGCAGCAGTTCACCTGCATTGGCGTCCCGCTTATGCTCTATTAAAAACGAAGAAGCCCATCGAAGGGCCTCATATATTTTTTGGGTCATATTTAATCCTGTAAATTTTCAAGCTTGGAAGACTGTTCTTCCATAATGAGCGCATCTAGCACTTCATCCAGCTTGCCTTCTAGAATTTGGTCGAGCTTTTGAATCGTTAAACCGATGCGGTGGTCAGTCACACGGTTTTGCGGGAAATTGTATGTCCGGATGCGTTCGGAACGATCACCAGAGCCAACAGCTGACTTCCGCTGCGCATCGTATTCGGCCTGTGCTTCCTGTTGAAACTTATCATAAACGCGGGCACGCAGAACTTTCATTGCTTTTTCTTTATTTTTAATTTGCGACTTTTCATCTTGGCACGAAACAACAGTCCCAGTCGGCAGATGTGTTAAACGTACAGCTGACATCGTCGTATTCACACTTTGTCCGCCCGGGCCGCTCGATGCAAATGTATCTACGCGGATATCTTTGTCATGAATATCGATCTCTACATCTTCCGCTTCAGGCAAACACGCTACAGTAGCTGTAGAAGTGTGAATACGGCCGCCTGATTCCGTTTCCGGCACACGCTGTACACGGTGAGCGCCGTTTTCATATTTCATCTTAGAAAAAGCGCCCTTTCCGTTGATCATAAAAATGATTTCTTTATATCCCCCAAGGCCGGTAGAGTGAGCTTCAATAACCTCTGTTTTCCAGCCTTGTGCCTCAGCAAAGCGGCTATACATCCGATACAAGTTACCGGCAAATAAAGCGGCTTCATCCCCGCCGGCTGCCCCGCGGATCTCCATAATGACGTTTTTATCGTCATTCGGGTCTTTCGGAATTAACAAGATTTTCAAACGCTCTTCATACTGCTCAAGCTTTTCCTCGAGCTCATTTATTTCTTCCTTCACCATTTCACGCATATCAGCGTCCAGTTTTTCATCCAACATCGCTTTTGCTTCTTCGTACTGTTCCTTTGCTTCTTTATATTCACGGTACACGAGCACCGTTTCCTGAATATCAGACTGCTCTTTTGAATAATCTCTTAGCTTACTCGGATTATTCACAATTTCCGGATCACTTAACAGTTCATTTAACTTTTCATAACGGTCTTCCACCGCCTGTAAACGGTCAAACATAGCCTCACCTCAAATTTCGTCCATAATGTCACTATTATAATATATCGAAAATATCCATACAACGTAGAAGAAAAGCGGAAGCGCCTGTTCTGCTCCGACAGGCAAATGTTCTTTCCCAAAAGAAGTTGCTCTTTGACTTCATTAGGGAAAGGTTATTTGACCCGAGGAGCAAGGTGCTGCAGCGGGGCAAGAAAAGCGGAGACAACCGCTCGCCAAAAAGAGCTGCCTCAAAATCAAAGTGTCAGATCTTATGAGACAACTCCTGTCTTTGTTTTTATTCACTTTTTTCCACAGCTGCTTCTTGTTTATACACAGAGCTGCGCGGGACTTCATGGTGATGGCGGCATCGCGGCTCATAACTTTCGGCGGCTCCGACTAAAATAATCGGATCATCGTACCCTGCCGGCTTACCGTCGATTAAACGCTGTGTCCGGCTGGCGGGTGATCCGCAGACGGCACAAACGGCTTGCAGCTTCGTAACAAGTTCCGCTATGGCCATTAAGGCCGGCATCGGATGAAATGGCTCCCCTCGAAAATCTTGATCAAGCCCGGCTAAAATGACACGATGGCCGCGGTCAGCCAATGTTTGGATAGTTGAAATGATATCATTGTCGAAAAACTGAGCCTCGTCAATAGCAACTAGATCAACCTCCGAGGAAACAGCTGCTAAAATCGCAGATGATTCTTCCACAGGTACGGCTACTACAGCTGAGCCATTATGGGATACAATGGATTTTTCGCTGTAACGGTTATCTATTTTTGGCTTAAACACCATGATTGTTTGTTTGGCAAACTGTGCACGTCGAACACGACGAATGAGCTCCTCTGATTTTCCCGAGAACATACTGCCACAAATCACTTCAACCCATCCTGTTTGTTTCATCACATACATGAGATCATATAGGCCTCGCTTTCACTATCCTTTTCTTTTCCTCAAAAAGGAAAATTCATTAAACCCACCTATTGACTTCCGCTCCAACCAGCAAAAGCAACAATAGCCATGAACATAGGTAAAAAGGAAAAAACAGGCAAGCAGTTATAGATAACTTCTTGCCTGTTTTTTATGTTTAACTTACTTATTTTTCATGCCGTATTTTTTGTTGAAGCGGTCAACACGTCCGCCAGCATCAGCAAATTTTTGACGACCAGTATAGAATGGATGGCATTCAGAACAAACCTCAATACGAATTTGCTCTTTAACGGAACCAGTTTCAAACTCGTTACCGCATGCACATTTCACCATTGCTTTTTTATAATCTGGATGAATAGCTGCTTTCATTCTTGTCATCTCCTTCCGCCCTGAATCATTTTAGAAACAGAGTTGTCTATACGAAATACGGCTTCATTGCCCCGTACTTATATGCTAAGCACACTGACATAATTATAACAAGTGTTTGTCCAAAAATCAAACATGAATTATAAAATTCGTTTCGATGAACCGCCTGCTTTAATTTCTGCTACAAGCTGCTCAATAAATTCGGCATTCGTTTTCGTCTGCCGCAGACGGCGCAGGAACTTCTCAGCAAGATCCGGCGAATCAGACATTGTTTTACGAATGGACCAGATCATATCGAGCTGCCCTTTTTCAATAAGCAGTTCTTCTTTACGCGTGCCAGAACGTTTAATGTCAATGGCAGGGAAAATGCGGCGCTCAGCAAGTGAACGATCAAGGTGAAGCTCCATATTTCCCGTTCCTTTAAATTCTTCATAAATAACGTCATCCATACGAGAACCTGTATCGACGAGAGCTGTCGCAAGAATCGTTAAACTGCCGCCTTCTTCAATGTTACGAGCCGCTCCAAAAAAGCGTTTCGGACGGTGGAAAGCGGCCGGGTCAATCCCCCCAGACAACGTGCGTCCACTCGGTGGAATGACGAGATTGTAAGCTCTTGCCAAACGTGTAATGCTATCCATTAAGATAATCACGTCACGCTTATGTTCAACAAGACGCATGGCCCGTTCCAACACAAGTTCAGCCACTTTAATATGATTTTCCGGCACTTCGTCAAATGTTGAACTGATGACTTCCGCCTGAACAGAACGCTCGATATCCGTTACTTCCTCTGGGCGCTCATCAATCAATAGAACAATTAACTCGGCTTCCGGATGATTCGCTGTAATAGAGTTGGCAATTTCTTTTAATAAGATCGTTTTCCCCGCTTTTGGCGGAGCAACAATCAATCCACGCTGGCCAAAACCGACAGGCGAAATCAAGTCCATGATTCTTGTAGAAAGATTTCTTGGGTTCGTTTCAAGTACAATTTGGCGATCCGGATATAAAGGAGTCAATGCTGGAAAGTGGACACGTTCTTTAGCAGATTCGGGGTCATCTCCATTCACCGCTTCAACGTGCAGGAGACCGTAGTAGCGCTCATTTTCCTTTGGAGGGCGTACTTTACCTGATACTTTATCACCATTTCTCAAGTCAAAACGGCGAATTTGTGAGGCTGAAATATAAATATCCTCAGAACTCGGCGAATAATTGATCGGTCTTAAAAAACCAAAGCCTTCAGATTGGATAATCTCCAAAACACCTTCCATAAAAAAGAAGCCTTGTTCTTCGGCGCGAGCTTTTAAAATAGCAAAAATTAATTCTTTTTTCGTCAGTTTACTGTAATAAGAAATCTTGTATGTCCGCGCAAGTTCATAAAGTTCCTTCAGCTTTAAATTTTCCAAATACGAAATTGTCAGTTCTTCCATTTTGGCACCACACTTTTATTTAGTTCTCCCCTAATTGAAGAGAGTAAGCATTTCTTTCTTTATCTAGTATCTAGCGTCGCCCCAGAACAGTCGGCGCCGCTTTTCTTTGTCCAGCTGCAGCGCCTTGCTCCTCGGGTCAAATAACCTTCATCCAATGAAGTCAAAGGGCGGACTTCTTTGGGTGAAGAACATTTGCCTGTCGGAGCAAAACAGGCGCTTACGCTTTTCTTTAAAATAATATCTATTTTAACCTGTTCGGGTAAATGTCGCAATCATCGAATGAAAAAGGAGAGGAACGTTATGTTGGTGTACAAGGTTGAGTGGGATTGGAAACAGCAAGAGCAGGCTGAAGGGCCGGTTGTTGCTGGCACAAGCCCGCTTGCTGTTAAGTAACTGACTAACAATGATTGTTCTATTAAATTAAGGCTTAATCACTAAGTTTGGTTTTTTCTCCAGGCTGTGGCGCCCTTCAATGAAACGAACTGTACCTGACTTTGCCCGCATAACAACAGAATGAGTCTCGCCGTATAAACCTTTAAATTGAACACCGCGCATGAGTTCACCATCTGTTACACCAGTCGCAGCAAAAATAGCATCGTCACCGCGCACGAGATCTTCCATACGAAGCACTTTTGCTATATCAATGCCCATTTTTCCGCAGCGTGTTATTTCTTCTTCACTTTGCGGTAACAGACGCCCTTGGATTTCTCCGCCAAGACATTTCAATGCAACGGCTGCAATCACGCCTTCAGGAGCACCGCCGGAACCGAATAAAATATCCACACCTGTTTGGTCAAAAGCTGTGTTGATCGCTCCAGCTACATCACCATCATTGATTAATTTAATACGAGCGCCTGCCTCGCGAAGCTGAGCAATGATTTCCTCATGGCGCGGACGGTTTAATACCGTAGCCACTACATCTTGGATATCTTTATTCTTCGCTTTTGCTACGGCTTTTAAGTTATCTAGAACAGAAGCGTTAATATCAATTTGACCGACCGCTTCAGGTCCTACAGCAATCTTTTCCATATACATATCAGGAGCATGCAAAAGGTTGCCTTGGTCTGCTACAGCAAGCACAGCCAGCGCGTTCCAGCCGCCTGATGCAACAATGTTCGTACCTTCCAGTGGATCAACTGCTATATCTACCAGCGGACCGTGGCCTGTGCCAAGCTTTTCACCAATGTAAAGCATCGGAGCTTCATCCATTTCTCCTTCTCCGATAACGACCGTTCCTTGCATTGGAATCGTATCAAACACATCGCGCATAGCAGTTGTGGCCGCGTCATCTGCTTCCATTTTCTTTCCTCTTCCCATCCAGCGTGCAGAAGACAAAGCGGCTGCTTCCGTTACACGGACAAGCTCCATTGATAAACTTCTTTCCATTTTATGTTTTCCTCCCGTATTACAACTGCAATTTTAGATTCGTATAACCTAATTAACATATATATTGTAACACATTACACGAAACATGCGGGGAAGTTCTTCATGAGCTTTTTATTTGTTCAAACTCTTCCCCCGACAACCCTTCCCGCCAAAGCTCTGCCCCAAGAAGGGTGAGTTTTTCTACGAGCATGCTGTAGCCCCTGTCAATATGTTCAAGCCCTGTCAGTTCCGTTATTCCTTCTGCCATTAATCCAGCAATCACAAGCGCTGCTCCAGCGCGTAAATCGCTTGCTCTCACTTTGGCCCCGCGAAGCTGAACCGGTCCGTTAATAACCGCTGCTCTTCCTTCTACTTTCGTAATCGCATTCATTCTGCGCAATTCATCGAGGTGCTTAAAGCGGGCTGAATAAATCGTATCCGTGATGACAGCCGTACCTTCTGCTTTTGTTAACAGAGTCGTAAAAGGCTGCTGCAAATCGGTTGGAAAGCCTGGATAGACAAGCGTTTTAATATCGACTGCTTTTAGCTTTTCCGCTTTACCAACAAATATCTTATCGTCTCCGATTTCCACAGGTACATTCATTTCCCGCAATTTAGCTATTAAGGATTCCAAATGAAGAGGAATGACATTATCAATGACAATTCCCTCCCCTGCAGCTGCTGCTAAAATCATAAATGTGCCCGCTTCAATCCGGTCTGGAATGATCGTATGGCGGCAGCCGTCTAGCTTATCCACACCGTCAATCCGAATAATATCCGTCCCAGCCCCTTTGATTTTCGCTCCCATGTTGTTTAATAATGTAGCGACATCAATAATTTCCGGCTCCTTTGCCGCATTTTCAATGACGGTTTGTCCTTTTGCCCGTACAGCAGCCAGCATAATATTAATCGTCGCACCAACACTCACAACATCTAAGTAAATTCTTGCACCGCGCAGCTCTTTTGCCCGCAAGTAAATGGCACCTTGTTCATTGGTCACTTCTGCTCCGAGCGCTTCAAACCCTTTTATATGCTGGTCAATCGGCCGCGGGCCTAAATGACAGCCTCCCGGCAAACCGATGACCGCTTTTTTAAATTTACCGAGCATAGCCCCCATTAAATAGTAGGAAGCACGTAATTTCTTTACTTTTCCATTTGGCAGCGGCATAGCTACCATATTCGCTGGGTTAACGACCATTTCACCATTTTTAAAGGTGACTTCGCCTCCAATTTCCTCAAGCAGTCCTTTCAGCATATGAATATCAGAAATATCGGGCATCCCTTCAATTGTTACCGAAGACTCAGCTAAAATCGTGGCCGGAACTAAAGCAACTGCGCTATTTTTCGCTCCGTCCACTTTGATTGTGCCTTTTAGCGGATGGCCTCCCACAATTTTCAGTTTTTCCATTTTCTGCTCCCTTCTTTCACGCACTGGCTAACGAAAAAAGAATCCTTCCACGATGTGCTGACAACTATTTTCATTAGTTATAGGTTATCCCAGTTCAGTGAAAACATGTAAACAAATGGATGTTTATTTTGATTGGCGTTTTTCCCAGTCAGCTAAAAATATATCGATTCCTTTGTCAGTAAGTGGATGGCTGAACATTTGTTTTAACACTTTAAATGGTACAGTTGCAATATGAGCACCGCGCAAAGCTGCATCTGTAATGTGCTGTGGATGACGAATCGAAGCAGCGATAATCTCTGATTCAATGCCATGAATAGCAAAAATAGAGGCAATCGTCTCGATTAAATCCAAACCGTTATGACCGATATCATCTAGTCGTCCTAAGAATGGTGAAACATAGGAAGCACCTGCTCTTGCCGCAAGTAACGCTTGGTTCGCACTAAACACAAGTGTCACATTCGTTTTAATGCCTTCCTTCGCAAAAACAGCGACTGCTTTCAATCCTTCTGGAGTCATAGGCACTTTCACTGTAATATTCGGTGCAATCTTCGCCAATTCGCGGCCCTCTTTAATCATTCCTTCTGCATCAAGCGAAATGACTTCTGCACTAACTGAATCGCTCACTAAAGCAGTGATTTCACGAAGACGGTCATGGAAGGAAACTGCCTCTTTTGCCACTAAAGACGGATTCGTTGTCACCCCTGATAAAATCCCCCAAGAGTGGGCTTCTTCAATTTCTTCCATATTTGCTGTATCAATAAATAATTTCATCCGTGTTCTCTCCTTTTAATCTTGTTTACGCTTCCGCTTTTCTTTGTCCAGCTACGCCTCCTTGGGACTCAAGGTCATAAGCCAGTCTGTCTGCATGGCTGAAAAGCGCCATTTCGTCAGCCTGTCATATGCTTGTCGTCCCAAAACAGTCGGCTCCGCTTTTCTTGCTATGTACGGAAACCGCCTTATTTTGATAAGGCGGTTTCTATGCGTCTTTATAAATGAACAGGTTTTTATGCTTTTCCAGAAGAACCGAATTCGCGCATTTTGCCTTTGACTGTTTCTTTGATCGTGTCACGTGCAGGCCCTAAGTATTTGCGCGGATCGTATAGATCTGGTTTTTCGGCTAGAACTTCACGAATCGTTTTCGCTGAAGTAATTTGGTTTTCTGTGTTCACGTTAATTTTGGCTGTTCCAAGAGAGATCGCACGTTGAATATCTTTCGTTGGAATACCAGTACCTCCGTGAAGAACGAGCGGAACACCAGTTAAGTTCATTACTTCTTCCATGCGGTCAAATCCAAGTTTCGGTTCGCCTTTGTATGGACCATGAACAGATCCCAGTGCTGGAGCAAAGCAGTCCACACCTGTTTCACGAACTAATTGATCGCATTCTGCCGGAATGGCGTAAGCTGCCTCGGCATCATCTACAATGAGGTCATCTTCCTGTCCACCGATACGGCCAAGTTCCGCCTCGACAGATACACCGTGAATGTGAGCAAGTTCGACTACTTTTTTCGTTAAGGCAATGTTGTGCTCAAGAGGATGATGAGAACCATCAATCATTACAGATGTGAAGCCTGCATGAATGGCTTTGGCACACATTTCAAAGCTGGAACCGTGATCTAGGTGAATCGCTGTCGGAACAGTGATTTCGTATTCTTCCATTAACGCTTTAACCATAGCCACAACGAGTTTGAAGCCGCCCATGTAACGAGCTGCTCCTTCGGAAACACCAAGAATGACTGGTGATTTTTCTTCTTCTGCCGCCTGCAAAATCGCTTGTGTAAATTCAAGATTGTTTAAGTTAAATTGCCCGACAGCATATTTTTCTTCTTTTGCTTTATTCAGCATATCCGTCATGGAAACTAAAGGCATGATTATTTTCCTCCTTGATAAACTAAAGTACATCTTTTAAGTATTCACTTACAGATCAATTTACATTTGTATCATACCAAAATAACCGGTCCTTTACCAACGTAAATATGACCGGTTATCTCTTACGAAAATATGTACTCTTTTACAGTTGTACGAATGTCATCAATGTCAAACGGCTTAGCGAAATGTGTGAGTGCCCCAAGATCCCTTGCTTGTTGAATCATGTCGAGCTCTCCATAAGCTGTCATGATAATGACCCGCATACTGCTGTCTTTTTCCTTTATTCTTTTTAAAATTTCAATGCCGTCCATACCCGGAATTTTCATATCCAACAAAACTAAATCGGGTGAATGATTGTCAACAATTTCAAGAGCCTGTATTCCATTTGCCGCCTGAAAAGTTTCATATCCTTCTTTTTGCAAAACCTCATTTAATAAAATACGTATACCAAATTGATCATCTACAATAAGTATTTTTCCATTCAATTGTCTTTCCCCCTCGTCTCCATTCATCAGTTCGTTTTTATCAACAACACTTGCTTTCTACAGTGCTCATGATCCTCCTTGATCAATGAACGTCCCCGGAAAGCAAACATTTTTAATCAGCTTAAAGATGCTTAAAATTGACTTCGTCTATAAACCGATTTATGTATTTATAATATTTATGTATTTATAATAAAGAATAAACATTTTTCCCAGTCGTTTACTGTCCGTTTGTAAATAATTCTGGCTTGATTCCCAAAATTCCTGCTTGAATATACAAATTTCTGCTTTTTGCTCCAAAATTGAAAGAAATGTATAATGAATGAACAAGTAAGGAGGCAGAAGCATGTTAAAAATGTTTACCACTCAATTGAATGGCTTATTTCAACGAATTGCTGATAAAGAAGGAGATTCTATTGAAGATGGCGCTCGTCTGCTTGCGCAGGCAATCGTTGGTGAAGGCCATATTTACATACAAGGATTTGGAGAAATGAAAGCGGTGGAAGCAGAAGCACTAGCCGGTGCCGAACCGTTCACCCGCTGCCAGCGGCTCGATACAGCTGATACACTAACAGCAAGCGACCGTGTTCTTCTTGTCAGCCGTTTCGCTCACGATTCCGAAGCCTTGGCTGCTGCGTCTATTCTCCAAGAAAAAGACATTCCTTTCGTCGCCGCAGCCGGTCTCGTACAAACGGAAGAAGATGCACTCGATGCACTTGCAGATGTGTTTATCGACACGAAACTGATTAAAGGCTTACTTCCTGACGAAACAGGCGGCCGCACAGGCTTTCCATCGAGCCTCGCTGCACTGTATATTTACTTTTTACTAAAGCTGACAATAGACGAAATCTTACGGGATCAAGACTGAGTGAGCTCCCAAGATACAAACCCAGTCGTTTTCCAAATTATTAAAAAGCCTTTAAAGCGTTTTTTGCTTTAAAGGCTTTTTTATGCTTATTGATTAGCCAGTGTCGCTTCAATAAATCCGCGGAAAAGCGGCTGCGGGCGAGTCGGGCGTGATGTAAATTCAGGATGGAACTGAGCCGCTACAAACCAAGGATGATCTTCTAACTCGATGATCTCCACAAGACGGCCATCTGGACTTGTTCCAGAGAAGATAAATCCTTTTTTCTCCATTTCCTCACGATATTCATTGTTGAATTCATAGCGATGGCGATGACGCTCATATACCACTTCTTCCTGGTACGCTTCATATGCTTTTGATCCTTTTTGAAGCTTGCATGGATATAAACCTAGGCGCAGTGTGCCTCCGAGATCTTCCACATCTTTTTGTTCCGGCAGCAAGTCAATAACCGGGTACGGAGTTGCTGGATCAATTTCAGATGAATTGGCTCCTTCCAACTGAACGACGTTTCTTGCATACTCGATGGAAGCAAGCTGCATACCAAGGCAAATACCGAATAATGGCACGTTGTTTTCGCGGGCATATTTAATGGCTTCAATTTTACCAGAAATTCCACGGTCGCCAAAGCCGCCAGGTACTAAAATACCATCTGCACCTTTCAGTTTTGCTTCCGCATTTTCAGCATATAACTCGGCTGCACTGATCCAGTCGATCTCAACATCTGCATCAAAAACATAACCAGCATGGCGCAGCGCTTCAACGACTGAAATATATGCATCTTGCAGCTCAACATATTTTCCAACAAGCGCAATCTTTGTTTTCTTTGTTAAGCTGCGAACTTGATGAACAAGCTCTTTCCAATCATCCATTTCTGCATCATGGCACTGAAGTTTTAAATGATGGCAGACAAGATCATCCATTTTCTGCTCTTGAAGAGAAAGCGGTACAGCATAAAGTGTATCTGCATCCATCGCTTCAATCACGGCTTCCGGCGCAATATCACAGAAAAGAGCTAACTTATCTTTCATATCTTGTGAAATTGGCATTTCTGTACGGACAACGATAATATTCGGCTGAATACCAAGGCTGCGAAGTTCCTTCACACTGTGCTGCGTTGGTTTTGTTTTCATTTCTCCAGCAGCTTTCAAATATGGGATCAATGTACAATGGATATACATAACATTGTCAGCACCGATATCACTTTTAATTTGGCGGATTGCCTCTAGGAATGGTAAAGACTCAATGTCTCCAACCGTTCCGCCAATTTCAGTAATGACAACGTCTGCTTTCGTTTCTTTACCCGCAAGAAAAACGCGGTCCTTGATTTCATTTGTGATATGCGGGATTACTTGCACTGTGCCGCCTAAGTATTCTCCGCGTCGTTCCTTACGCAAAACTGTTGAATAAATTTTACCAGTCGTGACGTTGCTATGCTTATTTAAATTAATGTCAATGAAGCGCTCGTAATGACCTAAGTCCAAATCCGTTTCCGCACCGTCATCAGTAACGAATACTTCTCCATGCTGATAAGGGCTCATTGTTCCCGGATCGACGTTAATATATGGATCAAACTTTTGGATTGTCACTTTTAACCCACGGTTTTTTAACAAGCGGCCAAGAGAAGCAGCCGTAATCCCTTTACCTAAAGAAGAAACAACTCCGCCTGTTACAAAGATATATTTAGTCAATTTGAAAAGCCCCCTTCAATCTATTGTTCCTTTTATTATTTAAATGAATACACGATTTTTATGAGGGCAAAAAGCAAAAAAGCCCCCGTTACTTAACACAGTAAAGGGAGCGTTATAAACGTCAACTTGTCTCCTTAAAGAGCCCAAATAACATACTACAATTTGAAATAAAGGAGGTCAAGAAAAGATTAATTTTCTTTATTTTAAGTCTTCTTCCTCGTCTTCGTCGAGATCGTATTCATCTTCGGCCGCAAGATCATCTTCAAATTCCTCGTCCTCGTCCTCGTCAAGATCGTCCAGATCCTCTTCGTCGACTTCTTCTATATCCTCGTCATCTAGATCTTCAAAATCGTCCTCGTCAAATTCTTCATCTTCTTCGACTACATCCACTTCATCCAGATCCTCTTCATCGAAGTCGATTTCTTCTTTAGATGCTTTTTTCGTTTTCTTCTTTTTCGCTTTCACAGCAGGTGCTGCCTCTTCTTCCAGCTGATCAACTGGATACCATGCACGCAGACCCCAGCGATTTTCTCCAAATGTAATAAACCGGCCGTCAATATTTAGGTCGGTGTAAAACTGACTGATACGGGATTTCAATTCAACATCGCTTGATTCTTGATACTTCTGAATTTGAGAAAGTATTTCTTGAAATGCAATCGGCTGCTTGTTTTCTTTTAAAATAGCATAGGCGATTTCAATCATGGACATTTCTTTCAATTCTTCTGTAGACAATTGCTTCAAATTCACATCCGCACTTCCCTTCTCTATTTACACACTCAATTAGAGTGAAAAAGGCCATATTGATCATTATAAACACTCGCGCTTTCATTATGCCATATTTATGTAAAGATTTCTGCTTTTTTTTCGTCTGTCTCCTCCTGAATAACTTCTTCAGGCAGTTTTTCATCCTTACTCTTTGTCCTTATCACAGCTAATGCCCGGTAAAACAAGAAAAAAGACAACAGGATAAAAGGGATGGCCCCGAGCTGAATATTATAAAGCCACAAAGCACTATACATACACGCTCCAAGCATAATGATACTTAAGGTTCTCTTTATCATTTCACACCCCGCCTTTTATCCGTTCCCTATTGTAATACTTCCCGGTAACCATTATAAAAGAAAAAATGCCCGATAAAGTAAAAAAGTTTCAAATGAGTCCTATGCACTGATTACTAGGCACCTTCCACTTTTCTTTTGCCCAGCTGCAGCGTCTTGCTCCTCGGGTCAAATAACCTTCCCCCAACGAAGTCAAAAGGCGACTTCGTTGGGGGAAGAACATTTGCCTGTCCGAGCAAAACAGGCGCTTCCGCTTTTCTTCTTACAATGCCCTTTCTTTTACATTTTTAATCGATTTTTGAAAAAAACACCGCAAAAAGAAGGTTGGATTTCTTTTTGCGGTTATGTTTTCCTACATATTTCTTCTATACTGTCCTCCCACTTCGTAGAGGGCGGTTGTGATTTGACCAAGACTTGCTGTTTTTACAGTCTCCATCAGCTCAGCAAAAATGTTGCCGCCGCTGACAGCCTTTTCTTTTAAACGAATGAGTGCTTGTTTTGCTTCTTGTTCGTGCTGCTGTTGGAACCGGCGCAGTTCGCTAATTTGATGCTCTTTTTCTTCCGCTGTTGCCCGTGCCAGTTCCATGCTGTCAATCTCTTCTTCAGATGGCGGGTTCGGATTTAAGTATGTGTTCACGCCAATAATCGGAAGTTCTCCCGTATGTTTCAGCATTTCATAGTGCATCGATTCTTCTTGAATTTTTCCCCTTTGATACTGGGTTTCCATCGCTCCGAGCACACCGCCTCTGTCATTTAGACGTTCAAACTCCTGCAATACAGCTTCTTCCACAAGGTCGGTTAATTCTTCAATAATAAAAGATCCTTGCATCGGATTTTCATTTTTAGATAAGCCATGCTCTTTCGTAATAATAAGCTGAATCGCCATCGCACGGCGCACAGACTCTTCTGTCGGTGTTGTGATTGCTTCATCGTAAGCGTTCGTATGAAGAGAGTTGCAATTATCCTGTAAAGCCATAAGCGCCTGCAGCGTTGTGCGGATATCATTAAAATCGATTTCCTGTGCGTGAAGTGAGCGGCCCGATGTCTGGATATGATACTTTAATTTTTGCGACCGTTCATTTGCACCATATTTATCACGCATCGCTATCGCCCAAATACGGCGTGCTACCCGGCCAATCACTGTATATTCAGGGTCAAGGCCGTTTGAAAAAAAGAAAGATAGATTCGGAGCAAAGTCATTAATGTCCATGCCGCGGCTTAAATAGTACTCCACGTATGTGAAACCGTTTGCCAGTGTAAAAGCAAGCTGAGAAATAGGATTCGCTCCCGCTTCAGCAATATGGTAGCCCGAGATAGAGACAGAATAATAATTCCGGACAGACTCATCAATAAAATATTGCTGAATATCCCCCATCATCCGCAAGGCAAATTCTGTAGAGAAAATACACGTATTCTGCCCCTGGTCTTCTTTTAAAATATCTGCCTGCACCGTTCCACGGACGGTTTTCAATGTTTGTGCCCGCACATTCTTAAATTCTTCGATGGTCAGCACACGGCCAAGCTCTTCCTCTTTCTTCTTCACCTGCTGATCGATCGCTGTGTTCATAAACATCGCTAAAATAATCGGAGCCGGTCCGTTAATCGTCATAGAAACCGACGTAGACGGATGACAAAGATCAAAGCCGTCATACAACTTTTTCATGTCATTCAATGTACAAATGCTTACGCCGCTCTCTCCTACTTTTCCATAGATATCGGGACGATGATCCGGATCTTCTCCGTACAGTGTGACAGAATCAAAAGCGGTACTTAACCGCTTCGCATGATCATCTTTTGATAAGTAATGAAAACGACGGTTCGTTCTTTCTGGGGTGCCTTCCCCGGCAAATTGCCGTTTAGGGTCTTCCCCTTTTCGCTTAAACGGAAAGACTCCTGCCGTATACGGGAAATCGCCTGGTACGTTTTCCTTATAGACCCAACGGAGAATTTCTCCGTAATCCGCAAACTTCGGCAGTACTACCTTGGGAATCTTTAGTCCCGATAAGCTGACTGTTGTCAGCTCTGTGACTATTTCTTTGCCTCGAATGACCGCAACATATTCATTTCCCGCGTATTTTTCCTTTTGTTCACTCCAGCCGGCAAGCACTTTTTTCGACTCGGCTGTAAGCTGATTTTCTATGGCTGTTTTGAATGTTTCGAGTGATTGGATTACTTCTTCACCCGCTTGATTGCTTTTTGCTTCTTCCAATGCACCTTCAAGCTGGAATAAACGCCGGGCGGCGTGCACCTGCTCCTCTGCTTTTTGATGATAGCGGCGTATAGTTTCTGTAATTTCCCTTAAATAGTAGCGCCGGTCATTCGGAATGATCACATGCTGCTGGGCTATATCCGCTTTCTTACTGAAGGGCACACTCCACTTTTTTCCTGTTTTTTCATTGATCTTTTCCACAAGCGCGGCAAACAAAGCATTCGTGCCCGGGTCGTTAAATTGGCTGGCAATCGTCCCGTATACAGGCATGCTATCCAGCGGTTCATCAAACAATTGATGGCTGCGCTGGTACTGCTTTTGGACTTGGCGTTTTGCATCTTCTGATCCTTTTCTTTCAAACTTATTAATGACGATCAAATCAGCGTAATCAATCATGTCGATTTTCTCAAGCTGTGATGGAGCCCCAAATTCACTCGTCATCACATATAGGGATAGATCAGCAATTTCTGTAATCTCAGCATCTCCTTGGCCGATTCCACTCGTCTCAACGATGACTAAATCATAGCCTGCTGCTTTGACCACACTGATGGCATCTTTAATGGCCAGCGAAAGCTCCGAACGAGAATTACGGGTAGCGAGACTCCTCATAAAGACTCGGTCGGAAAAAATAGCATTCATCCGTATGCGGTCGCCTAATAGTGCACCGCCTGTTTTTTGCTTCGTCGGATCTACTGATAGAACACCAATCCTTTTATCGGGCCATTCATTAAGGAAACGGCGGATCAGTTCATCTGTTAATGAGCTCTTTCCTGCTCCTCCTGTACCGGTAATGCCGATAACCGGCGCTTCGCTTTCTATCGCCTGCAGTTGATCAAAAATGGCTTTCGCTTCTGCCTTTTGAGCTTCTTCCGCCTGTACCTGACTTTCGGCAAGAGAAATAAACTTGGCTGCAGCGCCAATATTTCCTTTTTTCAACTCAGCAATTTCGTCCACTATCGAACTACCTATAGTAGGAAAATCGCACTCTTCCATCATTAAGTTAATCATGCCTTGCAGCCCGTTGATCCGTCCGTCTTCAGGAGAGAAAATCCGGGCAATCCCGTAATCATGCAGCTCTTTTATTTCCCGTGGAATAATCACCCCGCCCCCGCCTCCGTAAATACGGATATGCGGGCACCCCTTTTCTTTTAACAAGTCATACATATATTTAAAGTACTCAACGTGGCCGCCCTGGTAGGATGAAATCGCGATTCCCTGCACATCTTCCTGAATAGCAGCATTCACCACCTCTTCAACGGAGCGATTATGTCCTAAATGAATGACTTCCGCGCCGCTTGATTGTAAAATACGGCGCATAATATTGATCGATGCGTCATGTCCATCAAACAGACTGGAAGCTGTCACAAAGCGAATGTGATGTGTCGGCTTATACACCGTCACCAGCTGGCTCATTCTTCTCCCCCCTTTATGTTATGCCTTGTAGCCATCAATCCCTGAAAAAAGCAACTCCGTCTGCAAATTGATATACTCTTCAATCGTAAAGTTTTTTTGCAAAGCCCAACGGCGAAACGCCCACATCTGCCCCTGAACAAAAATATTTTGAGCGAGCATATGAAGCTGCTGACCTCCCAGGTGAAGTTCTCCATTCTCTATACAGCGGTGAATAAGCCTCTCAAACATACCAACCATGTCCATCTCCTTTTTCAGTACATAGGGCAGTGCGTCTTTCGGAAGCGACTTTGTTTCCTGATACATAACGAGCACTTCATCCTGCATGTCGTCTACCACTTTAAAATAATAACCAATCCCAAGTTTCAGGCTTGCGAGCGTCCCGGCCTCTAAATCAATTTGCTGCAAACGGCCCTTTACTTCATCGTAGATACTGTCGCACACTAAATAAAGGACATCTTCCTTTGTCCGGATATACTCATAAAGCGTACCGATACTGAATCCAGCCGCTTTAGCGATCTCCCTCGTCGTTGTCCGGTGAAACCCCTTTTGCTTAAACAAATGAACTGCTCCTTTAATCATCTCAGCGCGCCTTTTTTGAATTAATTGCTCATCTTTTACAGATGCATGTACTTTTCTCTTATCTACCTTCATTTTTTTCAACCACCTTTATCGCAACATAAGGAAGAGCAGAAAAGCGGAACCGTTCTTGCCTGCTCTTCCTTGCTTTAACTGTTTTGTTTACTGCGTCTACTATGTTATTCCATACCTCGAACACTTTGTTCACCTTCTCAAACTTTTCCGGGTTACTTCGTGATCATTCTAGAAATGACGAGACGCTGGATTTCTTGTGTTCCTTCGTAAATTTGAGTAATTTTAGCGTCCCGCATGTAGCGTTCGACAGGGTAATCTTTCGTATAGCCATAGCCTCCGAAGATTTGAACGGCCTCTGTCGTTACTTTCATGGCTGTATCTCCAGCCATGAGTTTGGACATGGCTGATTCCTTTCCGTACGGCAAATTGTTGGATTCAAGCCAAGCCGCCTGGTATGTGAGCAGACGGGAAGCTTCAATCGCTGTTGCCATATCTGCTAATTTGAATGAGATCCCTTGGTTCACTGCGATCGGCTTGCCAAATTGTTTACGCTCTTTCGCATAAGCAATCGAAGCATCAAGTGCTCCCTGGGCGATGCCTACAGCCTGGGCGGCAATGCCGTTGCGACCGCCATCTAGTGTCATCATCGCAATTTTAAATCCCTCTCCTTCCGAACCGAGAACATTCTCCTTCGGTACGCGGCAGTCTTCAAAAATAATCTCCGTTGTCGGGGACGAGCGAATTCCAAGCTTTTTTTCTTTTTTGCCGACGGAAAAGCCCGGAACATCTTTTTCTATAATAAATGCAGTTGTTCCGCGCTGTTTAGCAGACGGGTCTGTTAGTGCAAACACAATATAGATGTCAGCGATACCGCCATTCGTAATGAAGATTTTCGATCCGTTTAAAATGTATTCATCCCCTTCTAAACGGGCAGTTGTTCTCATGCCGCCTGCATCTGAACCGGAACCAGGTTCTGTTAAGCCGTATGCACCAATTTTTTCTCCTTGAGCCATCGGAGTCAAATACTTTTGCTTTTGTTCCTCCGTCCCAAACTTATAAACCGGCCAGCCGGCAAGCGATGTGTGGGCAGAAAGCGTCACACCTGTTGAAGCACAGACACGTGATAACTCTTCTACAGCAATACAGTAAGCTAAATAGTCGCTGCCAATGCCACCGTATTCTTCCGGCCACGGGATGCCCGTTAAGCCGAGTTCTGCCATTTTGCGAAAAATCTCCATATCAAAACGTTCTTCTTCGTCCCGCTCTGCCGCTGTTGGCTCAACTTCGTTTTTAGCAAAATCACGCACCATTTTCCGAATCATTTCATGTTCTTCTGTCAGTTGGAAGTTCACTTTATTCCCCTCCTTTATTGGATGAGCTGTTTACTGATGACCATTTTTTGAATTTCGCTCGTACCTTCATAAATTTCCGTTACTTTGGCATCCCTAAAGAACCGTTCAACCGCATATTCTTTTGTATAACCATAGCCTCCGTGCACCTGCACCGCTTCAATGGCCGCATCGACAGCTATTTTAGAAGCGTATAGTTTCGCCATTGATGCTTCTTTCCCGCATGGCAGGCCTTTTGCTCGTAAATCAGCTGCTCTGTAAACGAGCATTCTCGCTGCCTCGATACTTGTTGCCATGTCGGCAAGTTTAAAGGAGAGCCCTTGCTGTGCAGCAATAGGTTTACCAAATTGCTTGCGTTCTTTAGCGTATTTGACTGCTTCTTTTAACGCTCCTTCAGCAATTCCCAGTGCCTGGGCAGCGATGCCGATCCGCCCTGCATCAAGATTAGCGAGCGCAATTTTAAATCCTTCGCCTTCACTGCCGAGCAGGTTCGCTGCCGGTACTTTCATCTCTTCAAATGTCAACTGCACCGTACGCGAACCGTGCAGACCCATTTTATGTTCGTCTTTGCCGATCACGAGCCCTGGTGTCTCTTTCTCTACAATAAATGCAGAAATCCCCTTCGCACCTGCTGTCGGCCCGGTCGAAGCAAAGACGATATATGTATCTGCTTCTCCCCCGTTCGTGATGAATACTTTTGACCCATTTAGAATATAATGCTCCCCTTGTTTGACTGCTCTTGTTTTTAAATTAGCCGCGTCTGACCCGGCGCTCGGTTCTGTTAAACAGAACGCACCTAAATATTCGCCTGAAGCAAGTTTCGGGATATAGTTGCGCTTTTGCTCTTCGCTGCCAAAATACAGAATTGGATTCGTGCCGACAGATGTGTGAACGGATAAAATGACCCCGACTGTGGCACTGACTTTTGACAGTTCATTGATAGCAATAATGTAAGATACAAAGTCCATTTCACTGCCGCCATATTCTTCAGGAACGGTAATTCCCATTAAGCCAAGTTCTGCCATCTTCTTGATCACTTCACGTGGAAACTCCCCTTTTTCCATTCGTTCAACAAAGGGTACAATTTCGCTTTCCGCAAAATCTCTCACCATTTTCTGCATCATCTGCTGCTCTTCTGAGAAACGCAATTCCATACTTTTCGCCTCCCGTTGTTTAGATTCAGCGCCTTATTCGTATGTGTAGAACCCGCGTCCTGCTTTTCTGCCGAGCCAGCCAGCCTTTACATATTTGCGAAGTAATGGGCATGGACGGTATTTATCGTCACCAAACCCATCATGCAATGTTTCCATAATATATAAACATGTATCAAGTCCAATAAAGTCAGCCAATGTAAGCGGCCCCATCGGATGATTCATCCCGAGCTTCATCACCTCATCAATGGCTTCTTTCGTGGCCACTCCTTCGTACAATGTGTAAATGGCCTCATTGATCATAGGCATTAACACTCGATTAGATACGAACCCCGGAAAATCATTCACTTCGACCGGCATTTTCGAAAGGGTATGTGTCATCTCTTCGATCGTTTGGTAAACTTCATCCGCTGTCGCTAATCCACGAATAATTTCAACGAGCTTCATAACTGGTACTGGATTCATAAAATGCATGCCGATCACTTTCTCTGGCCGTTTCGTCGCTGCGGCAATTTCTGTAATCGGTAAGGAAGAGGTATTGGAAGCAAGAATGGCATGTGCTGGAGTAATTTCATCAAGCTGAGAGAAAATTTTACATTTAACAGTCATATTTTCTACCGCTGCTTCAATGACGAGGTCAACGTCTTTTGCATCCTGCAAATCAGCCGACTGCGAAATCCGTGCGATAATTTCTTCTTTTTCCCGGCTTGTCAGACGATCCTTTTTTACTTGACGCTCAAGGTTTTTTTCAATACCTCCAAGCCCCCGTTGTACGGCTTCTTTTCTAATATCATTCAAAAGCACTTCATAACCAGCTTGAGCACAAACTTGAGCAATCCCTGATCCCATTTGTCCAGCCCCGACAACCATCAGCTTTTTCACTTTCATCTTTTCTCCTCCAATGCATTGGCTGTTTTCCCGTTTATACGCTTGCTTTTTCGCCTTATGGGCCGTGTACTCGTTTGTATGCGCTGTTTTCTAGATTTGTGCACCGGCTGCCGCATTTTATGCGCGGACTTTTTTCATTTGTGCGCGAAGCGGTGAAATCACCGCTGCCGCTTTTCTTTGTCCAGCTGCAGGCGCCATCGGCTCGAGGTCACAAGTCAATCCGTCCAGAAGGTTAAAGAACAACCTTCCAGTCGGCTTGACTTGTGCTTGTCGCCGATAAGCGGGCGCCTTCCGCTTTTCTTTGTCCAGCTGCACCGCCTTGCTCCTCGGGTCAAATAACCTTCCCACAATGAAGCCAAAGAGCGGCTTCTTTTGGGGAAGAACATTTGCCTGTCGGAGCAGTTCAGGCGCTTCCGCTTTTCTATACCTCTATCATGATGGCGTCTCCTTGACCGCTTCCGCTGCAGATGGCCGCGATGCCGATGCCGCCGCCTCTTCTTTTTAGTTCGTAAGCGAGTGTTAGGATGATTCTCGCTCCGCTTGCGCCGATTGGGTGGCCGAGTGCGATGGCTCCGCCGTTCACATTGACTTTTTCGGGGTCAAGTTCTGCAATTTTACTGCTTGCGAGTGCAACGGCCGCAAAGGCTTCATTCACTTCGAATAAATCAATGTCCTCCAGGGATTTGCCTGTCTTATTCAATATTTCATTGATGACGAGTCCAGGTGTCTGTGGAAATTGGCTCGCTTCTACCGCTACTTCCGCATGACCGATAATGACAGCAAGCGGTGTTTTCCCTTCTCTTTGTGCCCGCTCATCACTCATTAATACAAGCGCTCCTGCTCCGTCGTTAATTCCTGGTGCGTTGCCGGCTGTAATCGTTCCCTCTTTGCCAAACGCCGGCCGCAGCTTTGCCAGCGCTTCTTTTGTCGTGTCTTTACGAGGTGCCTCATCTTGTTCTACTTTTATTGGATCACCTTTTCGCTGCGGCACTTCCACAGCAGCTATCTCTTCTGCGAGTTTGCCCGATTCGATGGCGGCCACCGCCTTTTCATGGCTGCGAACGGCCCACTCATCCTGCTCTTGCCTTGATAAATCAAATTCCTCCGCTGTGCTGTTACCGTAGCTTCCCATATGGACCCCCGTGTAACTGCACGATAATCCGTCATGGATCATTAAATCAACCATCGGCGTGTCTCCCATCCGCATGCCCCAGCGGCCTTTTAAAAGAGCGTAAGGAACATTTGACATGGATTCCATGCCCCCCGCGACGATCACTTCTTCATCTCCAGCACGAATAATTTGATCGGCTAATGTCACACTTCGTAATCCCGATGCGCATACTTTATTAATCGTTTCTGTTTTCACTTCCCACGGAATGCCTGCTTCCCTCGCCGCCTGTCTTGAAGGAATTTGTCCTTGCCCTGCCTGAAGCACGTTTCCGAAAATGACCTCGTCCACTTGCTCCGGCCCCACCCCTGAACGTTTTAACGCTTCTTTTATCGCTATACCGCCCAGCTGCGATGCCGACAAGGTGCTCAAACCTCCGCCAAACTTTCCGAAAGGTGTACGTGCTCCATCGATAATGACTGTTTTTACCACACTTAATTCCCTCCTTCATCTATCTTTCAAGGTAAAATACCTTAAAATTTGACTGAACGCTCGCTCAAGTAAAGATCATGAGGAAGTGAAACAAAAGTGTCAGACCCCACAAATGCAAGATTGCAGGTGGGGCCGGACCCTTTTGGCATTAGCACAATCATTTTAAAATATATGCGTGAACAAAAAATTCAGAATAACAGGCACTAAAAATGATTAAAAACAACTGCCCCATAAGCGCCTAGGTCTTTCTTGAACATCCGCATATACTGTTTATGACGGTGGAGAGCTTTGACATCACGTTTTTAAGCTGAGCTCTACTTTTGCTCTTTTTCTTCTGCGGAAGCCATTTCAGCAACGACCGCTTCTTTCTGTTCTTCTGCTTCGGTACCGTCTTCGTCCGGAAGGTTCATTTGTTTCGGCAAACCAAAAATGGACTTTTCCAGCAGTTCTGCTACATCATAAGTCGCGACTTCTGCTTCTGCTTCTTTCGCTTTTGTTCCGTCAGAAAGCATCGTTAAGCAGTACGGACAGCCTGAACTGATAACGGATGGATTCACAGCAAGCGCCTGCTCCGTACGCGCTACATTTATACGGTGGCCTGTGTCTTCTTCCATCCACATTAAGCCTCCGCCAGCGCCGCAGCACATGCCGTTTTCCCGCCGGCGTTCCATTTCGATCAGCTTCACGCCAGGAATCGACTTCAAGATTTCCCGCGGCGGATCGTACACATCGTTGTAGCGGCCAAGATAGCATGAATCATGAAACGTAATCTTTTCGTTGACTGAGTGTTTCGGCTGCAGGCGTCCTTCTTTGACAAGTTGGTCCAGCAACTCTGTATGGTGATACACTTCTGCTGTAAATCCTACGGCTGGATACTCATTTTTAAAAATGTTATACGCATGCGGATCAATCGTTACGATTTTCTTTACATTATTTTTCTCAAATTCCGCAATGTTGGCTGCCGCGAGCTCTTGAAATAAAAACTCATTGCCAAGACGGCGCGGTGTATCGCCGGAGTTTTTCTCTTTGTTGCCGAGAATCGCAAATTTCACGCCCGCTTCATTCAACAGCTTGGCAAATGACAGGGCGATTTTCTGGCTGCGATTGTCAAATGCACCCATCGATCCGACCCACAGCAAATATTCAAACTTTTCGCCAGCCTTTTTCATTTCTTTTACCGTCGGCACGTGGACATCATCACGAAGATCACGCCAGTTTTCTTTTTCTTTTCGATTTAGGCCCCACGGGTTTCCCTGCCGTTCAATGCTTTGCATCGCACGCTGGGCTTCCGGATCCATTTTTCCTTCCGTTAACACGAGATAGCGGCGCAGATCAATAATTTTGTCCACATGTTCATTCATTACTGGACATTGGTCTTCACAGTTACGGCACGTCGTACACGCCCAAATCTCCTCTTCGGTGATGACATTGCCGATCAGGTTTGAAGGATAAAGTTCCGCAGCGGTTTCTGCTCCTCCTCCCCGTGCGGCACTAGCTAAAGCAAGCTGATTGCCCTTCGTATTCGAGAAAGCAAATGCCGGTACCCATGGTTGTTTTGATGTAACCGCGGCTCCTGTATCTGTTAAATGGTCACGCAGCTTAACAATCAAGTCCATCGGCGACAGCATCTTGCCTGTACCGGTTGCCGGACACATATTCGTACAGCGGCCGCACTCCACACAAGCGTAAAAGTCGATCATTTGCAGCTGGTTAAAGTCTTGAATACGGCCAACTCCGAATGATTCTTGCGTTTCATCTTCAAAGTCAATTGGTTTCAATGTGCCTGGGCGATCCAAACGATGGAAATACGTATTGATTGGCCCGAAAATTAAATGAGCATGTTTAGACTGTGGAACGTATACGAGAAATGCCATCAAAACAATTAAGTGCACCCACCAGGAAACATAGAAAAAAGCAATGGCGGCATTTGTACCAATCCACGAGAACATCACAGCCACCGCTGAGGCTGCCGGTTCAAAACCCGTCCAATGAATAGCCGCCCCTTCGTGCCAAACGAGGTCCATGCCGTTTCCGATCAGTACTGAAAGCATAAGCAAGCTAATAAAAATCAGCACAAGTCCGCTTTTCCAACCGCGTTTTAAACGAACGAGCTTTTCAATATAGCGGCGATGAAAGGCCCAGACAACCGCAGCGAGAATCATTAGTGTTACGAATTCCTGAAAAAACTTGAAGCCTCCATACAGCGGTCCAAGCGGCAGATGTGCACCCGGTACGATGCCTTTAATAATAAAATCAATAGCACCAAGCTGAACGAGCAGGAAACCGTAGAAAAACATGACATGGATCATACCGCTTTTTTTGTCCTTTAGCAGCTTCTTCTGGCCGAATACATTGACTCCGATTTTTTTGAAGCGTTCTTTCACATCGTGGTCAAATTCTTGTTTTTTGCCTAATTTAATGTATTGGTAACGAGTTTTCAACAAGTATACGAACAAATAAACCCCATAAGTGATGACCAAAACAGCAGCAATAAAGTTGACCCATAACCATCCATTCATTGTCTACGCTACACTCCTCTCCAAGATAGCGGCATCTTTTCCCCCTCATTTAAATAGTAATATTATTCAGAATATTTATACCTCCATTATATTATGAATGAACGCTCAGTCAACAAATCCTTTAAAATATTTTTAAGTCATACATTTACGAGAAACTTTTTTTCTTTTTGGGAAGGCTAGAAATAATGCTGATTTTTAAAGGAGGAAAAAGGCGCATGTGGATATTTTTCTGGCTCGTTTTCTTTATTATATGGCTCGTGCTTGACCTTTATTTCGGCCGGAAAAAAGCAAAAACACACCCTGTGAAACGAACGTATCCGAGCAGAAAAGGAGAAATTGATTTTTTCTGCAGCGGCCCTGAATTTTTCAAACAGTTGTTCTTTGACATACAAAATGCCCGTAAACGTGTTTACTGCCTTTTTTATATTATAAAAGACGATCAATTATGCCAAGATTTTTTCCAGTTATTAAAGGAGAAAGCGAAAAGTGGAATCGATGTATATTTACTAATGGACTGGCAAGGATGCCGAAAAGTGAAAAGGCGGCATATTCATGATTTAGAGCAGGCCGGGGTGCATGTGGGGCTTTTCGGAAAACCGCGGTTTCCTTATTTCTTCTTTTCCTTCCAGCAGCGCAATCACCGGAAAATCACAGCCATTGATGGAACGGTCGCCTATCTCGGTGGATTCAACGTCGGGCTCGAATATATTAATCAAAGTAAAAATCTGCAGCTTTCTCCTTGGAGGGATTATCATTTGCGCCTTCATGGCGGAGGAGCCATGGACCTGGAGGCAGAGTTTATCGCTGATTGGAATCAAGAAGGAAGACCTTTCCTGCAGCCATCCAGCATGGTGCCTACAATCGATCCAGCAAGTACACCACATATGATTTATCCATCGGGTAATGGAAATCTCGAGAAAAAGATGGTCGATATGATTCGCGGAGCTCGTTCATCCATTTTTATTGGCACACCCTATTTCATTCCGACGCAGCCGATCTTTGATGAGCTCTTACACGCTTTAATACGCGGTGTTAACGTTACTGTCCTTATTCCTAAACATAAGGATCATCCACTCGTACAAGAAGCAGCCTTTCCCTTTTTGCGCCGAATGCTCCTTTTTCCAAACGCACGCGTGCAAGCATTTACGAACGGATTCTATCATGCAAAAATCACCATGTTTGATGATGAAGTATGTGATATCGGTACAGCTAATTTTGACACCAGAAGCCAGTTGATTAATTTCGAGTGTAATTGTTTTATTTATAGCCGGGCATTTATCGACCGGATTCGGCCTATTCTTGAAGAAGATCTCAAAAACAGTCAGCCGTTTACACTGGAGGATTTGTTTGATCTTACTTTCTCCCAAAAGATGAAAGAGAAAACCGCCCATTCGATAAAGGGGTTTTTGTAAGAAAAAGAGAGGATTCTTTTGTTGAAGAAGAACACTGACAATGGTCCCATTCATCTAAAAAAGCTTGCGCCGACCCTTTATCGTGCCGGCACAAGCTCCTTCTTTACATTTTTTCCGGTGCAGATACACCGATTAGTTTCAAGGCGTTTTTCAATGTAATTTGTACAGTTTTCACTAAAGCAAGACGCGCTTCTGATAATTCTTTGTTGCTTGGATCAAGTACTTTTTCCGCATTGTAAAAACTATGGAAGGCTGCGGAAAGTTCTTGGATGTAGTTAGCCACTCGATGAGGAATACGTTTTTCAGCAGCTTCAGCGACCACTTGCGGGAAGTCACCGACTTTTTTCAACAAGTCGATTTCTTTTTCAGCGCCTAAAAGCGACAAATCCGCTTCTTTATTAATAGCAATTCCTTGTTCTTCTCCCTGACGCAAAATGCTGCTAATGCGGGCATGGGCATACTGTGCATAATAGACAGGGTTTTCGTTTGACTCGGAAATAGCGAGGTCGAGGTCAAAATCCATATGCGTATCGCCGCTTCTCATTGCGAAGAAATAACGAACAGCATCAAGACCTACTTCTTCAACAAGCTCCCTCATTGTTACTGCTTTTCCAGTCCGTTTGCTCATTTTCATTTTTTCACCGTTTTTGTACAGATGAACGAGCTGAATGATTTCGACTTCTAAATTGTCTGGATCATATCCAAGTGCCTCAACCGCTGCTTTCATCCGAGGAATATAGCCGTGGTGATCCGCTCCCCAAATGTTAATAACCTTTTCGTAGCCACGCTCAAATTTATCTTTGTGATAAGCAAGGTCCGGTGTTAAATACGTATATGTGCCGTCATTTTTCACAAGAACGCGGTCTTTGTCGTCTCCGAATGCTGTCGAACGGAACCAGACAGCTCCTCCTTCTTCGTAAATGTGGCCTTTTTCACGCAACACCTTCATTGCTTCATCAATTTTTCCGTTTTCATAAAGAGAAGTTTCTGAATACCAAACATCAAAAGGAACGCGGAAATTTTCAAGATCCTTTTTTAATTTTTCCATTTCATACGTTAAACCGTACTTTCTGAAAGTTTCGTACCGTTCTTTTTCCGGCATACCGGCAAATTGATCACCGAATTCATCTACAAGTCTTTGTCCAATGCCAACGATGTCTTGTCCGTGGTAACCGTCTTCCGGCATTTCTTTCTCTTGACCGAGTGCTTGGAAATAACGGGCCTCAACAGAAAGTGCCAAGTTATGAATTTGATTGCCGGCATCGTTAATGTAATACTCTCTCGTTACATCGTAGCCAGCTTTTTCAAGCACATTGCATAGGGAATCACCGACAGCCGCGCCGCGGGCATGGCCAAGATGAAGATCTCCCGTTGGGTTGGCTGATACGAATTCCACTTGCACCTTTTGATTGCTGCCGGCATTCGTTCTTCCGTAGTCATCACCTTCATTAAGCACAACCGGAATTAAGTCTGTTAAATAGGCGTTATTCATATAAAAGTTAATAAATCCTGGTCCGGCAATTTCAATTTTCTCGATAGATGCTTTCGACAAGTCAAAGTTAGCAATGATCTCTTCCGCAATGGCGCGCGGTGCTTTCTTCGCCACACGAGCCAGCTGCATCGCCATATTCGTTGAATAGTCACCGTGCGCCTTCTCCTTCGGTGTCTCTAAAACAACAGTCGGAATTTCCTCTTTCTGTGCCAAGCCGGCCTTCAATACAGCCGCCTGAACTTCTGACTTTAACTCTTCTTGTACCTTCTCTGCCACGTTCATATATATACCTCCTTATGATTCTTTCCTATGTTCAACCAGCAGGGAGCTGTAAAGCGCTTAAATAAATCCCTTTACATACTTTTAAACGTTATTTTCAATGTATAATTGCCAACTGGTGTACCCTGCATCAATAAATGATAGTCCAGCTGGAATGTTCCTTCGAGCTGTGATTCTTTATATGTATGGCTGTGAGACAGCTGTTTTGTTTGAGTAATCATGGCCAGCGTACCGTGGGGACTCGTATACGAACCATTCATCTGCTCTTTCTTATTAAACGGGAGTCTCATGTTCACCGCACCGCTGCGCAAAATGACAGTACTGTTTTCCGAAAACTTTACGATCGTTTGCACAGTGCCTTCTTCTTGGATCTCGTCATACTTTAGAAAACAGGTACCATTTTTCTCATAAAATTCTCCGGGCAGCAAGAGTTCGTATGTCTCTTTCTCTCCCTCATGCTCAATCACTGTTGTTAAATGAATATTAACAGGTATATGGGCTTGCTGGTTTTGTGTCAAGCTGTTCACACCTCTTTAAAAATTCTCCTTATAACTTATTAAGTATAAAAATGTTTGTTTCAAAATGCAATGGACATCCCCTAAATTTTAGCTTTAAACGGGATTAAAAGGGCCGAACTTGTGGTAATCAATAAAAAAAGATGGGAGTTGTTAAAATGAATGAAGTGAAGAGAGCATATGCTGTCGATCCGGCCGCTAAAGAAATTTTACCGGCTGATGAAGGGAAAGGCCATTTCATCATACAAGCGACGGCCCAAGAAGCCGCTTTTATTAAAAAAATATTTGAAGAATCCTATTCTGCTGAAATCGATACGTACGTGCGGTCTCATATTCCTTATCTTGATTATTCTCATGATAAAGAAAACGACCGTTACGATCAGTCGCTTATTGTCCTATACAGTCTAATCCATAAGTTGGGCGACGAGAAAACAAAACGTCACATTGCCAGCATGGGCATTTTGAATAAGCACCGGCTGAATGACGAAAAAGATTTTTAATAGAATAGCGGCATGTTGGATAAAAGACTGGTCCTCTGTCTTTAAAACGTTTCTTTGAGTCATTGCCGCTTTCACTGCTTGATTTATAAAAACAGGGTTGTCCCTCGACCGTTGATCACTCGCGTTTGGGACATCCCCTGCTCCATTACTTTTTATTTACGAGTCCCCAGCCCAAAATCATTTCACGGATAAGCTTGGAGGCTGTATTCGCTGTCTGTTCAGATGTATCATAGATTGGCGCTACTTCCACAAGGTCACCGCCGACGACGTTGACTTCTGACTTAGCAATCTCATGAATCGAAGCAAGCAGCTCTTTAGATGTAATGCCGCCAGCATCCACCGTTCCTGTACCAGGGGCATGTGCCGGGTCCAACACATCAATATCGATCGTCACATATACTGGCCGGCCGGCAAGCGTCGGCAAAATTTCTTTCAACGGCTGAAGCACTTCAAATTTAGAAATATGCATGCCGTTTTCCTTTGCCCATTGAAATTCTTCTTTCATGCCGGAGCGGATACCGAATGAGTGAACATTCTCTGGACCAATAAGCTCAGCAATTTTACGGATCGGTGTAGAGTGAGAAAGCGGTTCTCCTTCGTACTCTGTACGTAAATCCGTGTGAGCATCCATATGAATAATCGCTAAATCAGGATATTTCTTCGCAACGGCTTTCATCACAGGCCAGGAAACGAGATGCTCGCCGCCCATGCCAAGCGGAAACTTCCCATCTGCTAATAAGCCATCAATATAGTCTTCAATTAACTCAAGGCTTTTGCCAGCGTTTCCAAACGGCAGCGGAATATCACCGGCATCGAAATAATTAATTTCTTCAAGTTCGCGGTCTAGATATGGGCTGTATTCTTCCAGACCGATCGATACTTCACGAATTCGCCCTGGTCCGAAACGAGAGCCGGGACGATAACTGACTGTCCAGTCCATCGGCATACCATATAGGACCACTTGACTTTTCTCATACTCCTGCTGGGCACCGATAAAAATATTGCCCGAATAGGCTTCATCAAAACGCATAGCTTTCCCCACCTTTTTCTCAAACTTACGGCTAGATTACTTAGTTAAATCTTGTACAAACTTAGGCAAAACAAATGCCGCTTTATGCAGCTCTTTCGTATAATATTTCGTTTCAATCTCGTGGAAACGCTCGTCGCTTACTTCGAGTGGATCATACTTTTTAGAACCAATCGTAAATGTCCACATTCCACTCGGGTACGTTGGAATGTTCGCTGTGTACAAACGAGTAATTGGGAAAATTTCTTTTACATCGCGCTGTACCTCACGGATTAAGTCCGCTTTAAACCACGGATTATCTGTCTGTGCTACGAAAATACCATCTTCTTTCAACGCCTTTGAAATCCCCGCATAAAACCCTTTCGTAAATAAGTTGGCAGCCGGTCCTACTGGCTCTGTCGAATCCACCATGATGACATCATATTCATTATCACTATTAGCAATATGCATAAAGCCATCATCTACGCGTACATCTACACGTTCATTTTCTAATTCTCCGGCGATTTCCGGTAAGAACTTTTTCGAGAACTCGATAACTTTGCCATCAATATCAACGAGTGTCGCTTTCTTTACGCTAGGGTGCTTTAACACTTCACGAATGACACCGCCATCGCCGCCGCCGACAACGAGGACATTCTCGGGATTCGGGTGAGTAAATAACGGCACGTGGGCGACCATTTCATGATAGACAAATTCATCTTTTTGCGAAGTCATTACCATGCCGTCCAAGAACAGCATATTTCCCCACTCTTCTGTCTCAGCCATTTCTAAATATTGAAAATCCGTTTGCTCTGTATGCAATGTCCGCTTAACCTTCATCGTAATACCAAAGTTAGCTGTTTGCTTTTCTGTATACCAAAGTTCGCTCATATCATCTCTTCCTTTCTGCAAATGATATATTCTTTCCATTTGCACTGAAAAAAGTATAGTGGAATTCAACAAAAATTCAAGTTATTTTTTCCTTTTCTGCCGCCTCGCGCGAAAATATCCCTTTCTTACGTTTAAAATTGAGAGAATTTTTTCATAATGTTTATAATTATTCTTTTTAAGGCAGGTAAACTCACATGATCATTATGATCCTGTCAAGCTATGTTAAAACAGTGAAATGGATACGTGCAGGCTTGTTTCTTGGATTTTTTAGTCTGGCTGCGGCATTGCTGCTTGTAGGGGCCGGTTTTTTGTATATGAGGCTATTGGGTGAACCAGAAGTAGCCGTACCACAGTCCACTCTTTATTTTTCCGCTGATGGACAAGTGATCGGTGAAAGCCGTGCCAGCGAGAAAAGATATTGGGTCAATCTTGATCAAGTATCTCCTCATTTGGTCCAAGCTACTCTTGCTGTCGAGGATAAAAAGTTTTTTGATCACCACGGTTTTGACTTCAAACGGATAGCAGGTGCCGTTGTTGCTGACATTAAAGCAATGGCAAAAGTACAGGGCGCCAGCACGATCACTCAGCAGTATGCCCGTAATCTTTATCTTTCCCATGATAAGACATGGAAACGCAAACTATCTGAAGCCATGTATACGATGCGGCTTGAAATGAATTATACGAAAGAACAAATTTTAGAAGGCTACTTAAACACAATCTATTATGGCCACGGTGCATATGGGATCGAAGCAGCCAGCCAGTTTTATTTCGGAAAAAAAGCAAGTGCATTGACCTTGGCGGAAGCAAGTATGCTCGCTGGTATTCCGAAAGGTCCATCTATTTATTCACCGCTCGCCTCTCTCACAAAAGCGAAGGAACGGCAGAATGTTATCTTACAGCAAATGGAAAAGTCCGGAGTCATTACAGCATCACAGCATAGACGAGCGAGTGCCGAAAAACTCCGTATCATCGGTGAACACTTGCATACAGACATAGAAATCGCTCCTTATTTTCGGGAAGCTGTTCAACAAGTACTCGCTGATAAGCTTGGTGCGGATGAACAAACAATTGCACTTGGCGGTTTACGTGTATACACGACACTGAACAGGGAACATCAGCGCATTGCTGAACAGACGATTAAAAAAGTGATTGCTGACGACTCTGACGTACAGCCTGCTTTCGTTTCCATTGAACCGAAAACACACTTTGTGACCGCCCTATCCGGAGGGAAAGACTTTAAAGAAAGTCCCTACAATCGGGCTGTTCAGGCGGTTCGCCAGCCGGGTTCCACTTTTAAGCCGTTTTTATATTATGCGGCACTAGAAAATGGCTATACACCGGCGACTCAGTTAAAGAGCGAAAAAACAACGTTCCAGTACGACAATGGCCGGGAAATGTATCGACCAAGCAACTTCAATCACCGTTATGCGAACGCAGAGATTACTATGGAACAGGCGCTCGCTGTTTCAGACAACATTTATGCCGTTAAAACGAATTTATTTTTAAAGCCTGAGACACTCGTTAAAACAGCGGAGCATTTCGGTATCTCCACTCCGTTAAAGCCGGTGCCTTCCCTTGCACTCGGCACTTCAGGTGTTCGTGTGCTTGACATGGTCAACGCCTATGCCACCATTGCAAATGGCGGAAAATACGAGGAGCCTGTTTTTATTAAACGAGTGGAAAGCGCAAACGGCGACGTCATCTATGAGCATGAAGCAAAAAGCGAACAGCGCTTCGATAAAAAACAGACAGCTGTACTCACTCACATGATGACGGGAATGTTTGACAAAAATTTAAGCAGTTATGCGAATGTAACAGGCGCCTCGATGGCTCCAAAAACCACTCGGCCTTATGCTGGCAAATCAGGGTCAACCCCTTATGATTATTGGATGATTGGCTTTACCCCCCAAATCACTGCCGGCGTATGGACTGGTTACGATAATGGCAAAGAAATAAAAAAAGTGGCCGATAAGCATTACGCAAAAGCCATCTGGCTTGACTTTATGGAAGAAGCCCATAACGGAAAACGGGTAAAAAACTTCCCTATGCCAAAAGGGGTGACTGCTGTCACGATCAATCCCGAAAACGGAAAAATAGCGAGCAGCCACTGTCCAGTCACAAGGAACATGTACTTCATAAAAGGGACAGAACCTGAAAAATACTGCACAGATCACTCACCAAAAAAGAAAAAACCACAAAAGAAAGAAAAAGAAGAGAATTGGATACAACGGATTTTCCCTATATTTTAAAACGAAAAGCGGAAGCGCCTGGTCTGCTCCGACAGGCAAATGTTCTTCCCCCAAAGAAGGCGCTCTTTGACTTCATTGGGGGAAGGTTATTTGACCCGAGGAGCAAAGCGCTGCAGCTAGACAAGAAAAGCGGAGCCGACTGCTCTGAGGCGACAAGCATATGCCAGGCTGACGAAATGGCGTTTTTCAGCCATACAGTCAGACTGGCATATGACCTCGAGCCACAAGGAGGCGGAGCTAGACAAGCGAAAAGCGGAAGGCGCCCGCTTATCGGCGACAAGCACAAGACGAGCCTCACGGAAAGGCTGTTCTTTACCTTTCTGGGAGGATTGGCTTGTGACCTCGAGCCGATGGCGCCTGCAGCTAGACAAACGAAAAGCGGAAGCGCCTGTTCTGCTCCGACAGGCAAATGCTCTTCACACAAAGAAGTTGCTCTTTGACTTCATTGGGTGAAGGTTATTTGACCGGAGGAGCAAGGCGCTGCAGCTAGACAATACAAAAATCGCAAGAAAAAGCCCCGGGTGTGCGGCCCGGGGCTTTTTCTTGTCCTAGCTTATGCAATTTATGCATTACCTCAAGTGTACTTTCTTTCTAGTTATTGGGCAAGATGGGAATGTAATTTTCAGAAAACGTTCAAACATCTTTCACAAAAAAGGAAATAAAAGGTTTTAGTTATTAAAAGCCACTCGCTTTCTGTGGCGCTCATGCCCCTTCTGGGCCCTCCGCTTCAGGCTGATGGTGACTACATTAGACTTTGTCTAAAAGGGTGATTATTCTGTCAATCCTTCTTTTAATTCCGAGGAAGAGTTCTCCCAGATCTCCGCATTATGTTCTTGTAAAAAAGCTTTCAGCACTTGTTTAGAGTGTGCATCCATATGATCGACGATAATATGACTTTTTAATGATTTATCCATCCGGTTCACATGCTCCGGCAGCGACTTGTAGCCACGTCGCTTTTCGCGGTTTACAGTCAATTCACAAGCCGTTACACCTGCGTAAAAAGGCCCTTTTTCCCCGTGATCCACCGTTACCCATACGAGCCAGAACGGTTTGGCGCCTTCTGGGACTTCTTCTTTGTTCGGCAAAAATTTAATTCCTTTTTCAACAGCACTGCGGGCGTGCATGGCGCCGACATCAATAAAAGCTTCCCCTTCCTCGACGTCAATAAAGACGGGTGATACATTTTCCAGAGAAAGCGCCCCTTTTCCAAAGCCCTTATGGCCATCCATTGGATCATTTTTAATAATATTAAAGCCGATCTTTTGCTTGTTATCCATAAAACATACTCCTTTCTTTCAGATGTATTTTAGCCGAATAATGTCATAAAAACAGTATCAAACCCTTGAATGACAGCGGGCAAAATGATACTGAAAATCGGCTGAATCGTGTATTGGTACAGCGGTGTAATGACAATAATTAAAAAAATCAGCGTGCCAAACTGCTCATACTGAGTTAATTTAATCCGGGTAGAAGGAGACACCAAATCCTCAATGATCCGGTAACCGTCCAGCGGCGGCAGCGGCAGCAAGTTAAACACAAATAAGACTACATTCAGCCAAAGCATCATTTTAAATAAATCAATAAAAAATGGCGGCATCCCTACGTCTACGGAAAAAAACAAAATTCCGTAAGCAATCGCTGCAATGACAAAGTTGCTGAGCGGCCCGGCAAGCGATACTAAAATCCCGGCAAGACGGGGGTTTTGAAAATTCCTGCGATTTACCGGCACAGGGCGCGCCCAGCCAAAGCCCGCAATTAAAATTAAAATCGTTCCAATCGGATCAAGGTGATGAACAGGATTAAGCGTCAGTCGGCCTTGATCTTTCGCTGTGTCATCTCCAAATTTATAGGCGACATACGCATGAGCAAACTCATGAAACGTAAAGGCCACTACTAGCGTAATAATGACAAATGGAAGTTCCTGTAATGAAAAAGCTAAAAAGCGCTCCAAATGATAAACCCCTTTTTCGTTATTGTACCTTATTTAAGTAAAAATTTTCTGCCTATTCTTACTTTACCTTATTGCTTGTCCTCTTTGAAAAGCATACAATTTATTTGTATCTTGATTCAAATTTATTGAGAGGAGTGAAAAATATGCCTTATGTAACTGTAAAAATGATCGAAGGCCGCACGGAAGAACAAAAAAAGGCCCTCGTTGAAAAAGTAACAGCAGCCGTTACGGAAACAACTGGTGCTCCTGTCGACAAAATCGTTGTCTTCATTGAAGAAATGTCAAAGAACCATTATGCCGTTGGCGGTAAACGATTTAGTGATGAAGACTAATCACTTTTATTAGTCGTACATAATGAAGCCCGCCTCTGAGCGGGCTTTATTTTATGTACGAGCACTCTCCGCTTTTAATTGTTCAATATAGGTATAGGCTTCTTTAATTTCTTCTTCTGTGTAACGCTGTTTTCTTTTTAAGGTAAAGATTTTTTCCGCAACTTCTCCGCGTGTCAGCGTATCAAAGTAAAGCACAGTGGATACGAGTTCAAGGAAGCGGGCGCTTTGGTCATTCATTTCTGTCACGATTTCCTTTAAATAAGGCATGTCCACTTCCGCATGCCGGAGAAAGGTTTCCCCTTCTTCTGTCAGCGTATAACGGTACTGATAATAGCCGCCTTTTTTCTCACGGACTTCATGAAGAAATTCCATATTGCACAGCTCTTCCACACGCAGTGTCAGCTCTTCCGAATAGGGGCCATAAAAGTGAAATTCAAACTTCTCCTGAAAAGGAAAAGCGATTTTTTTAGCAATATAAATCATTTTTTGCAATTTCTTTCTTCCGGTAATTTCTCCACAGGCCGCAAAAACGCCCATCAGTTTCGCATGTTCTTTCAACAACTTTACTCACCCCCACGATATCCGATTAATGAATGAAAACACGCCCGATAACGAAGGTTTTTCAGACGTCAAATTTCTAAAATGGATCGGATTTGCCGTTTAATGCTGCGCTTCGATGATTCATCCTCTAGTAAATCCACCGGAAAGTACAGCTTATGATCTGTTCTTCGTTTACCTGAAATCGCGTCAACGATATCTGATTCACGTGACAACTCACGCAGTTCTTCTGTTTTCATTAATAAGTAAATTGGCAGCCTTTCTTCTTCCTCCCCAGGACGGTAAAAGTCATAAGGAAGATCCGAGGAAGAATCGAATACAAGGTAATATTCCGGATCAATGCCTGCTTTTTTGAACAATGCTTCCAGTTCGCTATGTTTGCGGTATTCTTTCGCGGGATCGAATTCTACATACTTAAACAAATTCCGGTTGACGAACCGGCGGCATAAATCACTTAAAATCGGATCTTTCTCTTCCTGCCAAACTTGAAAATAATAAAACATCACGGCTTCATCGAGCTTTAAATAGTCTTCAAGAATATACTGTTCCTTAAAGATAGAATAGAAATGTCTTGGCGCATGTGTAAATGTATAGCCTTGCCGATCGAGCTCTTTCGCACGATGCAGCGTTTTCGACAGCAGCACTTCGGCACTGCGCGTCACCGGATGGAAATACACTTGCCAGTACATTTGATAGCGGCTCATAATGTAATCTTCTACAGCATGCATCCCACTTTGTTTAAATACAACTTGATCCTCACGCGGCCGCATGACTCGCAGCAGTCTTTCCATGTCAAAGTGACCATAGCTGACTCCAGTAAAATAGGCATCTCGCTGTAAATAATCCATACGGTCAGCATCGATCTGACTTGATATAAGACTGACGACAAGCTTATTTTCATGTGTTTTGCCAATCACTTCCGCTACTTGTTTCGGAAAACCTTCGGATACTCTTGATAAAACAGCATTGACTTCGGTTTCACCGAGAATGATCTTTTTTGTAAATTCCTCATGGTCAAGATGAAAGACTTTTTCAAATGAATGCGAAAATGGTCCATGTCCGACATCATGCAGCAGAGCGGCGCACAAAGACAACAAGCGATCTTCCGTGTTCCATTCCTGGCGCCCAGCGAACACATCATCCACAATGCGCCGAACGATTTCATATACGCCGAGCGAATGATTAAAACGGCTATGTTCCGCTCCATGAAAAGTCAAGTATGTCGTTCCAAGCTGACGAATTCGACGCAGACGCTGAAACTCCTTCGTACCGATTAAATCCCAAATAACTAAATCCCGAACGTGGACATAACGGTGAACAGGGTCTTTAAATACTTTCTCTTCTTCTAGCTTGCTCTTTGAATATTCCATTTTATCCCCCCATTCGTGCTCATTCCTATCTCTATTATAACGGAAAAATTATGAAGTTAGGAGGAAGAAACAGCTGGTCCCTTGCATATAGTGAAATAAAGAGGGATCTCTATATTCTCTTTGTCGAATAAGACAAAAACATAAAAGCCTGCCGATTCCCCGTAATTAAAAGGCAGACGCATCAAACAGCCGCTGCCCGTCATATCTTCCGTTTGATCTATAGCCTCAAGAAACTGAGTACGATATGGGATGCAGATATGATCACTTATCTAACGATTCACAGCTTTCAAAGTGATCATGACTGAAACAAAAAATCACCTCATCCAACAAACGACAGGTGATTGATCTTTATCTCTTTAGCTTTTTCTTTACTTTTTCCATTAACTCTTCTTCTGTTAAGGCAGCAACCGGCCGATTATTGACAAAGGTAAAGGTCTTTTTACGACCAGGTCCACAGTAAGACTGGCAGGCTACGTCAATTTTCGCTTCTGGATCGACGCTCTTCAGCCTTGGCACAAGAGTTTTCAAGTTAACTGCCTGGCAGTCCTCACAAACTCGAAATTCGTTTGCCATCTATATACAATCCTTTCTTGAATAAGGTTAAGCTAAACGGTATTTTACATCGAAAAATGCTTGTTGGCAAGTACCCGGATCAATGCTAAAACGATAGTGCGCCGGCTAAACAGGGAAACTAGCAGAAAAAAATTATTTTTTCATATTGGTATAAATCTAACGTATTTGGATCATCCTGTCAGTAATCAAACTTTTAATAAAATAAGGAGTTGACTGTAATGAAAAATAGACAAGATGCATGGTCGGAGGAAAATGACCTTTTGCTCGCTGAAACGGTCTTGCGTCATGTTCGTGAAGGCAGTACACAGCTGAATGCGTTTGAGGAAGTAGGAGATCAATTAAACCGCACATCTGCTGCCTGCGGTTTCCGTTGGAATGCAGTAGTCCGCCATCAATATGAAAAAGCGCTCGCCCTTGCGAAAAAACAACGAAAACAGCGCAATCGTCTGCTCGGCAAGGAACAAGGAGGCAAGAAAAAGCTATTGTATCAACCGCCTGTTCCTTCCCTTGAAGAAGTAGAAGCCATGTCTTTACCGCTCTCTAACGACATAGAAATCGCTACAGAACCATTGTCTTATTCCTCATCACCTATCAGCACTGGAGACCTGTCGATGGAAAAAGTCATTGCTTTCTTACAAACTGTCTCCGGCACGACCTACCAGTCTGATCGGCTAAAACAAGAGAATGCGAGATTAAAACAAGAAGTGGAAGAGTTAACGAAAGAGAAAGCGAAACTGGAAGAAACGATTCGTGAACTTGAGGAAAACTCTGTCACCATGCAGGAAGACTATGAAACACTAATGAAAATCATGAACCGCGCCCGCAAGCTCGTTCTTTTTGATGAAGAAGAGCCGAATTCCACCGCTTTCAAAATGGATCGTAACGGAAACTTAGAAAAAATGGCTGAATAAATGTACAAGGAGCTGATCCAAAAGGTCGTTAAAAACGACTCTTTAGGGTCAGCTTTTTTCTTTAGGCTTTTCCGCCAAAGTTCAAACGATTATTTTTCACTGAGTTGGTTGGAGTGGAAGGCGTGAAGACTCCTGCGGGGAAAGCGAAGTGCCTGGAACGGAAGGCAGCGGACAAGTGTAAAAAACCGTACAAAAAAGAGAGGTGCACCTAAAAGTTATACTTTTGGTACAACTCCCTTATTTTTATTTCTAACTGCTTTTGGATTTGTGAACCACATGTACCATCCAATATGTGATGTTAATTTTCCAATGCTTTTTCATTGCGTTCCGTCACACGCTGCAAATAACTCTGATAACTCTCAAGCTCCTGTCCTTCGAATGAGCTTGAGTATAAGCGGCCGGCATACTGATTAAGGGAAGTTAAAAAGCGCATCATCACATCTTGAATAGTAAGCTCGCATCCTAAAAGCTCAGACAAAGAAGCCATTACTTCCGGCTGAATATCTGGATAGTCCCACCTCGTGGCTTCTGATTTTTTGGCAGTCTCGTAAAAACGGCGAATCAGTGCGGCTCTCTCGGATCCGCTGCCGTTTACGCATAAGTAAATTTGTACGGCTACCCCGCGGCGGATACGGCGCTGAGAAATGCCGGCAAACTTCTTCCCGCCTATACTTAAATCATAGCTTCCCGGACAATAAGAACCGATAATTTCATAAGCATCAATTCCCACGGAGAAGTCAGCAAACATTTGTCTGATCAGCATAAGCATCGCTTCATAGCCCCTGTCAATATCAATGCCTCTTTCCGTGTCAGGCAAAATCAGTGACAAATTCAATACGCCGTCATCCAGCACGACAGCAAGCCCTCCAGAGTTACGAACAATGACACGAAAGCCCGCTTCACGCAAGACATCAATCCCCTCATTCAAATAGGGCAGCCTCGTATCTTGAATACCAAGTACAACGGTATCATGATGCACCCATGCGCGGGCGGTCGGCGGACTAAAACCGGCGCCGACAGACGTACACAATGTATCATCTGCCGCAAATGACTGAAGTGCACTGAACATGGGTCCAAGGCTGGATTGATCGATCAGGCGCCATTCCTGCTGACTAAGTAATTCGTATGTTTCGTTCATAAAGTATCTCCTTCTCAATCATTCAAACGACAGCTGCCGCTGCCCGGTACGCTTTAAGCATTATTTAAGCGACTGGGCAGCCGTAATAAGAGCAAGCTTGTACACATCCTCTTCGCTGCAGCCGCGGGACAAATCATTCACTGGTGCATTTAGCCCTTGCAAAATTGGACCAACCGCTTCGAAGCCGCCAAGCCGCTGAGCAATTTTATAACCAATATTCCCTGCTTCTAGACTTGGAAAGATGAACACATTGGCATCTCCTTGAATGACAGACTCCGGTGCTTTCTTCTTCGCTACTTCTGGAACAAAAGCAGCATCAAATTGAAATTCCCCATCAATAATTAATTCAGGCGCCCGTTCTTTCGCCACTCGAACAGCTTCTGCCGCCTTTTCCGTTTCTGCAGATGCCGCTGATCCTTTCGTCGAAAAGCTAAGCATGGCTACTCGTGGGACGATATCAAACATTTCTGCTGTTTTGGCGCTTTCAAGGGCGATTTCGGCTAAGTCACTGCTGTCAGGAGCAATATTGATCGCACAATCAGCAAACACATATTTCTCTTCTCCACGGACCATAATGAATACACCAGACGTCTTTTTCACGCCTTGCTTCGTTTTAATAATCTGCAAAGCTGGGCGAACGGTATCCGCTGTCGAATGAGCAGCTCCGCTGACGAGCCCGTCGGCATATCCTTTATAAACGAGCATCGTGCCGAAATAATTTTCATCCATTAAAATTTGGCGAGCTTCTTCCTCTGTTACTTTGCCGCTGCGGCGCTCAACAAATGACTGAATGAGTTCATCAATTCGGCTGTCGCTTTTCGGATCGACAATTTCCAAGCCGGCCGTATCCACATCCAGCTCTGAAGCTTTTTGTTGTATGTCTGTTTCATTTCCGATTAACACGGGTATCAGCAAGTTTTCTTTCGCAAGCCGGCCGGCAGCTGATAGCACACGCTCATCAAGCCCTTCCGGAAAAACAACTTTTAATTCTTTCCCAGAAACTTTGTTCGTTAAAACAGTAAACAAATCGCTCATTCTTTCTTCCCCCTTGCATATTGATATGTTCAGCATACATGATTTTAAGAATGAAAAACACGTTTTATCATGATTTTTCCAACAAGCATGTTCACACCGCTGTCAAAGCCCTTTTGTGAATTGTCTGTCAATGTATGTTATAGTAACTATTGAAAACATTTACATACTAGGAGAGTGAATAACATGAGTGAAGCAGCAAAAACAATCGATGGCTGGTATTGTCTTCATGATTTTCGCCTGATCGACTGGACGACTTGGAAGATGCTTTCAAGTGATGAGCGTCAAACAGCCATTCATGAATTCGAAAAATTTCTTGATAAATTGAATGTAGCTCACGAAGCAAATGAAGGCAGTCATGCATTCTATAGCGTTGTCGGTCAAAAAGCCGACTTTATGTTGATGATTCTTCGTCCAACGATGGAAGAATTAAATGTTATTGAAACGGAATTCAATAAGCTGAAAATTGCGGAGTATACGATTCCAGGTTATTCTTACGTATCTGTTGTTGAGCTGAGCAACTACTTGGCTGGCGACGAAGATCCGTACCAAAATCCACAAATACGTGCCCGCCTGTACCCTGAACTTCCAAGAGCGAAACATATTTGCTTCTATCCAATGGACAAGCGCCGTCAAGGCGAAGACAACTGGTACATGCTTCCGATGGAAGAACGCGGAAAACTTATGCGCAGCCACGGCATGATCGGCCGTCAATATGCCGGAAAAGTTAAACAAATCATTACCGGCTCTGTTGGCTTTGACGATTATGAATGGGGTGTTACATTGTTTGCTGACGATGTCCTTCAGTTCAAAAAACTCATTTATGAAATGCGTTTTGATGAAGTCAGCGCCCGCTACGGCGAATTCGGCACATTCTTCGTCGGTAACCTGCTTGACCACTCTAAACTAGAGCAGATGCTTCACATTAATTAATAAAGGCAGGCAGCGAAGAAAGCGCGTTTTGCTGACAGCCTGGAGCCCTTTTTGATTTTTATAAGCAGACAAAACTACATTCAGATTGATTGAAAATGTTTGTCTTTCAAGACGCGAAGCCTTTTCTGATTTTTGCAGAAAAGGCTTTTTCTTTTGTCATGAATCGTAAATTTGTACATACATATTAACTGACAAGCGATTTGAAAAACTTATTCGTTCAAGGAGGGTTCTCGTGAATCAATCAACTGCTAATCCTTACATGTATAGTATGCCGGCTTATTATTACCAGCCAAGACCGATGTACAGTTCCTCCCCCATTCCAATGATGCCTCCCGCAGGCACAGGCGGTACGACTATGATGCCCCCTGCAGGCATGGGCGGTGCAACTACTCCAAGCGGTGGAATAGACGTGCCTGGCATGCTTCCTTCAGAACAGTCATATATAGAAAATATTCTGCGTCTTAATCGCGGAAAATTAGTTTCTGTTTATGCCACATTTGAAAATAACCGCGAATGGAACGCCAAGATTTTCAAAGGAATCATTGAGGCTGCTGGACGCGATCATTTAATCTTAAGTGAACCTCAAACTGGAAAGCGCATTTTGCTGCCAATGGTCTATGTGGACTATGTAACATTCGATGAGCCGATTGAGTATCAATATCCATTTAGCGGAGGCAGCGGCCCAGGTACATCACTAGCTACTTACCCGCCTCGATAAATTTGAAAAATAGAAAGGCTAATACGTTGAAAAAGGCTGACTCAAAATCAAAGAGTCAGCCTTTTTTATTAGAGTTTCATCGCAGCTAAAACGAGCAGTACCCAGCCTGCTAAAAAAGCAACACCGCCGATCGGTGTAATCGCTCCGAGCACTTTTACTCCTGATAACGTGAGTGCATACAAACTGCCTGAGAAAATAATAGTTCCAACCAGCATCATCCAGCCTGACCAATTCAGCAGTGAACTTACTTGAACCTGCCCTATGAGAATACCTACTAAAATCATGCCAGCCGCATGAAACATTTGATAATGTACACCTGTTTTCCAAATGTCCAAATACCTCGGTTCCACTTTTCCTTCTAATCCATGAGCACCGAACGCACCGAGTGCTACAGATAAAAATGCGTTAATTGCTCCTAAAATAATAAATAGCTTCATTTCCTTCTCCTTAAAAGTCAAATATAGAGTCGCCATTTGCACCATCGTCCGCTTGCAGCTTTTCCGCTCGATTGAACTGCGGAGCCGACTGGCGCAGCGGCATCGATGCAGCCGGGACCGTTTCTTCCCCTGCTGCATTCACTTCATCAAGCAGCATCTCGCACAGCGTCCGAATCGTATAGACATGCTTCTTCATCGTACTGCTTTTTTCGGCCGATCTTGCCTGCCTTATTTCTTCCTCTATTTTATTCAATACAGACAAATGGGAAATGTTCATGTACACATACCTCCTGCTACTGTTTGCCGGGCTTAGTTGAAAATTTGTAGCAAGGCGAGCCAGAAGCCTGCAGCACAATGACCGACGGCAGCTGTTTTGATTTAAAACCATATGCCCGGCAGCCGCGTGGACTTTTCTGATCCCATGTGACAAAAAAATGTTTACAACGGAAACAGTTTGTCTTTTCCATTCATCTGCCCACCTTCCTCACACCTTCCATTTTAGCAAACTTCATCTAATAGAACTAAGAATTCTTTTTGAAAATCACGAAAGCCGTCTACGTTTGACAATGTTCCACGTGAAACGCCGAAACTTGCCGAAATTCGGTATATAAAACTTTTATTTGTCTATAATCTCCCACACAATCGGCTGTTCGCCAAATCGCTTTAGGCATTCATTCGCTTTGGAGAATGGCTGGCTGCCAAAGAATCCTCTCGAAGCCGATAACGGGCTTGGATGCGGCGACTGGATAATGCAATGCTTCTTTTCATCAATAAGTGCGAGCTTTTTTTGCGCAGGCTTTCCCCAAAGAATAAATACAACGGGTTTTTCCCGCCTATTGATTAGAGAAATGATATGATCTGTCAGCTTCTCCCATCCTTTTCCTTGATGTGAATGCGCTTCTCCCTTCCTCACCGTCAGCACTGTGTTTAACAAAAGCACCCCCTGCTCTGCCCACGGAACCAAATAGCCATTATTAGGGGCCGGACAACCGAGATCACTGTGCAGTTCTTTAAAAATATTTCGCAGCGATGGCGGCAGCGGGACATCCGGTTGAACGGAAAAACTTAATCCATGCGCCTGTCCTGGTCCATGATACGGGTCCTGGCCAAGAATAACCACTTTCACATCTTTATAAGCCGTGTAGCGAAGGGCATTGTAAATGTCATTCATATCGGGATAAATGGTTTTCGTTGCGTATTCTTCCTTCAAAAACTCACGTAGCTCTTTATAATACGGCTTCTCGAATTCTGGTTCCAGCAGCTCCGCCCAATCGTTTTGAACTATGTTCTTTACCAAAAAAATCACCCTTTCTCATTCACCGTTACAAAGGCGATTGTGAACGCCTAAAGACAGCCCAGGCTAAAAACGCTCATTTCCCACCTCTTTGATCATTCCTTTTTAGCCTGAAAGATCTACAGCTCCTTTATACCCCATCTAATGAAAAATCTATTCAAGCTGCGGGCTGCCCCGCTCTTTCCATCTTCATTCATTACTCCTATCTTAACAGCCGCACACTTGAAAAGGCTTGTATAAAGTGTTTTAATTTTTATAATATGCTACACAATTAAAGGAGGATTTTTTCCGACATGGACATGAAAAAAGTATTAACCATTGCAGGATCAGATACAAGCGGCGGTGCCGGCATTCAAGCGGATTTAAAAACATTCCAGGAGCACGGCGTTTATGGAATGACCGCTTTAACAACAATTGTTACAATGGATCCCGATAATCACTGGAGCCACGGAGTACACCCTCTATCCATTGATACATTGGAGGCCCAATTAAAAACCGCAATGTCTGTCGGCATTGACGCTGTAAAAACAGGAATGCTTGCAACAGCTGAAATTATTGAAATAGCAGCCAAACACATCAAATCAAATGGATTAGATAAAGTTGTCATCGATCCAGTAATGGTGTGTAAAGGGGAAGACGAAGTGTTAAATCCTGAAGCACCGGTCGCTATGCGTGAATTCCTGCTTCCGATCGCAACGGTAGTCACTCCAAACTTATTTGAAGCAGGACAGCTTTCTGGTCTTGGACCTATCCGCACAATAGATCAAATGAAAGAAGCAGCCAAAAAAATTCATGATCTAGGTGCTAAAAATGTTGTCGTCAAAGGCGGCAAACAGCTTGAGCATGAAAAGGCCGTCGACGTGTTTTATGACGGAAGTGAATTCACTGTACTTGAAGCAGAAAAAGTAAAAACGACTTACAACCACGGAGCGGGCTGTACGTTCGCTGCTGCCATTACAGCAAATCTAGCAAAAGGACAAGATGTTAAAACAGCTGTGTCTCATGCGAAAGAATTTGTCAACGCAGCGATTCGCCATGGCTTTAAGTTGAATGCCTACGTTGGACCGGTCATGCACGGGGCGTTTAATCAATTCAAAAACTAACATAACGAGGCTGACTCAAAGTGTCAGCCTCTTTTAGACTCATTTTTCTTTTTCGCAATCCCTGCTCATTTCTTGTAAAATATTTAATATCAGTATGGAGGTGGAGAAACGTGGAACCGATTATCGTGGAAAAAGTCCAAGAATCCATTAATCACTTTGCTAATAAAGAAGTATACATTCACATGGAAACAACGAATGGAGCATATGCTTCCCACTTTAACGAAAAGTTTTTTTCAGCAGGTGCCTACATTCGCAATGCGAAACTTTCCTATGAGCATGGAAAAATAGTTGGAGAAGGTCCGTACCGTGTCGGCTTGAAGCTCGGCATTGGCTGGGTATATGCTGAAGGTTTGACACACTTTGGTTTTGATGAAAAAGGCCGACTGCTTCTAGCGGGCCACGATTTTGAAGGAAAGCTCGCAGTGGCTTTACAAATAGGCGAAGAGCCGTTTAAGTAACCAGCTAAAGGAGGCCTTGCATATGTTAACGGAAATTGAAAAAGAGCAGCACGTACTCGTTATTTTTCCGCATCCAGATGATGAAGCATTCGGTGTATCCGGTACCATTGCCATTCACACGCAAAGAGGAACGCCGGTTACATACGCTTGTCTGACACTGGGAGAAATGGGACGGAACTTGGGTAATCCGCCATTTACTAACCGAGAGTCACTTCCAGATGTCCGCAAAGCGGAATTGAAGAAAGCGTCAGAAGCCATTGGCATTAAAGACTTGCGCATGATGGGTTTGCGTGATAAAACACTCGAATTCGAAGATGACGGCAAAATGGCTGATCTCGTATCCGATCTGCTCGATGAATTAAAGCCGTCTCTCGTTATCAGCTTTTACCCAGGGTTCTCTGTCCATCCCGACCACGAAGCAACTGCCCGTGCGGTTGTCCGGGCCATCCGCCGTCTTCCAGAAGAAAAACGTCCGAAACTGCATCTCGTTGCCTTTGCTTCCAATACGGACTCCGATCTTGGACAACCGGATCTCACCTATGACATTTCAAGCGTTTTTGAACAAAAAATGGCCGCTCTGCGCGCGCACATTTCCCAAACTGCCTGGATGCTGAAAGAAATGAAAAACCTCCTCGATCAGAATGATGAAGCGACCGTTCAGCGCATTAAATTCGAGCGGTTCTGGCTATACCGCTGGGACAACGACAAAGTAAGCGAAATATAAAAACCAAAGCGCCAGCCTAGTAAAGGGCTGGCGCTTTGGGGTTAAATCAATAAGTTAAATAAAAACGGATCGTTGTTAATTTCAATGTATGGGAAGCCCTTTTGCTGCATGCGCTGAATAAGCGGCAAATAGTCTGCTTTTGATTTTAATTCAATGCCAACGAGAACTGGACCTTCATCACGGTTCGTGCGTTTTGTGTATTCAAAACGGGTAATGTCGTCCTGCTTTCCAAGGACTTCATGCATAAACTCTCGCAAGGCGCCGGCACGTTGTGGAAAGTTAACGATGAAATAGTGCTTCAACCCTTCATAAATGAGCGATCGTTCTTTAATTTCCTGCATGCGGTCGATGTCGTTGTTGCCGCCGCTGATCACGCAGACTACGTTTTTCCCTTTAATTTCATCTTTGCAAAAATCCAGGGCTGCAATGGATAAAGCACCAGCTGGTTCCGCTATGATTGCATTCTCATTGTACAATTTTAAAATCGTCGTACATACCTTTCCTTCTGGCACGATCACGATACCATCAAGCACTTCCTTACACACTTCCATCGTAAGGTTCCCTACTTGCTTAACCGCAGCGCCATCAACAAAAGAATCGATCGATTCTAAAGCTGTTACTTTGTCGTTCGCCAATGACGTTTTCATGCCGGGAGCGCCTTCCGGTTCAACGCCAATTATGCGCGTGTGCGGGCTGATGCTTTTCATATAAGAACCGACACCTGCTGCGAGCCCGCCGCCGCCGATGGAACAAAAGACATAATCAATCGGCTGTGGTGTTTCATTCATAATTTCTACCCCGACTGTTCCTTGCCCAGCGATAGTAGGATAGGCATCGAATGGATGAACGAATACCATTCCTTCTTTCGTACAATAATCCATTGCAGCTTCATACGAGTCATCAAATGTATCCCCCGTTAAGATGACTTCTACCATTTCTCCCCCAAACAGTTCTACTTGAGAAATTTTTTGCCGCGGTGTCGTAGACGGCATGAAGATGATCCCTTTTATGCCTAGCTGCTTACAAGAAAAAGCGACTCCCTGTGCGTGGTTGCCGGCGCTTGCACAGACAACTCCTTTTTTCCGCTCTTCATCTGGCAAGTTGTAGATGAAATTGTACGCACCGCGCAGTTTAAATGAACGAACCACTTGCAAGTCTTCTCGTTTTAAGAAAATATTGCACCCATAACGAGCAGAAAGCAGTTCATTTTTTTGAAGCGGTGTTTTGATCGCGACATCTTTTAACGTTTGGCTTGCCATAACAATATCTTCTACTTTTACTTTCGTTAAAGCTTTACTCAAAATGTTCCCCTTCTTTAATTGAATTTTGAAAATTATTTTAACATACCAAATCATCGCTGAATAGCAGTGCTTGGCATCTATTTAAACTTTTCCTCCCATCATTTTAACATAGTTTCTCCTCGTAGATGAGTGATTTTTATACATCGTCTTCCGTCTTTCTTCTCAAACACGGGTCATCCCTTTTCCATATTTAGATGAAAGCTGATCAAAAACCCCAGTATGCACTGATCGTTCCGCTCATTTCCCATCGATATTTTTGCATATTTAAAAATACTCGTTTTTAAATATGCAACTTCCTTTTATTATTATTTTAATCTTATTAACTTTTAGATAGTTCTCTTTTAATTACTTGATTTTTATGATATATTCTTAAAAAAGATTCGAATTTTTTATATATTTGAATAATAATGAAAGGGGTTGCATTTTTAATTGGTTATGTATTAAATTTAGTGTATGTGAATAAATATTCGTTTTTTATACAGAAAGGAAACGTGTTGAATGGAAACTTCTTCTGCTACTAAAAGCTCTTTGCCGAATATTTTACGTTTTGTGATTCCATCCCTAATAGGGGTTTTCTTCTTTATGACACCGATACCGATCAATGGAGAGCTGACGATTCCTATTGCTATTCTATCTAACTCTTTACAGTCAGCGATCGGGGCTGCCATTCCAACCATTATGACTTATTTAGTGATATTAGCAGCTGCAGGTACGCTTTTTGTAAAAGCGTTTCGGCCAGCATTTGTTCGTCATTCTCCATTTTTAGCCTCATTGTTCGATGTGGCTCCGATATGGGCGTCTGTACGCGTGATTGGTGCTGTCTTTGCTGTCATGACTCTTTACAAACTTGGGCCTGACTGGGTGCATTCAGAAAACACCGGCGGCCTGCTGTTATATTCATTGCTCCCTATTTTGTTTTCTACTTTTTTATTTGCCGGCCTGCTATTGCCGCTGCTATTAAACTTTGGATTATTAGAGTTTTTTGGCTATTCTTTAACAAAGATTATGCGTCCGCTATTTAAATTGCCGGGCCGTTCGTCCGTTGACTGTCTTGCTTCCTGGCTTGGAGATGGAACAATCGGTGTATTGCTGACGAGCAAGCAATATGAGGAAGGATTTTACACAAAAAAAGAAGCGGCTATTATCGGTACGACGTTTTCTGTCGTCTCGGTCACGTTTTGTTTAGTCGTCATTAACCAAGTGGGACTAGCCCGTTATTTCCTTCCCTTCTACGGAACAGTTATTTTAGCTGGTATTGTATGTGCTTTAATTTTGCCGCGCATCCCGCCTCTTTCTAAAAAGGCAGATACATTCATCGGCGGTGAACCAAGAAAAAGCGATGATGAAAGTATTCCCGAAGGTTATACACCATTGAGCTATGGACTGAAACGGGCGGTAATTCAAGCCGAACAAAACAAACCTTCCGCTATCATAAAAGACGGCATGCAAAATGTGATCGACATGTGGCTTGGAGTTGCTCCGGTCGTTATGGCTATTGGTACAGTTGCTTTAATCATTGCGGAAACAACCCCATTCTTTCAGTGGCTTGGCATGCCGTTCATCCCATTGTTAGAATTGCTGCAAATCCCGTTTGCCAAAGAAGCATCTGAAACGATTGCTGTCGGATTTGCCGATATGTTCTTACCGTCTATTATCGGTACAGGCATCGAAAGCGAGTTAACACGTTTTGTCATTGCCAGCCTTTCCGTTTCACAGTTAATTTACATGTCAGAAGTCGGCGGTCTTCTGCTTGGAACGAAAATTCCAGTAACGATAAAAGACCTGATTCTTATTTTCTTATTAAGAACGCTCATCTCTCTGCCGATTATTGCAGGAATGGCCCATTTATTATTTTAATGAAACATTTTACCAGAGCTGTCCAAGCGAAGTACAGATCCCTTGACGGGAGAACCTACTTTGCTGGAACAGCTCTTTCTTTTGTTGGTATGAATCATTTCTTTATTCCGGCAATTATTTGTATAATGTGAGTAGCAGCTTCAATGGACGGAAGGAAGTGTTGAATGGATTGACGAATAAAACATGGTTTCAAATGGGTGCGGCCATTGTGCTCATCCTGATTATTATCTTACTCTTTAGAGAAATAAATGACATTTTTCTACCGCTCGTCATCGTGGCAAAGACGGTCTTTCTGCCGCTCCTGCTTGCCGGCGTACTATTTTATGTCACCCGTCCTCTTGTCAAATGGCTTGAAGGAAAAAAACTGCCAAGATGGGCATCTATTTTAAGTGTATTTGTCTTGCTTATCGTGGTTTTTTGGGTTTTATACGCCATGATCGGACCGATCGTGAACGAGCAGGGATCCAGGCTCGCGAAAAACACACCACAAATGATTCAGGCCGCTCAGGATGGAATCAATTACTTAATGAATCAGAAAGAACGGCTTCCTGCATTCGCGATTCAGTCCTTAGAGGATGCAGAAGGAAATATAGAGAGCTGGGCAATGTCTTTCGGCTCATGGCTGATTAACTTTGTTCAGGGGCTGCTGCAAGCTATATTCTTAACGGTACTCGTTCCATTTTTCTTGTTTTACATGCTGAAGGATAGAGAAAAGTTTGCTCCTTTTCTCGCTAATTTCTTTTCAGGACACCGCAGACAATGGGTTCTCCGGACATTAAAAGACCTGGATGAAACGCTGCAAGCCTATATTCAAGGACAGCTTCTCGTCAGCTTTCTCGTCGGTGCAATGCTGTTCATCGGCTATTTAATTATCGACTTAGATTATTCATTAATTCTAGCGCTTATCGGCATGGCCACGAATATCATTCCGTTTCTAGGCCCTTATCTGGCAGTGATTCCAGCCCTATTTGTTGCCTGGATTCAAGACCCGCAAATGGCCGTCTGGGTTGCACTTATTATGCTCATTGCCCAGCAGATTGAATCAAACTTAATCTCGCCAAACGTTATGGGAAAAGCACTTGATATTCACCCGCTGACGGTCATTACATTGATTCTGGCAGCAGGTAACATCGCTGGCATCTGGGGTATTATTTTAGCCATCCCAACGTACGGCATTATCAAAACGATTGCTGTGAATTTATACGCAGAACGCCGTGAAATCAAAGAAGCGGTCACAAAAGACGTTTAAAAACTGCAGGAGAGGGAGAGTTGGTGCCCGGGGGTCAAATCTTCTATATTCATAAGCAGAATGAATTGTCTGGTAGTAGTATGCGGTAACTTCATCATACAAAATGTGAATAATTCATTACTTTTTAATAAAGTGCCGACGATTATTTTTCACTGAGTTGATTGTAGTGGAAGGCGCGAAGACTCCTGCGGAGAAGACGAACAGGTGAGACCCCGCAGGAGCTTTAGCGGTGAAAAGGCTCACCGTTTGCCCCGCGGAAAGCGAAGCGCCTGAAACGGCAATTAACGGATAAGTGCAAAGAACTATACAAAAAGCGGATGCTCCTAAGAGTGATAATGTTGAGACGCTCTCTTCACTGTTCATCTTGCTCTTCTTTTTCCCCGCATTCGAAGCAAAAAATCTTTCCACCTTCTTTTATTCCATTGAAAAATCCATCTAAACAATATAGTCCTTTTCCGCACCGATCACACACACCGACCCGTTCTTGCACACAATCACCTCCTGCTTGTCATATTAACCGTCTATTCTCATTTTCCTGCTGCCATCAAATTATAAATGAACATAAACAAAAGTCTTTGCATAGCCTTGTTGTAAATAAAAGAAACTATATAATACAAAAAGGCTATGTTAGTCATTATTGTTGATTGGGACGAAAAATCAACCGGCCTATTGAACAAAGCTGACAAAAAAGAAATCAACGAAAAAGGAGACTGCACCTTGTGAGAAAGCTATACAAACTGATACCGGCTTTTCTGCTCATTTTTAGTCTCATTTATATAAGTGCCGATTCCCTGTGGAATGCAAAAACAGCTCATTCTAAGAAAACGGTTCTCCCGTCTAATGTCACTGTTTTTGTGCATGGATATAAAGGATCAGCTGCTTCTTTTCAATCCATGCTGGAACGTTTTGAGAACACTCACCACTTTGGAAAAAAAGGACTGATCTGCCGCGTAACAGCCGATGGCCGGGTTCTCTTTGACGAAACAGCTGACTTTACAGCGGGGGGACGTCTGTTTGTTCAAGTCATTTTTGAAAACAATCGGGCCAATTTTGAAGATACATCATACTGGCTCTCCAAGGCGTTATATGCTCTGCATAAAACATACAAATTGGAAGAAGTGAATCTAGTCGGACATTCGATGGGCGGCATCATGTCTGTTAAATTTCTTGAGGAATATACAAGAAAACCCGGCTATCCGTTCATCAATAAATTAGTCGTCATCGGCAGTCCTTTTTCTGGATTAAAAGATAAAAGTTACTTAAAAAGAAACGTCGGGGCAGCTGCCACTGATTTAATGCCACATTCAGCAGCACTGCAAAAGCTTTTCAAACAAAAGCATTTGTTTCCATCAGATGTACAAGTGCTGGCGATTGCCGGTGCCGGTGATCAGCTTGTTTCCATCGACAGCGCCCTCAGTCTGGAGAAAATCGTTCCACCTCGCCAATTCCAAAAAGCAATTGTTTCAGATCAGAGCATCACCCATAGCGGTCTGCATGAAAGTGAAGAAGTGGATCAGCTCATCGGCCGTTTTTTATGGCCTAATTAAACAAAAATGGCAAGTAACAGAAATATACTCTGTTACTTGCCATTGATAGGAATGTTCTTTTCTGTATCAATGAACTCTTTATTGATACCCCTTATAATATAAATTCCATTCCTTCACGTGCCGCTTTGAAACCTCGCTCGACTAGCTTTTTATATTCAGGGCTTTCTGAATTTATTATTGGATTTGTATGATTAAAGTGCAAAAAATATACTTCACATTTCTTCTGATCCACCACTTCCTGCAATAAATCCATCGTTTCTTCTATGTATGGATGCGGAATTTCTTTGTAGTTTCTTCCCAATCGTTTTAATTCATCCGCTGAATAAAAAGTAGCATCCAGTAAACAGTAGTCAACTGTTGAAGCCATTTCGGCGATGCTGTGTTCCCAGTCTTCCCATCGATCAATATCCGGAATATATAGAATTTTTTTGTTAGGGCCGCTAATGATAAACCCGAATGTCTCTGATAATTCATTTCTATGAGGCACACTGATAGGCATGATCTCAAAATCAACATTTAATGTTGGGTTTTGATTTGGCACTAATGGGTGTATCTCAATATTATTCAGTTCAATTAATTGATTCCACGGCGCATTTTCTTTTAACATGTGGTGCATCTTTTCACCAGTAAAAACTGGAAGAGATTGAGCGGATATCGCTTCTTTGCCTAGAAAAATTAAACCCGGATAGTGGCCAATATGCGCATGGGTTAAAAAGATGCCGCTTAACTCCTGTGGTTCATGATGTTCAGCATTGATCATATTCAACTGATCTTTAAAGTCTGGTGTCGCGTCAATTAAATACCACTTCTTCAGTTGAGGTAAAAGAATGCCAAGCGATGCAGCCAATCTTTTTTTGAGCGGGTTCTTTAAGGCATCCTTACAGTTAGGACAGAAACAGTTAGGCTGCGGAACTCCCCCGTCCTGCGCTGTCCCCAATACTTTAATAACCGTTTCTAATTTTACCACTTGCTTTCAGCTCCCTAATTGGTCAATTCGATGTTCAAATTCCTTTGTAGTAGATTCATATTTTTTTACGCCATAGTCTTTTTTCGCCATTGAAATCCCTGTATACCCGTATAGGACATTAATGATTAACACAAGGTAAGCAAAGAAAATATAAGGGATAAAAGCAAATGGGCTAACCCCTAGTACATCCGCAGCAAATATAGCAGGAACGCTCCATGGAACAAGATTAATACCTACTGTTCCCGCCGCTTCAACACTTCTCGATAAATTTTTTGTATCCAGTCCGCGCTCTTTATACGCATTTAAAAAGGCGCGCGCTGGCAGGATGATTGCTAGAAATTGCGCCCCGCTCGCAAAGCCAATTACGAGTGAAGAAACAAGCGTGGATAAAATAAGAGATCCTGTGCTGCGAGCTTTCGTCAGTATCGTATTGATGATCCGTTTAAAAATACCCGTTCCTTCTAAAATCCCGCCGAGTGCAGTCGCGATAATAATCAGACCAATGGTGTTGAGCATGGATGCAATGCCGCCTCTGCTGAGCAGTGAATCGATCGTTGCATTACCTGTATCAGCCTTGTATCCGCTAGTCATAGCATTGACCACTTCAGATAAACTATTTCCTTGAACAGTCAAAGCAATGACACCGCCCAGCAAACTAACAATGACAAGTGAAGGGACAGCAGGATAACGCTTTAACATTAAAAAGATCGTAAAGACAGGCATAAACAGCAGAAGAGGATGAATGACAAATGTATCTTGTAAACCGGTCATGATCGTTTGAATGCCTTCTGCTCCTGTCAAATCTCTCGAATGGCCAAACCCAATAAAAAAGAAAATAACTAGTGTAATAAAAAAGGCGGGAATGGTATCCCAAAGCATATGACGGACATGCGAAAATAAGTCTGATTCGACCATGGCAGGCGCCACATTCGTCGTATCTGACAGCGGGGAAAGTTTGTCCCCGAAATAAGCACCTGAGATGATTCCGCCGGCAATGACAGCAGGAGAAAACCCCATACTTTGGCCAATTGCCATAAATGCTAGGCCAATGGTGGCGATTGACGTAAAAGAACTGCCCAATGTAATAGCGACAATGCCTGTCGTAAGCACAACGGTAGGCAAAAAGATTCTTGGATCAATGATACCTAGTCCATAATAGATTAAAGTTGGAATAACGCCACTTATAATCCAAGTCCCGACAATAGTCCCTATAATAAACAAAATAAATACTGCCGGCAATGCCTTCGAAACACCTTCCGTCATGAAACCTTCTAATTCTCTCCACCTAAACCCAATAACTAATCCAACAATAGCTGTCGCTGCAATTCCCGCGAACAGCGGTATGAGCATACCTGCTTTCCAGAAAAAAATAGAAGACGCTGCAGCAGCCACTAAAACAAGTAATGGAACGACAGCTAATAACATATTAAGTTTTTTTGACATCAACGTTCTCCCCCTGCACCTTTTGCAAGCGGTATACGTAAATCATAGGAAAAAACCGCTCCTAATAATAATTCTTTTTTCTCCAAAACATTTTCCTCCTACTTCTTGTAAATCGTTATTCATACTATACCAATTATAACTCTATTCTGAATATAAAATTTAGTAGATTTATTCATTATTTATCGTACCTAACTGTAAGTTATTATTTTTCTAGAATAAAAAACAGCCCCACGGATAACCAGAGGGGCTGGTTTGGTGACATTTTTCAAAGTCTCGCGATTATTTCATTACACAAGCGATTTATTGTCTGAAGGTCTGCCGCTTGCGGATAGCACGCTGCCATTTCCTCTTTGCAGCGTTTGCTTTCAGCTAAGTACGCAGTTCCCCTGCTCATGAATGCCTTATAACGGCCGGCAATCTCCTGAATTTCAGCCGCGTATTTTTCATCGGTGCCAGCTTTAATAATTTCCTGATACAAATCAATAATGCTATCGGTTGCTTTCTCTGGAAAATATTCATGGGGGGCAGTACTATCAAAAATAGCAAAGCCAAGCTCACGGATAATGACCATATCCACACTAGCCGGATCAAAACCGCAATGATAAATTTCTATGTCGTAGCCTTTCTCTTCCGCGGCAGAAGCAATCTTTTTAAGTACGGTCGATTTCCCTGTTCCTGCACGGCCTTTAATAAAATATCTTTTAGCGAGACCGTCTGTTAAATTCCCTACAAAATCTACGGCTCCTTTCGGCGTAGCCGCTCCTAGAAACCGGTGTTTCACCGTTGCTTTTTTACCCACAGCTGCTGAAGGAATTAATTGAGCAATGATTTCATTACTCAGCTCATTTGCTCTGCTCTTATCGAGCTGTTTAATATAAATGGCCTCCCATTCATCATGGACAACTAGCGCTTGCTGAAAACACGTGTAGGCATTTTGCCGAGCCTCTTCCGCCTGCTCTGCTAATTGGAGAACTTTTTGCCGCTTATCTGCTGGAATATCTGCTCTGCCTGGAATTTTCACATATTGTACGTGCGGACCTGAAACAGCTGGTGCTGCCTGCTTCATTAAAATGGCCGCTGATTTTTCTATAGCAATGATCCCCTCTACTTGATCAGGATCACCCGGACAATGCAGCAGCTCCATATCCATCCCTTTTGCCAGCATCAGATCTATGAGCTGCTGGAAACACGCTTTCTTCTCCGCTGGTGTCCCCCCGTCTACAAGAAAGACCTGCTGTATCCCTTGAAGATTCGTATCAAGCAGACTGTATAATCCTTTTGCAGTATTCCCTCTTGTAAAATAGCGAATCACATTTCCACTCATTTTCACACCTCTTCGCATCTCGTTTTAAAAGTGGGCCTCTTATCACTATATGCAAACTGGCATGATCTATGTGACTTTTTGCAGCGGGACAGGAAGTTCAAACACGACCTTCATCAAGCTGGTAATCCGTTGCGTTTTTTTACTTGTTATTCACTTTCCTAGTGCGTTCTGCGATATTTCAAACCGATTGTTCGTGCTTTCGAAGCATCTATCCTTTGATGATTTCATGTTCGGTTACTGCATGTGTAATTGTAATCAAATCGGCTGTTTTTAATTCGATTTGCCGGCCGATTTTTCCCGCACTGACAATCAGCGTTTCCTGGGAAATGGTTCGAGGATCAAGGAATGTTGGATACTCTTTTTTCATACCGATCGGCGAACAGCCGCCTCTTATGTAGCCTGTATACTTTTGAATATCTTTTACAGGAAGCATATCTAGCTTCTTTTGCCCTGCTGCTTTGGCTGCCTTCTTTAAATCAAGTTCTGCTGCTACAGGAATAACAAACACATAAATTTGTTTGTCCGCACTCATCGTTACGAGTGTTTTAAACACACTATCTTCATTTTTTCCGATTTTCTCTGCCACAGATACACCATCTATTTTGCCGTCGGCTGGATCATAAGCGTACATGTCGTACAGCAATCCCGCTGCATCGAGCATACGCACCGCATTCGTTTTACCTTTCATCTATTTCATCTCCCTTTTGTTTTTTACGATTATAGTATCACTCTATCAGCGCTGTACTCCTATTCTCATTCGTCTTTAAATCATGATAAGGCTATGTTCATGACTATTGTTGATTGGAGCGGAAGGAACAATAGCGGCGTGGAGGCTCTCGGATCACCCCTAGAAAGCGATCACCTCCAACGAAAATCAATATTAACATATCCAAATAATCACAAAAAGCCGAGACTGCCCCAAATTAAAGTGTCAGACTCACATCAACAATATACTTTATATTTAGAAGGATAAACATCCACTGCATATAATATATTGAAGGTGAGGTCAGAACCTTATGGGACGCCCCGGCTTGTCTTATTTCATTAATCGTTCATTGAGCTTAACGTTCTTTTCTGATAATAAAACTGATCCTTCCTCTTTCGGCTTAATGTCAGCTGGATTCAACCCATGGCCAAGTGTGCCGTAAGTTTCTCCTGCCGAAGGATCAACAAGTTCTGTTTGAGTCTCACCGCTGTATAAACGTGGTGTTTTATAAAGGGCAGCAAGCGCTTGAGTCATTGGCATCTCATGGTATCGTTCCGGCCATTGCTTTTTGATCTCAGCTTTCACGAGCGGATAATACTTAGAACTCATTCCCGGGAATAAGTGATGCTCGGTATGATATGAGAAATTAAAGTGAAGCACGTCCACCCATTTAGGTACCGTTACCGTCAGGCTGTTAGCAAGCGGATCATTGACAGGCACAAGTGGATTTAACCGATGGTTCGTGGCAATATAAGCCATGACAATAAAGTTCCCAATTAACAGCGGAATCAAAAACGCAAATGTCCATTTCAAAGGTCCAATCAAAACGAGCAGACTGATCCATACCGTCCACGGAAAAAGTAATTGGAACCAGACAGACGGGCGCTTTTCTTGCTGAAATTCTTTTATAAAACGTTTAAACATACGCGAAGAATGAATTGTAAAGGTAATCGCTAAAAAAGCCATCTCTAAACATCCACGTACAGAAAATGGAAGCTGATAAAAAGGCTTAAACACTTTAGCCTTTGAAAACCGCTCAACCGTCGGCCAGGCATCTGGATCATTCTCCTCATCCTGTGTATGACGATGATGCGTCACATTGTGCCACTTAATCCACAGCTTTGGACCGACACTTAAAGGGAAAAAAGCGATTCCTCCCGTTAATTCGCGAAGCCATGCTTTCCTTACGACTGTTCCATGCAGAATTTCATGGCCAAGAAAGCCCATCGCTGCAAAAGATGTGCCTAATACGATAGCAATGATAGAGTTTATCCATATATTAAAATCGGTTAAACTAATGGTTAATATCCCAGATACGACAACAATCAGATAGGCCAAACCTCCCCACAATCGTTCTGGAGCTGGTTGAAATGCCTTTTTAGGAAGATGCGGCGCTACACGAGCGGCATACCAAGCAAATGACTGGAGCTCTTTCAATATACCTTCCCTCTTTTCTAAATGTTAAATAATCATCTGTCATTAGCTGACTTAAATTCTGCTTTCAACAGGCCTAATCGTAACACTTTATTTTCACAGTTGTCAATCAATTTATGACTTGGTACTAAAATTAGATGGTAATCCCTGGTACTATATTTGACGCATCACTGATTGTACAGAAAGCAGACCGTTGTTTTAGAATGAAAATAAATCCTGCATCCGGAAAGGAAGAAGATTTGTGAAAAACTTTGCTCTTTACCGAATGTTTATTATTGTGACGATGTCAGTAAGGTTCTTTTTACAAATAACTTTTTTTCATAAAAAGCACCGCGGAAAGTGGACAAAGCAAACCACGAAAAAATGGGAAGATTTATTGAAACGCCAGGCATCGGAGTATCGGCGGACCGCCTTGCGTTTAGATGGTTTGCTCATTAAACTCGGCCAATTTTTAAGTACACGAGCAGATATTATGCCGCCCATCTTTATTAAGGAACTAGAAGACTTGATTGACCGGGTCCCCAGCGTCTCGTGGGCAGCAGTCAAAAACATCTTAGAAAAAGAGTGGGGCAAGCCGTACGATGCCGTTCTCCAAAAAATTAGCGAACACCCGATTGCATCAGCTTCTATAGGACAAGTATACAAAGCCGTTCTGCCCGATGCAAAGACAGTAGCCGTAAAAATCCAGCGGCCAGGCATTCAACAGATCATCTCCACGGACTTTAAAGCGATTCGAATTGTAATGTGGCTTGCAAGATTCTTGACCCCGTTCGGTAAACAAATAGATTTGCCGACATTGTATCAAGAGATAAAAGAAACCGTGGGGGAAGAATTAGACTTCCTAAAAGAACTAGAAAATGGCCTTTATTTCACAAAACGATATGAAGCATTCGAAAAAGTAGATATTCCCGTTTACTATGAGGAATATTCAACGGAGAAAGTACTCGTTATGGAATGGGTAGAAGGCGCCCGTGTGACGGACTTGAAGTTTCTTCAGGAGAATGGCATTAATCGCCGCGACCTTGCTGCTCGATTAATGGAAATGTTTTTAGAACAGCTGCTTCAAGAGGGAAAGTTTCACGCTGATCCACACCCGGGAAACATTTTAGTAAAAAAGGATGGAACGATCACCCTTATCGACTTCGGAATGGTTAGTTACATTAGAAAAAGCGATGCTGCCTCTATTCGACAGGGTGTAGAAGGCATTCTTATAGGAGATTACGATCAAGTTGTATCCTCTCTCGAACGTCTGCACTTTTTACTTCCAGATGCGGATAAAGAACGTTTAAAACAAATCATTCGTACACTTGTCACTACCTACACCGAACATCATTTTACAATGGCCGATGACTTTTTAATGGAACAGCTATTGTCAGATGTGGAAACGATCATCAAAGAACAACCCATCCAGCTGCCGAGCGAATTCGCCTTTTTTGGACGGGCTGCTTCCATATTTATTGGTATTTTATATATCCTTGACCCCGATATTGACTTGCTTGAAGTCAGCAAACCGCTCATTTTTAAATGGTTGAAAGAGAATCCCGAACCAGGATCTGCTTCCAATCGGACGATCTTACATTTACTCATACGATCCATCCGTCCCTTGTTATCCATTCCCCGCCAAATTGAACAAACACTGGACGAACCGCGAAAATACCGGGAATGGCGGCAGAGGCATGGGCAGCGGCAGCTTGAACAAGCGTTTTTATTGTCTAAAACAAGAGATGCACTCCTTTTCATCGTCATTAGTCTATTCTTGATGGCTAGTACGTTTTTCCTCGAACAAGAACTTTGGCTTTATGGCAGCGGAGTGCTCGCCTTCATCAGCTTCCTCTATTATGTATCCAGCTTGTGGGCTCATCGGAAATGGCTTAAAGGGCCGAAATAGCATAGAGTTTGCTTTGCGCATGAGAAACACATCATCTAACAGAACAAAAAAACCGGCGTATAAAGCGCCGGTTTCAGCCTATTAGACAAATGTCTACTTGCTTCTTATTTCTTCATCATTTCAAATACTTGTTCAACATCTTTATCACCGCGGCCTGAAATGTTTACGATGATGATTTGATCTTTTCCCATAGCAGGCGCCATTTTGATCGCCTGTGCAACAGCATGGGCGCTTTCAAGGGCTGGGATAATCCCTTCTGTACGCGAGAGCGTTTGAAAAGCTTCGAGTACTTCTTCATTCGTCACCATATAATATTCAGCACGCCCGATTTCTTTCAAATAACTATGTTCAGGACCTACCCCCGGATAGTCAAGTCCTGCAGCAATAGAATAAGTTGGCAGCGGATTGCCTTCTTCGTCCATCAACACGAAACATTTAAATCCGTGCAAAGTAGCCGGCTTTCCTTTTGTTAGGGTAGCCGCTTGTTCTGGCTCTGCACCAATTAGACGGACAGACGGCTCATCAATATAATGAGCGAATGCACCGATCGCATTGCTCCCGCCGCCGACACAGGCGAATACTGCATCCGGAAGACGGCCTTCTTTTTCAAGAATCTGCCGTTTCGACTCCTCACTAATGACCGCGTGAAAATGTTTGACCATCGTTGGGTACGGGTGGGGTCCTACTGCTGAACCGAGTAAATAAAATGTATTTTTGTAGTTGGCTACGTAATCGTTAAGCGCTGCATCAACAGCATCCTTCAGGCGCCCTTGTCCGCTTTCAACAGCTACAACTTCTGCTCCTAAAAGCTCCATCCGGAAAACATTCAGTGCCTGACGGCGAGTATCTTCCGCTCCCATATATACGACGCAGTCCATGCCAAACATCGCACACGCAGTTGCTGTTGCTACCCCATGCTGTCCAGCACCTGTTTCAGCAATGACTCGCTTAGCTCCCATCTTTTTCGCCAGCAAAATTTGCCCGATAACGTTATTAATTTTGTGAGAGCCGGTATGATTCAAATCTTCCCGCTTTAAATATATTTTAGCACCGCCGAGCTGCTCCGTTAATTGACTCGCATACGTTAACGGATTTTCACGGCCGACATATTCTTTCAGATAATAATTATATTCTTTTACAAACTCCGGATCATCTTTATATTGTTCAAACTGTGCAGCTAAATAGTCTAACGCTTCCTTCAATTCTGGTGGTACGAAGCTTCCTCCAAACTGTCCAAAATACCCTTTCTCTGTCTCAACTATACTCATCTGTCTTTGCTCCTCTCGGCTACAAAAGTATTCTGAAAATTATTTACTACTATATCAATTCATTATTTATTCGTCAATTACCTCTTCTATGAGGCAAGAAGAATATTAAAAAGTAAGCTTTATTAAACTTCCCTGCTGAGTGCACTCGCTTTCTTCTCCAGTCAACAGAGGGGCAAAATCAACAATAGTCAGTCATTAACATAGCTAAAAAAATAAGCCGCCTTAGATCGAGCGTACTGCATATTGTCTGCAGTATCAGCTCGTCCAAAGCAGCTTTTTTTATTGAAACACAATGGTTTTATTTTCGTGAACGATCACACGATCTTCTAAGTGCCACTTGACCGCTCTTGCAAGTACACGGCGTTCAATGGAGCGGCCGATTTTCTTTAAATCCATCACATCGTCCCGGTGGTTTACCCGTTCGATATCTTGTTCAATAATCGGACCTTCGTCGAGATCATTTGTCACATAATGCGACGTTGCACCAATCAGCTTCACCCCGCGGCTATGAGCACGCTCGTACGGACGGGCACCGATAAACGCCGGAAGGAAGGAATGATGAATGTTAATAATTTGATTTGGAAACGCACTGACAAAATCAGACGTTAAAATCTGCATATAGCGGGCAAGAACAATCAAATCAATATCATGCTCTTTTAACAGAGCGATCTGTTCCTGTTCTACTTGTTTGCGAATGTCTTTATTAGCGGGGATATAATAGAATGGGATGCCCAGTGATTCTACCATCCCTCTCGCATCCTCGTGATTGCTGACGACAAGCGCAATGTCTGTCGGCAAGTCGCCGCTTTGCCATTCCCATAGCAGCTCAAGCAAGCAATGGGGCTCCTTTGAAACAAAGATAGCCGTCCGCTTTCGATCTTCTGCATAGGTAAATTGATAATCCATAGAAAATGTATCTGCCAACTCTTTAAAATCCGCTTCCATCGCCGCTTGTTTCTCTACTAACTGCGGACAGTCGAATTCGATGCGGATAAAAAACGTCCCGCCTTCTGGGTCATTGGAATACTGGCTCGACTCAATAATATTCGCCTGATGGTCAGCTAAAAACTTGGAAATGGCAGCAACAATCCCCGGACGATCCGGACACTTGACAAGCAGTCTGCCGCGGTCTTTATACTCTTTCTCCCGTGTAAAAGGGCTTATTTTCACATTTTTATCCATAATAAAACCCTGCCTTTTTGCGATAATCAATAATCCATTATACTATAAAAGAGGAATGAAAACAGTTTTCTTTGATAAATTTATATTGGTATCTTTAGTTAATCAAAAGGTTATCAAATATACAAATCAGGATGTGACAGTGATAATGAAATCAAAATGGATTGATATTTCTCAGCCGCTGAACAGCCGGATTGCCCACTGGCCTGGTGATATTCTCTTTTCTTACAAACTATCTTTTACAAAGAAACAAACCGGATCTGTCAACATTGGTCAAATGACAACGAGTCTGCATACAGGTACACACATTGATGCTCCCTTTCACTTTGACTCCGAAGGTAAAACCGTGCTTGAACTTGATTTAGATGTGTTTATCGGCAAGGCCCGAGTCATCGATGTCTCCCACTTCGAAGAAATTGGGACGAAGCAGCTAAAAGAATTTCACTTAGAGGGAACCGAACGGCTGCTTTTCAAAACAGTCTCTGCAAGTCAGCCTCACCTATTTCCGAAGAAGACAATGCCTTTTCGTCCAGATATCGGTCCATTTCTCAAAGAAAGCGGTATTTGCTTAATCGGTGTGGACGTACCTTCTGTTGATTTGCTCGAAAGCAAAGAGATGGCAGTGCACCACTCCCTCCACAAAAATAACATTCACATTTTGGAAAATATCGTGCTTGATCACGCGGCGCCCGGTGACTACGAACTCATTGCCCTGCCCTTAGCCATTGAAGGAGCTGATGGGAGTCCTGTCCGCGCTGTGCTCCGTCCGCTCTCCAATAACTAGGAAAGGAAGATCAAATATGACAGCCCAAAAAAAGAACTCCTCAAAAGAAACATCCATTCATACAGATTTCACTCATCACATGACCTACGGAGAATACTTGAAATTAGATCAACTTCTTTCTTCCCAGCAGCGCTTATCTGATCACCATGACGAAATGCTGTTTATTATTATCCATCATGTAAGCGAGTTATGGATGAAGCTGATTATTCATGAAATGAAAAGCGCCGTTTCCTCCATTCAAAAAAATGAGCTTCAGCCAGCCTTTAAAATGCTGGCACGCGTGTCAAAAATCCAAACTCAAATCATTCAAGCTTGGGATGTCCTATCTACCATGACCCCTTCTGAGTATATGGAATTCCGCGGCAAACTGGGGCAGGCTTCCGGATTCCAGTCTTATCAGCATAGACAGATTGAATTTCTACTTGGCTATAAAACACCTCATATTTTAACAATTTATCAGAAAGACCCTGCACTTCATGCTATATTAGAAAAGGATTATCGTTCACCAAGCATTTACGATGCCGCCATCGAAGCCCTTTCCCGCGCCGGCTTTCGGATCAATCCCGATTTACTCAAACGTGATTACTCTATCACCTATACAGGGGACCCAACAGTTGAAGCCGCTTGGCTGAACGTATACAATGATGTGAAAACTTATTGGGACTTGTATCAATTGGCTGAAAAACTGATCGACATAGAAGACTGGCTTCAGCAATGGCGCTTTCGCCATATGAAAACAGTTGAAAGAATTATTGGATTTAAGAGGGGTACAGGCGGCTCATCAGGTGTACAATATTTACAGAACGTGCTTGATCATCGCTTTTTTCCGGAACTGTGGGATTTACGCACGAAGCTCTGACTTTTTAATAGAGAAAAGGTGAATATGTTTATGGAGAAAAAAGAACAATGGTCGTCCCGTCTCGGCTTTATTTTATCTTCAGCCGGGGCAGCGATTGGACTCGGCGCCATTTGGAAGTTCCCTTATGTAACCGGGCAAAGCGGGGGCGGCGCCTTCCTTTTATTGTTTATTTTATTTACTTTATTAATTGGATTGCCGATGCTGATTTCCGAGTTTATTATCGGCCGCGGCTCCGGTAAGGAAGCGGTAAGTTCATATAAAAAACTTGCTCCTGACAGCTTCTGGACAATCACTGGTAAACTAGGTGTTGCCGGATGCTTTCTTTTGCTCTCCTTTTACAGCGTAGTAGGAGGATGGGTACTTATTTACACAGTAATGGCACTCGGCGGCCAAGTGATTAATGAAGGAGCAGACTACGGCACTTTGTTCGGACAAACAATCAGCTCTCCTTCTATTACGATCGGCGGTCTTGCTGCTTTTTTGATCATTAACATCATTGTCATTGCTTCTGGTGTACAAAACGGCATTGAAAAAGCAAGTAAATATATGATGCCGCTTTTGTTCTTGTTTTTTATCGTCCTTGTATTTCGTTCATTAACACTAGACGGCGCGATGGAAGGCGTGCGCTTTTTTCTGAAACCTGACTTTTCCAAAATGACAGCGGAAGCGGTTCTGTATGCACTCGGACAGTCATTTTTTTCACTAGCTGTTGGGTTCTCCTGTATGGTGACATACAGTTCTTATTTAAATAAAGATGTCAGCATTCCCGTGTCTGCCGGTTCTGTTGCACTGATGAATATTTTTGTTTCTGTTCTTGCCGGCTTAGCCATTTTTCCAGTTGTTTTCGCATTTGGTTTTGAACCTGCAGAAGGCCCCGGATTGTTATTTATTGTACTGCCTTCGGTATTTTCGCAAATGCCCTTTGGAGAACTATTTTTGCTTGTCTTTCTTGTACTGTTTTTATTTGCTACCTTAACCTCCTCGTTCAGCCTATTGGAAATTATCGTAGCTGCTTTTTTGAAAAACGGTTCTTCAAGAAAGAAACTCGCTGTCATTGCCGGCACGATCGTTTTTTTCGCCGGTATTCCAGCAGCCCTTTCATCCAGCCTGCTTGCGGATGTCCAGTTTTTAAACAAAACGGTTTTTGATGCGACTGATTATCTCGTAAGCAATATTCTTCTGCCGCTGGGGAATTTATTAATCGCCTTATTTATCTCCTGGCGAATGAACCGCGAACTTGTTAAAGAAGAGTTTATGCTCGGCCGCCGATTCGGTTTAGGACCATATTCTACGTGGCTCCTGCTGATGAAATGGCTCGTGCCGCTAACCATTATCATTGTTTTTATTAACATGCTTGGCCTGTTCGATTAATGATTTCTTTACTCAAAAGTAAAATACGGAATCCCGCAAAGAAGCTGCCTCAAAACTAAGGTGTCAAACCTTTATGAGGCAGCTTCTTTTTATTTCATCTCAATTCGGCATTAATTGCATATATTAATGGCATTGACGATATAATTTAGTATGCCGTAAGATAAATGGTGGAGATAATATTAACTATTCAAAAAATTCTTTAAACGGGTGGGAGAGATGAAAATGGCATTCACACAAGAGACAGCCAATAAAAGTATGCAAATTGCAAAAGACTATGTAAACGGTGTATACAATGCCGTTCAAAGACGAAACCCAAGCGAAGATGAATTTCATCAAGCTGTAAAAGAAATCTTTGATTCACTCGTACCTGTGTTTGCTAAATATCCAAAATATATGCAATACGGCATTTTAGAACGGATCGTTGAGCCAGAGCGCATGATCACGTTCCGTGTGCCATGGGTTGATGATGAAGGAAAAGTTCATGTCAACCGCGGCTATCGTGTTCAATATAGCAGTGCCCTCGGGCCATATAAAGGCGGCCTTCGCTTTCATCCTTCTGTTAACGCAAGTATTATCAAATTTTTAGGTTTTGAACAAATTTTTAAAAATTCCCTAACAGGTCAGCCGATCGGCGGCGGGAAAGGCGGATCGGACTTTGATCCGAAAGGTAAATCAGATGGCGAAGTGATGCGTTTTACACAAAGCTTTATGACAGAACTCGCTAACCACATCGGTCCAGATACAGACGTACCTGCCGGCGACATTGGTGTCGGCGCCCGTGAAATCGGCTTTATGTTCGGACAATACAAACGTCTGCAAAATGCTTATCATGCCGGCGTCATTACTGGAAAAGGCGTCAGCTACGGCGGCAGCTTAGCAAGAAAAGAAGCAACAGGTTACGGTGCGGTGTATTTCGTAGAAGAAATGTTGAAAGATAATGACCTAACCTTTAACGGCAGCAAGGTCGTTGTATCCGGTTCAGGAAACGTCTCTATCTACGCCATCGAAAAAGCAACACAGCTTGGAGCGAAAGTCATCGCCTGCAGTGATTCTAACGGCTATATTTTCGATCCAAATGGGATCAATCTGGCCACTGTCAAACGTCTTAAAGAACAAGAAAGAAAACGGATTAGTGAATATGTCAATGAACATCCGCAAGCCGAATATGTAGAAGGCTGCTCAGGCATCTGGAGAATCCCTTGTGACATCGCCCTTCCTTGCGCGACTCAAAACGAAATTAACGGAGATGCAGCCCGCATGCTCGTCGGAAACGGAGTAAAAGCAGTGGGAGAAGGAGCAAATATGCCATCCACACTCGAAGCGATAGACGTCTTCTTAGAAAAAGGAATTCTCTTTGCCCCTGCAAAAGCGGCTAATGCCGGCGGTGTTGCCGTCTCTGCACTTGAAATGGCACAAAATAGCTCGCGCATGCCATGGTCATTTGAAGACGTGGATCAAAAGCTTCACATGATCATGAAAAATATTTACAACAGCTGCGTCGAAGCAGCTGCCGAATTTGGTTATGAGGGCAACTTTGTCATCGGAGCAAACATCGCTGGATTTGTAAAAGTAGCCGATGCCATGCTCGATCAAGGGATTGTTTGAAAAAGAAGCTAGCTGATACAAGCTGGGCATCTCCTTGCACAATGGAGCCGCCTGGCTTTTTTATTTCAACGTACTTATGCGTTTCACCTGTTGTTCGTCGTTTTAACAGCTTTGTTTACGTTTCCTAAGGTTCATAAGATCTTCTCATTCTTTCTTTTCTATGAATCTAGTCTGAACTAGCTGTTTCTGTTACGATGAAGAAAATGCTGACTAGACGGAGATGACTTATTAGTGGAATTACTGATGATTGTATTGCCAGCCTTTATGATCTTTTTTACCGGCTTCCTTGGCCAAAAAATAATCGGGTTCGACATTCGCTCCATTTCAATGGCTGCCCTTTATATTATGTCGCCGTTCTTAGCTTTCCGAACCTTTTATACGAATGAGCTAACGATGGAGTACTTCTATATTATTTGGTTTTGTCTCGTCCTTTGTTTCGGGCTTGTGTTGATCGTTGGCCTGACGGGCTACTTGATGAAAGCATCAAAACCACAAATGTCAGCTATGATGCTCGGCGGTGCTTTCATGAACAGCGGAAATTACGGGGCGCCCGTTGTTCTTTTTGCCTTCGGAGCAGCGGGCTTTGATTATGCCGTCATTATGATGGTATTTCAATCGTTTCTGATGAACACGATCGGACTCTTTTTCGCATCGATTGGCGGGCAAGAAGAAGCCTCTTTAACGGACTCGCTCAAACGTGTCATCCGCATGCCTGTTATTCACGGCGCACTGGCTGGTGTTGCCTTACAGCTCTTATCTATACATATTCCGAAAACATTTATGGAAGCGATCAGTTTAATTGCAGATGCTTCCATCCCAACAGTGATGCTTGTCCTCGGGATGCAGCTTGCTGTTATTGCTAGAAAAAGAGTGGCTTATCGGTATGTTTCTGCCGTTACGCTCATTCGGCTGTTTGCCTCACCTGTCCTTGCAGTTGCCATTGCCGCTTTTATGCCTGTTAACGAGCTGTTAAAAGATGTCTTAATCTTGCAAGCTGCCATGCCAGCCGCGGCTAACACGACAATGTTTGCTATCCAATTCGGCACAGAACCTGACCTCGTTTCATTTACCACGCTCGTGACAACGCTATTAAGTATTGCAACCATCCCGGTGATGCTTTTTTATTTAGGAGTTTGACGTATGGCAAGCAGCCGTTTATTCATTTTTAAAACCGCTGCTTGCTTCCCTTTTCATCCTTCTCAATTACTTTGAAACAGCTACAGATGTTTTTTCCCACACAATTTCACCATTCATAAATGTAATCTCTACTTCTGTTTCAAGAATTTCCTGTTGAGGCACTTCAAATAAATTTCGATCCAATACGATCAGATCAGCGAGTTTGTTTGTTTCAATCGTACCGAGCTCATTCTCTCGAAACACACTATAGGCGGAACCTGAAGTATAAGCCTTTAAAGCTTCAGCCAACGTTACCCGTTCTTGCTCATTCCATGTCTCATTGAGCGTGAAGTCTTTTCTTGTCACTGCATGATAAATTTCAATCATCGGTTCAAGAGGAACGATCGGATAATCACTGCTGTAGGACACTTCAGCGCCTGATCTCAGTAAAGAGGCATTTGGATAAATGTACGGCTGCTTTTCTTCCCCTACACGAGTTGTATGACTTTCTCTTGGCATCAAAGCCATATGATAAGGCTGAATGGAAGGCATAACGCCTAGCTCTTTAAAGCGCGTGATATCTTCCGGTGCAATGACTTCAATATGCTCAAGAGCGTGACGGGCATCACGCCGGCCATTCACTTGCTGGGCCTTTTCATATAAGTCCAATCCGAGACGAACGGCGCCGTCGCCAATCGTGTGAAAACGAATTTGAAAACCTTCTTTATCGGCTTCTGTTACCCACACCTCCAGTTGCTCAGCAGTGTAGGCGGTCTCTCCCTTTGTCTCTGGCTTGTCTGTATAAGGATCCAGCATATAGGCTGTATAACCCGTGACTACTCCATCAATGAATTGTTTTAACCCTGCTAATCGAAGCTTATCCGAGGAATATTGTTCTCTAAGTTTCTTCGCTTGTTCCAGATCTCCATTCAACGGCGGATAAAGATGGAACCGGCAGGATAACTTCCCTTCCTCTTCAAACTCCTTATAAACAGAATAAGCTTCCAGTTTTTCATGTGCACGGCTCGCATATAAATCATTGACAGATGTTACACCAAGCTTTGCCGCATGCTGCAAGAACTGGTCCACCATGTCCCGGAGCTGCCCTTTTGGAAAATCATAGGCAAAGTCAGCTGCTAAAGCAATCGCTGTTTCAATTAAAATACCAGTAGGCTCTCCGTTACCGTCTTTATAAATAATCCCATATTCAGGATTTTTCGTCTCTCTTGTGATCCCCGCAATTTCAAGAGCCTTTGAGTTCACCCATCCGTAGTGCCCTTCCGCATGCAGCAGCATCACAGGGCGATGAGGAAACTCCTGGTCTAATACCCAGCGATCTGGAAACTCCTTTTGATCCCATGCTGTGTGATCCCAGCCAGTACCAATAATCCAGGGGCGATCAGGCTGACTTTCAGCATATTCTCTTACTACAGAAGCGGCCTCCTCAGCTGATTTCACATCTGCCAAAGATACACAGTAATGGCTGAATAAGCTGCCGAGCATGATATGCAAATGTGCATCATGAAAGCCCGGCATAACGAGTTTATTGCCGACATCTATCACTTTTGTTTGTTCGTCTTTAAAATTAGCTATCTTTTCTTTTAGATCGACTGCCAAAATTTTATGATCCTTTACAGCAACAGCTAAAGGCTCCGGTTTGTCCTTTAATCCAGTAAAAACGGCATCACTGATTATAATTACATCTGCTTTTGTCATTGTTTTTCTCCTTTATTTTTAACTATTAAGCTGATAAATCCATTTCAGGCGGCTTCTGTCTAAGCCCTTTTGTGAGAACGAGTAAGTAGATGAAGCCGAGCGCAAACCAAATTCCTCCAAGTATTTTTGAATAAGTATCCAGATTAATAAGCAGCCACAAATCAAGCAGCGCTCCAATAGCGGGAATGATTAAATAAAGCAATGTCCCTTTTAAAGAACGTTGTTTTTTCCGAATAAAATAATAAGCAATTACAGCGATGTTCACACTTGTAAATGCAAGAAAGGCGCCAAAATTAATAAATGAAGCAACGAGCGATAAGCTCAAAAACAAGGCAAGCAATGAAATTGCACTAATCAATAAGATGTTATTGACAGGGGTGTTATATTTCGAATGTAAAGTGCTAAAGAACTTTTTAGGGAGCTGACCATCCCGGCCCATCGCATACAGGACGCGGGAAGCACTTGCCTGTGAAGACATGGCGGAGCCGAATGCAGTAACCGCATAAACTGCAAGAAAAGCGGACGCAAAGGTTTTACCGCCGACTAATGTAATAATCTCATGAGCGGCAGAATCGGGGTTTGTAAATGTGTTATATGACGGCCAGACGTTTTGAGCAAAGTAAGAAACAGTAATAAAGACGGCTCCTCCGACGAGCGTAATAATAAACACAGCACGCGGAATTGTTTTCTCTGGCTGAACTGTTTCCTCTGCGAACGCTGTAGCTGAATCAAATCCAAGAAATGAAAAACATAAAAGAGCAGCCCCTGTGACAATAAATGAGATCGGTTCTTCAGAATTATAAAACGGTTTCAAAGATAAAAGGGTGCCTGTGCCTGTCCCGCTTAAAATCTCTTTAATAGACAAGCCTACAAACAGAATGATAAATGTTACAGCAAAAATCGTGATAAAAGCATTAGCCTTTGTCGCCAGCTTTACGCCTCTTACGTTAATGACAGTAACTAACGTAAGCAGCCCTAGCACCCATACATAATTCGGAACACTTGGAAAAGCTGCAGAAAAGAACAAACCAAATAGTAAATAGTTCACCATTGGGATAAACAAGTAATCCATTAGAATGGCCCAGCCGACAAGAAAGCCAACATACGGGCTGATCGATTTTTGTGTATATGCATAAGCGGAACCAGCCGATGGAATCGCTTTGGACATCTGACCGTAACTATATGCAGTAAAAAGCATCACAATTAAAGCAATCAAGTAAGCTCCAGGGACCATCCCATGCGATAATTCAGCAGCAATTCCATACGTACTGAAAACTGTAGCAAGTGCCATAAACGAAAAGCCAAATAAAACAACGTGAACGAGTGTCAGCGATCGATTCATTCCTTTCGTCTGCAACATAAACTCCCCCCTTTAGTCCATTTGATTGATTATTGCAAATATTGTGCCAATTTTTAACGCAGTAAGAAATACACATTTCCCTTGTTTAGACCTCAAAGTGTATTCGTTTTTTCATAAATTATTCATATTGGAATAAAAAAAGGGGTATTGATTGAAAAACAATAAGCCATCCCATTTTAAAGAAACCCATGAAACATAACGACAAAAAACAGCCCCTAACGAAGTTAAGCGGCTGTTATGACTGTGTTTCATTTATTCTAAAATCGGAGGATCGACCTCTTACAGGACACTATTTACATGTACTCCCCCCGCTTGCACCCTTTAACCGTCTCTGATGCAGCGGTTTGATCTGTTGTTCTCTTCTTTTGTTTTTCTTCTTTCTCAGCGGGTTTCTGTTTTTCTGATTGCGCAGGCTGTACTTTTTTCAGCTTAGAAAAAGGAATGGGTGCCGGCAATTGGGATAGTATGCTGGATGGAATAGATGGACTTCCAGGAGCGTACACTTGGAGAAAGCTATTGGCCATTTCCAAATAACCACTAAGTGCTGGATGCACATCTCCGGGATTTGGAATCAGCGAGTCGGCATTCGTTCCGAACCGGCCGGCTACAGGAACAAAGTAAGCACCAGCTTTTTCCGCTTCCTGCTTAATAATTTTATTTAAAAGGTCAAGCTGTCCAGCTACAGATGGTTTTTGTCCATCTTTTACGTGTGGGTAGGGAAAATAATAACCGATTGCATACACCTGTGCATGCGGGTTTATTTCCTTCACTTTTTCAAATATGTTTATATAGTTTTTGCGTACACGATTTAAAGCAAATGATACCGGAATGGCTTCATAGCTTAACATTCCCCGCACGGCATCATTTTGAATAAGCGGCAGCACATCATTCGCTCCGGCGGAAATCGTAATAAGGTTCGCCTGCCGAATAACGGCCTGTGCTTCTTTCTTTTCTAGCTGCTTTAATACTTGTTCTGTGGAATAGCCCGGAAATGCCAGCTCCTTTGAAAAACTGGACAATTGGCCATTCTGCTGTAATGCAATCGCAATGAGATCTGTATAACTTACACCAATTTCTTTATGAGGTGTTTGACCGGCGGCCAAAGAGTCTCCCAGTGCTGCATAATGAATGCCGGCGGCCTTAACATTTATAGGGAGAATGGATGCCGCCAGCAGAAAAACTACCAGTACATTTAGAGAAATTCGTTTTTTCATAAAATCCTGCCTTTCCCTTTCAACTGGACATATCAGTTTACTTTGCTGCTTTCCAAGTAGGCCAAGAAGGCATCAGCATCAAGCGGGCGGCTGAGAAAATAGCCTTGGGCAGCATCACAATCTGCTTCTTGTAAAATAGCCATCTGCTTTTCGTTTTCTACCCCTTCAGCCACGATCATTAAATGTAGGTTGCGGGCAAGGCCGATCATCGCTTTAGCAATTGCCGCATCTGCCTTTCCCTCTTCAATGTTTTGAATAAACGAACGATCAATCTTTAAAGCATTCATCGGAAACTGCTTTAAATAACTGAACGAAGAAAAACCGGTGCCAAAATCATCAATAGAAATCGCCACTCCGAGCTGCTGCAGGCGTAAAAGAATGACTGCAGCTTCCTGCGGTCTTTCCATCACTGTGCTTTCGGTTAACTCTAGCTCAAGCGCACTTGGTTCGAGACCTGTTTCCCTTAAAATGCGGGCAGTCACTTCTGCAAAGTTTTGTTTTTGAAATTGTACAGCTGATACGTTGACACTTATCTTTAAATGAGTATACCCCATTTCATGCCATTCTTTGCATTGGCGGCATGCTTCCCGCAATACCCATTCTCCCAATGGAACGATCAGCCCTGTTTCCTCTGCCAGTTCGATAAAATCCCCCGGATAGATCAATCCTTTTTCACTATTCCAGCGTACTAACGCCTCCATGCCGTATACTTCCCTAGTACTTATATGCACTTTAGGCTGATAGTGAAGGATAAATTCCTCATTCTCCAGACCTAGGGAAAGAGAAATCTCTTTTTCTAGCCGCCGGTGAGCAGATTCTTTCATAGAAGCATCATAAAATCGATAGTCGTTCCTTCCTTTACTCTTTAAGGAATTGACAGCGATATCAGCATGAATTAAGAGCGAGTGAATATCCTTTCCATCTCTAGGCCATACACTGACACCTATACTTGCGGACATGGGCACTTTTTTACCAAGCACAATAAATGGCTTCTGAAACAGTGCCAGTAACTTTTCACAAAGCATGGATACTTCATCCATGTGGCCGGCTCCTGACACAAGAAGAGCAAATTCATCTCCGCTGACACGTGCAGCCAGAATGTTTTCCGCTTCTAGTGTTCTCAAGCGGTTAGCCGTTTCCTTAAGAAGCAAGTCTCCCGCTTCATGTCCAAGACTGTCATTAATTTTTTTAAAATAGTCCAAGTCAAAAACGAGCAGGGCCGATACACTGTTTTGCCGGCTCTTTAAATACTGGTTTCCGCGGTGCTCCACGTAACGGCGGTTCGGAAGACCTGTAAGCGGATCGTAAAAGGCAAGTTTCTCTAGTTTTTCTTCAGCCTCTACACGCTCACTAATATCAAATGAAAAACCGAGCAAATATTCTTCACCTGTTTGTTCATCTTGGATAATAGTCGTACCTGCCAGCATATGAGTCGGTACGCCATTAAAATCCACGATCGTTTCTCTCATTCTTAACTGCTTGTCCTGCCACGTTTGTACATCATGACGGCGTACTTTTTCAGCGACAGCAGGTGAGAAAAAATCAAACACCGTCTTTCCAATGAGTTCATCCAATGTTTTTCCATTTTTTTCACAGGCTATTCTGTTAGCAAACACTGTGCGCCCGCTTCGATCTTCCAAAAAGACATGAACTGGCAAAGCGTTTAAAATTTCTATGTTTAGTGGAGTCATAGCACTGATCAAACTAGCAAACGCTTCTGCTTGATGAAAGTCATTCTGTTTCTCTTCCACGCTGCCCTTTATAGATGAATTCATGATTATTTCTCCTCTATATATGAACTAACAAATGTTTTTACGAAATATTACATTTTTCTTCTATTTTACCAAAGAAAACTCGAAAAGTAAGTACTAAAGTCATGAAAAGCAAGAAATAGTAATAAGAAGGGTATGGTATAATAAGCATTTATCTTATTTTTAAAAATTGGAGGCATTATGCTGAATTTTAACGAAAAACTATCGATTATCGAATCTTTTCCTCAATTGGATCGGAAAGATGTTTCCCTCGGTCGAGTGAACTTTCAATTTGCTGACAGCGTCACCGAAAAAAAGAACATCGTCTATCATCTTCACCCAAATGGTAACGGCTTTGTCTATGGGGGTGAATTAGCTGGCTATGAGACCGATGCTAAAGGCATGGTAAATATCCGGGATTTTTCAGCAGAAGAATTGCGAAAAATTATTCATGAGTCGATTCAATCACTTTCACCGAGAACAACGGAAGAAGCGGCAATTGCGGGAGAAGCTATTGAAGAAAAGTGGATAAATGAAGATGGGCAAACACTTATGCTCATTGAAGAAGACGACATGTGGAATGTGTACGCTGGTTTAAACCTGGACGGCACGTTCAATTCGTACGGGGAAGCGGCACAATATTTAGATGAAGAAGGCTTCCGGCCATTAACTTAATCAAAAAGACTGACTCTCACGCAGAGGAATAATCAAATAGGAGTCAGTCTCCTTGCTTTATTCATTTTACTTTTAATTGAAAATGTTCATATAACTTCCTAGTGACAGGTCCGGGACATCCACTTCCAATCTGTCGGCCATCCGCAGATGTGACTGCTAACACTTCCGATGTCGTACTCGTTAGAAAAACTTCGTCTGCTTGAAGCAGCTCTTCAGGCGTAAATGGCTTTTCCACAAATGGAACTTGTAATTCCTCTGCTATTCTCTTTACTGCCAAACGCGTAATTCCAGCCAAAATATAATTCGAAAGCGGCGTCGTCTGCACCTTCCCATCCTTTACAATAAACATATTGGTACTGGATCCTTCCATAATGAAGCCATCGCGCACGAGCACTGCTTCAAAACAGCCTTGCTCAAACGCCTCCTGTTTCGCTAAAATGTTCGGCAATAAATTCAGCGACTTAATGTAGCAATTTTGCCAGCGCTCGTCCGGCAGCAATACGACCTGCACTCCCTGCTTGCGGACATCCTGCGGCAATTCACGGGAAGGTTTAACCGTTATAGAAATCGAAGCCGGGCATTTCGGAAACAAGTGGTTTCTTGGTGCCACCCCTCTCGTCGCCTGCATATAAAGATCTGCATTCTCTAAACCGCTTTTCGCTGCTAATTCGAGCATTAAAGTTTCTAATTCGTTCTGCTGTTTGCCGATCTCCAGCCTAATGGCTTTTGCACTTGTATATAAGCGTTCAAGATGCTCTCTCATCATGAACGGCTTCCCTTGATAGAAACGAATCACTTCATATACGCCATCGCCAAACTGATGTCCCCGCTCCTCAATCGGAATAACCGGATCATCCATGTCAACAATGTTCCCATTAAAATATGCTAATGCCATGATCAGTACCTCCTTTTAATGAACTTTATCATTTTTTGGAAATCATGAGATCTTATCCTTTTGATTATACATGAAATGGATGGCCACTTGAAGTTTCGCTATTCTTCGTATGTATGTGCCAATCATTAGTTTTCCATTGCTGACTTACACTTGTTTCACGTATTTGAAAAACCGATAAAACCATTTTAATACATGCTTCGTTAAGCTGCCCTGCTGATTCCCCTGGGGCTCGCTGTCCATTCCAATCAACAATAGTCATTAATATAGCTTAATAAAAAAACTCATAAGTGATACATTGTATAGCGTGTATCACTTATGAGGCCGACTCCTTGAATACCAGTTCCGGATCAGCCAAGAGCCACATCCAATATCATCATGACCGTAAACCCTGCCATAAGACCGAGCGTTGCCAAGTCTTTGCTTCCACTTGCCTGCGACTGCGGAATCAGCTGTTCCACCACTACAAAGATCATAGCACCAGCCGCAAATGCGAGTGCGTAAGGCATAATGGGCTGTATAGCAAGGACAGCAGCCGCTCCGACCACGGCAGCAATCGGCTCTACAATGGCTGACAACTGGCCATAGTTAAAAGCTTTCAGCCGCGACAGTCCTTCACCTCGCAGGGGCACAGAAAGGGCTGCTCCTTCCGGCATATTTTGAAGGCCGATTCCAATCGCAAGGCCTAAAGCACCGACAATGGACGCATCGCCAAGCCCTATTCCCGCCGCTCCAAATGCCACACCAATCGCAAGCCCCTCTGGAATATTGTGAAGCGTAATCGCTAAAAAAAGTAACGTCGTCTTCGACAATCCCGTCTTCGGTCCTTCCGCTTCCTCCACTATGTTGGAATCGAGATGAGGAACGACGAAATCAAGAAGCCGAATAAAGAAGCCGCCAAGCAAAAAACCAATCGCAGGCGGAAGCCACGAAATCTGCCCATTTTGTTCACTAAATTCAATCGCAGGTGCCAAAAGGGACCAGAAAGAGGCAGCAATCATCACACCGGCAGCAAAACCTAGCATCATATTCATCACACTTTGATTAATTCGGCGAAAGAAAAAGACAATAGATGCTCCAAGCGCCGTTAATCCCCACGTCAGTAAACCGCCAAACAGCGCCTGTATAGACGGATTCAATTCTGTGAACCAATCCATTAACATAAGCACTCTTCCTTTCTGACAAAACATTATCGTTTTCTCGTGACACATTTACGTTGATAGTACCTTTATTTTGCATCAGGCAAACTTTTGTTGTCAACTCCAAATATTGATTGGAATCGGGGGCTGCTGTCTAAATTAGTTTATTAGCTGTGAAATGAATAAGTGACTTCAAATTTTAGATAGAACAACAAAACCGGCAAAGTGGATGTACCCTCTCTGCCGGCTTTTTCTCATTTCGTCACCATTTTTAGCGGTGCAGGAATTACTTTTTCAACCTTTGTTCCTTTTAATGCGTCACCAGCTGCCTTGACGGAGAGCTGGCCGATGAGTTCTGGCTGTTGTGCCACGGTTGCTGCCAGCTGGCCAGCCTGCACGGACTTGATCGCATCTTCATTTCCATCGAATCCGATGACGAGAATATCTTTGCCGGAACTTGCGATAGCTTCCATCGCTCCGAGCGCCATTTCGTCGTTGTGGGCAAATACGGCTTGGATATCAGGGTTTCCTTGGAGCAAATTTTCCATTACATTCAACCCTTGTGTCCGGTCAAAGTTGGCCGTCTGTTTTGCGACCACTTTTAGTTTTTTATCGGCTACTAAGTGGAAGCCTTTGCCGCGTTCCCGTGTCGCTGATGCACCGGGTACACCTTCAAGCTCAGCGACTTTTGCTCCTTCTCCAAGCTGATCAACGATCAAGCTGCCAGCCATTTGACCGCCCTTTACATTGTCAGAAGCAACAAGTGTAACGACCTCGCCTTTATCTGCGGAACGGTCCAATGTGATCACAGGAATGCCAATCGCATTCGCTGACTGCACAGCTGTAGAGATCGCCGATGAATCAGTCGGATTAATAAGCAGGACATCGACCCCTTTTTGAATCAGGTCCTCTACGTCGTTAATTTGTTTAGCTGAGTCATTCTGAGCATCAATGATAATGGTTGCCATGCCATGCTTTTTTGCCTCTTTGACTACCCCATCTTTCAGTGAAACGAAGAACGGGTTATTTAATGTCGAGACGGATAAGCCAATCTTAATGTCTTCAAGCTTATCTTTTTTCGCCGGTTTGGCCCATTGAGGCGGTTGGAGTGAGCAGCCCCCCAGTATAACGAGCGACAACGATAACAGGATGATCCATAATTTTTTCACTGTGGTCCCTCCTATGCAGCTTTTTTACGGTCGATTAAAACAGCAATGACGATGACAATCCCTTTAACGACCATTTGGAAAAAGGAAGAGACACCCAATATATTGAGACCGTTATTTAAAGTTCCAATGATTAATGCACCAATGAGCGTGCCAATGATTAGTCCGCGGCCGCCAGAAAGACTTGTCCCGCCAAGAACAACAGCGGCGATGGCATCTAATTCATAAGACGTGCCCGCTGTCGGCTGAGCCGAATTGAGACGCGAGGTTAAGATCGCTCCGGCTAAAGCAGCAAGCAAGCCAGCTAATGAATAAATCATCATTTTCACTCTCTGCACTTTAATGCCTGAAATCCAGGCGGCTTTTTCGTTGCCGCCGATCGCATACGTTTTACGGCCAAAAGGGGTTTTATGAAGAATCACCCAAAGAACAGCGAAAGCAAGCAGCATCGTTACGGCAGGCACTGGAATACCTAGAAAATAACCACGGCCGAACAATTGAAATAAATAGCTGTCGCCGAGACCGGTAATCGGATTTCCATTTGTATAGACGAGCGTTAATCCCCGGTAAATCGTCATCGTTGCTAATGTAGCAATAAATGGGGCCATTTTTCCTTTTGTAATTAACAGGCCATTGACGGCACCCATGACCGCTCCCAGTAAGCATCCAATTAGAATGGCCAAGATCGGATCCATACCCGAAACCATCATTCCAGCCATTAATGCACTAGACAGAGCTAAAATAGAGCCGACTGACAAATCGATGCCGCCTGTTAAAATGACAAACGTCATTCCATAAGCAATTAATGCATTAATCGCTACTTGCCTTAACAAATTTAAAATATTTAAAGGAGCTAAGAAACTAGGATTTAAAATCGAGACGATCAAAATTAAAATAATAAGTCCAAGCAGCGGACCGAGTTTGTGTGTCAGGTCTTTGAATGGTTTTACACCGGTTTTGTCCATCTTATTGCCCTCCTGTTGCAAACGTCATAATTCTCTCCTGCGTCGCTTCTTCTCTCACTAACTCTCCGCTGATTTTCCCTTCGAGGACGACGAGGATCCGATCGCTCATTCCTAGTATTTCCGGCAATTCGGAAGAGACCATAACAATGGCTACTCCCCGGTCGGTCAATTCATTCATCAGTGAATAAATTTCCCGTTTTGCCCCGACATCTACACCTCTCGTCGGTTCATCGAGAATCAGCACTTTCGGTCCCGTTCCGATCCATTTAGCGAGTACTACTTTTTGCTGGTTGCCGCCTGATAAATTTTTGGCACTCGTTTCCGCTGATTCCGTTTTAATAGTCAGCCGTTGAATGAGCATCTCAACAAATTCCTGCTCGTTTTTCTGATCGATCACTCCTTTTGGAGCAAAGCTCTGTACACTTGGGAGGGCAATATTTTCACGAATGGAAAAGTCAAGGACAAGCCCTTCGTCTTTCCTGTCTTCTGTAATAAAACCGATTCCTTTTTTAACAGCTTCGTTCGGTGAGTCAATAATCTCTTTTTTTCCATCGATATACAGTTCGCCGCTGTCGATTCGGTCAAGACCGAAAATCGCCCGTACGATTTCCGTGCGGCCAGCACCCATTAAGCCTGAAATGCCAATGATTTCACCCGACCTCACCGAAAAACTGATGTTCTCAAATGCACCTTTCCTTGTAAAATCTCTTACTTCTAACACAACCTCCCCATGAGAAGAATGACGTACAGGAAAGCGGTCTTCAAGTTCACGTCCAACCATTTTTTTAACAACTTCGTCAAAGTTCGTTTCCTGAATTCTTTTTGTATCGACTGTTTTGCCATCACGCATGACCGTAATACGGTCACATATCGTAAAAATCTCTTCCATCCGGTGGGAAATGTAGACAATGGATACTCCTTGCTTGCGCAGAGCTTCAATCACCTCAAACAGCTTGGAGATTTCCCTTTCCGTTAAAGCAGCTGTCGGCTCATCCATAATGATGACCTCAGCATTCGTCACTAACGCTTTGGCAATCTCAATCATTTGCCGCTGACCGACCGAGCATAGCCCTGCTTCTTGTTTTAGCGGAATGGCGACAGACAACTCTTTAAACTGCTCTTGCGCCAATTTTTCCATTTCCTTCGTTTTTAGTAATCCAAATGCATTTTTTCGCTCGCGGCCAATGAATAGATTTTCCAGCACGGTCATATCTGGCCAAATGTTTAACTCCTGATGAATAAAAGCAATTCCGCCTTCTTCTGCTTCTTTCGGGCTAGAAAAAGAACGCTCCTCGCCATTAATGACAATCGCTCCTTCATCCCGCTGATGAAGACCCGTTAATATATTCATGAGTGTTGATTTCCCCGCCCCGTTCTCCCCCATCAGTGCATGAACTTCGCCAGGGCGCAATTCAAAATCAACACCCGTCAGCACTTTATTCGCTCCAAACGCTTTATGAATGTTTTTCATTTCAATTTTCATCACATTCACCTCTTTCTAGAAGATAGGTCCGTTCCACATGCTGAGCTTTCCAGTTATAACGTCTCCTCTACTTCTTTCCTTGACGGCATGCCTCCTTGCGCACCGAACTTCGTCACTGATAACGAAGCCGCACGGTTAGCAAAGCGAAGACTTCCTTCAATCGTTTTTCCTTCTGCCAAAGCGATGGCAAATGCCGCATTAAACGTATCTCCTGCTCCTGTCGTGTCTACTGCTTCCACCTGATAAGAAGGGATAATCACTTCCTGTTCTCCGTTAAAATAACGAACGCCTTGTGCACCTTCTGTAATAAACACTTTTTCAGGATATTTTTTCAATGCCGCTTCTTGGCTGACTTCCATAAATAACAACGCTGCTTCATGCTCATTAGGCGTAATGAACGTGGCTTTCTCAATGACGTTTTCACTAATCGGGCGGGCGGGTGCCGGGTTTAATAACAGAGGCACGCCAAGTTCCTTGCAAACATCCGCCGTATATTCGACTGTTTCTTCAGGGATCTCCTGCTGAATTAAAACGATATCGGCTTGTTGAATGATCGGCTTCGCACGCTGAACATAAGCCGGAATCACCGCATCATTTGCACCTTTGACAACAACAATGCTATTATCTCCTTCTGCCAGAATAATATGGGCCGTGCCGCTTTCCATCTCGGCAATTGTCTCGACATACTTTGTTATTACTCCATGATCGTGAAAGTTTTTGATCATTGCTTTCCCATAATGATCGCCGCCGACACAGCCAATCATATACACTTCTGCTCCGAGCCTGGCCGCAGCTACGGCTTGATTGGCTCCCTTACCGCCGGGAACCGTCTTAAATGACTCACCAATTACCGTTTCTCCCGCTCCTGGACGTTTAGACGACGTAACGACCAAGTCCATGGATGAACTGCCAATGACTACTACCTTAACCATCCTTCTTCACCTTCTTTATTGGATTTTTTCTGCAAACGCTACATTTATTTAAATGGATCACTCTTTTTTATTTACCGCTGCGCGTATCTTCATCATGTATAGCTTTTCCCATTTAATGCCCAAAAAACCACTTCAACAGCTATCCCTTGATTAAATGATTGATTCATTGCTTCATTTATAACTGTTATACCCATTTTCACATAATCTACTTTAGATCGTCTTAGACTGATTGAAAATGTTTGTCTTCCGAGGCGTGAAACCTGCCGAGAAGCGGAGTGACTATAAGGGTCATGAGCAACGAAGAAAGCGAGCATTTATCAACAGCCCAAGTCCATTTTTTCTTTCACTTCATTCAATTCTATTTAATCAGCACAGAAAAGTTCACCTGCTGCAATCCTGTTGCTCTAGACTCACTCAAATTTCAACTGATATGCTTAATGAAAGAAGACACGTTTCGGAGGCATAGAATGGATACTTATAAAGAGTTAAAACAAGGAGAGAAAGGGGCCTGGCTTAGTATTGCAGCCTACATTTTTCTTGCTTTACTGAAGCTGATTGTCGGATACATCGGCCATTCAAAAGCTTTACAGGCGGACGGGCTCAATAATTCAACTGATGTTGCTGCCTCAATCGCTATACTCATCGGATTAAAAATTGCCCGCAAGCCCCCCGATGAAGATCACCATTATGGACACTTTCGTGCGGAAACGATCGCCTCGCTCGTTGCTGCTTTTATTATGATTACCGTTGGTTTCCAAGTTCTCTATGACGCAGGCTATTCCTTTTTTTCAAAAGAAGAAGACACACCTAACATGCTTACAGCCTGGACGGCGGTATTTAGTGCGGGTGTCATGTACATCGTATATCGGTATAATCATCGCTTAGCCAAAAGAATCAACAGCCAAGCAATGATGGCAGCTGCTCAAGACAACCGTTCTGACGCCTTAGTGAGCATCGGAGCATTCATCGGTATTGTCGGCTCTCAATTCGGACTAAGCTGGCTCGATACGTTAACAGCTTTCATTGTCGGACTTATCATTATCAAAACAGCATGGGAAATTTTCAAGCAGGCAACACATACATTAACAGATGGCTTTGATCAAGACCTTTTGGAAGAAATACATCAAACCATTGCCCGTGTCCCTGATGTGCAGCAAGTATGCAGCGTAAAGGCCCGCATGCATGGAAATTTCACACTTGTCGATGTCACTATAACTGTTGATCCGCATCTGAATGTTGTCGAAAGCCACTTGATTACTGAACATATTGAAGAGATTTTATTGGAAAAATACAACATCCAAGACGCAGTCATTCATATTGAACCTGCCAGCAGTTAATCACCATTAATAAGCAAAGCCCTTTTTTACGCGTTATCACTGTTTTTCAAAAGCTTTGTTACACTCTCTTGTTGATTTCCGCTGCAGGCGGTCCAATCAACAAAGAGCTAACATTAACAATAGTCATTCACATAACCTAAGTACAAAAAAAAGAAGGATCTTTTCTCGATCCTTCTTTCTTTATATTTCATGGCAAAGCTGCATGATCATTTACCTAAAAAACATATTTAAAGCGCCTTTGTCTTACTTTTCCATCATTAGCTTTTCTAATTTAAGCGGCTCGATGTATTCCCCTTGTTTATAGGCTCTCATATTCCCGCCGGAAATTTCGTCAATCAAGATGACTTGTCCGTCTTTCGCGCGTCCAAATTCAAATTTAATATCATATAAATCTATTTCTTTTTTAGCCAGCTCTTCTTTCACTGTAGCAGCAATTTGTTGTGTGATATCTTTTAACTCTTTATACTCATCGTGAGAAAGGATGCCCAGCATATCAAGTGCATCTTCTGAAATCGGCGGGTCCTGCCGCTCATCATCCTTCAATGTTACTTCCACAAATGCATCAAGCGGCTGTCCTTCTTCAGCATACATACCGTAACGGCGCAGGAAACTGCCAACTGCCCGATAGCGGCAAATCACTTCAAGGCCCTTGCCAAAGACAGTTGCTGGTTGAACCGTCATCGTTGCTTCTTCAACATTCGCATCAATGTAATGCGTAGGGATGCCTTTTTCTTTTAAAATCTCAAAAAAGTATTTTGTTAATCTAAGTCCAGCTTGTCCCGCACCTTCCATCGTCAAGCCGACCGTATTAGCTCCAGGATCAAATACACCGTTCTCTCCTGTTACGTCATCTTTAAACTTTAATAAATAGTTCCCGTCCTCAAGCTCGTATACATCTTTTGTCTTACCCGTGTAAACATGTTTCACAAAGGTCAACCCCTTTTTCAGTTTCTAAAACCTCTTTTATTATGCACGATTTTGAAAAAAAAATTAATAGGAGAAAAATATTTTCCTCCCATTTTCTCATTCATCAAATTTTGTGTAGGCATGCAGCAATCCTTGTCCGTGAAATCCGTCTTTCTTATTCAAATCCTCCGCTAACTTTTCGAGAGAAGCAGTGAACTTCTCCTTCGATCCATCGCAAATGACGAGTACGGGCCAATGTTCTGTCTCTGCCCCCTCATTTAAAAAGCGAATCAGGTGCTCCCTATTCGTTTTATAGCCGAACTTTCCGCTCGTATTTCCTTTTTCGTTCATATAGCGGTACTTAATTGCCCTTAACAGCCCAAACAAATCAAAATGATTGGCAAATTCCTGTTCATCAAATGCGAGCTTTGTTTCAATGAACACACTTTTCAAATAAGGATAAGTAAAATACGTTTCCGCCGGTGCAAGCCGCATCTTCCCTTCTGAGACTTGTTCAAACAATGGATCCAGCTCCATATGAGGGGAAGTGTAGGCTAAAAAAGAAAGTTGATGACGATGGGGGTCTTGCACATTGGGCAATGTAAACAGCTTATTCAGTAATTGATAGTTTTTCTTCATAACCGCACTAATGCCAATACTGTAAAAAACGGCGTGAAGCGGGATTCCCTGTGTCGCTAATAGAAGCGGGTCGCCATTGTGATGTCTTGATCCGGTCAGCCGCTCTGCTGTCTGAATTAACAGCTCCCCCTGCTCCGGTGTTTTCATATAATAAGCCATGACAGCAACGAGCATAGCGAGTGTTCTGCTTTTTTCAGCAGCCGTTTGACTGCGAATAGACGCAGATTCAATGGCTGCTTCTTTTGTATAGGGCTGTTCAAACAAAAAGGAAACAACCTCTTTCGTATGTTCCGTCAACATTTCTCTCAATTCAATTTCCCTTTTATCTTGAATATATCGTTTCAGCCGTTTCATTTTCACTTGAATATTCTCTGGACTCACTTTTTTTACTTTGGCAATATTTATTACATTTTCATACAGTTCCGTAAAAAAGTGATCGGCCCCTTTTGGGTCAATCAACTTGCTTGCATCCCGAAAACTGATCAGCTCATCGGCATGTGGTGTTAACTTTTCCGAAAAAGCATGCCAGTACCATGAATAACGACGGCCTTTCACCGATTTAATCAGTTCCCGGAGCGCAATATCCCAATCGGCTGACCATCCCGACACGATTACGCCGTATTCATCAAATACCCGCCGCAGAAGCTGGGCAAATGGCACCGTATAGTTATTCAGCTCATCTGTCACATTTTTAAAGCGGGTATCCCGATAGTCGCCATTTACTTTCAATACTGTACAATCTGCGTGTGCCAGCGGCTTCATGCCTTCAATATCAGACTCATGGTACAGCGTCTGGTACTGCACGCTGTGTTCATCAAGCGAATGTTCCAGCAAACGGTCAAAGTTTGTCGTAACAATCACTTTGATATAGCCGCGCTGAACGAGCTTCGCAATGGCACGATGAGCATCAGTTGGAGTTTTCTGCCTTTGTTCCACTTCTTCAAGCGTCGGTTCAAAAAACTCTTTCAACAATCCATTCCGTTCAGACGATGTTTTTGCCAATAGTTCAATGACTTCATTGTATAAAGGAACTTTTCCATACTTTTTTTCATACCAGTCCATCGGATCCTGTTCGTCTGCACCATTTACGTGCATAATCCTCCGACAAAGCTCACGAACAATCCCGCGGCCGGTCGGTATGCCCGCTGCATAAGAAATACCTGAGCCTAAGAGCAGGGCATATACTCCTTTATTCGCTTCCACCGAGAAAGCTAAAGACAACAATTGCTCATCCATTTCATGCCCCCCTTTTTTAAACCAGCTTACCGAATATATGATACCGCTATTCATTTTTCCCTTGTGTACTTATGTTCAATACATTCATCATCTCAGGGTTCAAAAAATACATATTAGATACTTGTATCCTGCTTATCTAATATACTTATGGAATATGCCCTGCTGTTATACTTGTAAAGGATTTTCACAATGAAATTACATAAAACCTTTATCTTGTACGGATGTTATGGCGTTTTCCACTTGTCTTAGGCGGAGAATTGCTTCTGTTCCCTACTATATTAACAGATTTAATGATCTTCCCAATTCCCAGTATGTAAAAAACAACCATATGCCTTTTGATCTAAAAACCCCAAAATCAATTAAACCTATTTGACTTATATGTTTTATTGATTTATTATACAAATTAATTAAATAGTGAAAATCTTATCAAGAGAGATCGAGGGACTGGCCCTATGACATCTCAGCAACCTGTTCCATACAAGGTGCTACATCCAGCAGATTACACTCTGAAAGATAAGAAGACGGAACGAACCATTAACCCTCTTCTTACTAACGAAGGGGGCATTTGTATTGCTGCTTTAAAGAATAATGAAAAAAATCAATATTTTACAGAAAGGGTGAATAAATTTGACGAGTGTTGGTTTTTGGTTTGTTGGTTTAGCGCTGGCTTATACATTATTGTTAATTGGAATTGGGCGATATACGGTACGGAAAGCGAATAGCGGAAACGGTTATTTTGTGGGGGGCCGCAATTTCAATGCGTTTTTCGTTGCTGTATGTATTACCGGCTTATTTTCTGGTTCTTCTTTTATCGCTATTATTGAACTGTCTTACTTAAGGGGCGTGTCTGCTGTCTGGTATGGTGTAGCGGAAACAGTACAGGTTTTGTTAATTGCCTTTTTATTTATCGGACCGTTCCGAAAAAAATTAGTCGTCACCATTTCCGGGCTGATTGGTGATCGTTTTGGAAACAAGGCGAGGGCACTCGGAGGAGCCATTACCGCTTTTGCTTTCCCAATGTGGTCTGTGGCCACAGCCTTAGCGTTCGCATCTGCTCTACATGTATTTACGGGAGTTTCCCTACTGACTGCCGTCATTATTACTGCTATTCTGCTCTTTGCCTATTTACAGTTTGGCGGAATGTGGGCCATAGGCTATACGCAAATGTTTAATACCATTATGTTTTACGTCATGCTGACAGTCGGGTTTGTGGCCTTTTTCATTAATCCCGGATTGGATGGCTTAAAGCAGTTCGCTGAAGCGAAACCTGAAATGTTCTCTTATTCAAGCGTCGGGATCCAAACGATTGTTGCCTGGTTCGGCACATTTCTCGTTAACATTGTACTGGCACAAGCTGCCTTTCAAATGGCTTTATCTTGTAAAACCGTTGAAGAAGGGAAAAAGGGGCTTTTATGGGGAGCCATTCTCGGCGTTCCGTTAATTATCGGAGCCGTCATTTTTGGCCTTGCCGCTGCTATCGTTGTACCAGATGGAAGTGTCGGTCTGATCGCCATTCCTCATTATTTGCTTGAAGTCTTGCCTGCTCCGCTCGTCGCACTGTTTTTCCTCGGTTTTTGGGCTTGTGCTCTAAGCTGGGGAGCACCGTGCCAATTCTCAGGAGCTACTAGTCTCGGAAAAGATGTAGGAGAAGCCCTGTTCCCAGGACGTGATGAACATACGTACATCCGCTATACGAAATGGGCATTAGCTATTTTAACAGTTGAAATGATTATCCTTGCTACGCTCCGGGCAGAGCAGTCAGCCTGGTGGAATGTACTCGCCTGGGTGACGAGAAACTCAGCCACATTTGCTCCGGCTGTAGCCGCTCTTTTTTGGCCGTTAGCTACGCCACGAGCAGTTATCTCATCTATGGTCGTCGGCACAACAACTGGGCTGCTCTGGTATCATCTAGGCAGCTGGGAAACCACTCAATTCTTCCTGCAAACCCATCCTGTGTGGCCAGGAATGATTGCTAATATGTTCACTTTAGTCATTGTGACACTCATAGAACAAGCAGCTGAATTGAAAGTGTATGCCTCCCGTGCGCAAGCCCGAACAGGCATGTATTTATTCATCACCGCCGCGGTAACAGCCGGCTTAACAGCTTTGAACTTTTCTTCGCTCTACGCAAAAGGGCTAGTCGGTCTTGCCTTATTTATCGTGACACTCTCTCTGTTTTTCTGCACGATGCTGTTTTTGAAAAAAGGCAAATTAAGCACACGGGAGCTGCCGTTAAAAGCTTCTTCTCATTAATGCTATCTAAAAAAACAGCCGTCCCTGTTTAGCCGAAAAGCTAAACAGGGACGGCTGTGTTAATGGAACCGTATCTTAAAGAGCTTCAACACGAATAAGTGCTGGGCGTTTTGAACTCGTTCCCTTTACATAGGTTAACGTCACCGACTTGTTTTGCCACTTCTGATAGTGTTGAGATGTACCATAGGAAACTTCCATGGCGATGGCTTTTCCTTGTATTATGACTTCAATCGAAGTAGAATCAACAGCCCCAATTACTTTACCACTATGCTGTACAATAAGTTCCGCTGGGACTTTCAATTCGTTACCGATAAGTACAATCGGCTGCTTCATTTGATTGATCTTCATCAACTGTTCAACACTTGTATTAAAGCGTTCAGCCAACGAATAAATCGTGTCGCCTGCTGCTACTTTATACGTAGCAGCGGCTATTTTTGCCGGCGCCTGCTTATTACCCATTTGTCTATCGCTTGAATCTCGATTAATCACTAACTTTTGGCCAATCGATAAAAAAGTAGATGTCAATTCATTATCTTTTAATAACTTTTCAATGGAAACATTATATTTTTTTGATATATTCCATAAACTGTCGCCAGTTTTGACGATATAAATGATAGAGGAAGCCGTTTTTGGCTCATTGTTTATTTTTTGGCCGGGTATTTCGCCTGGCTCTTTTTTATTTTCTGCTGGTTTCTCTGTATATATAAGTAGCTTTTGTCCAATGGTTAAGCGATCCGATTTTAGATGATTATCCTTCATAATCTTTTCAAACGGCACACCATATTTTTTCCCAGTATTCCAAAGTGTATCGCCTGACTTCACAATATAAGTAACGACAGAGGAGCCTTTTGCTGGCGGATTGTCCGTTTTTTTATCAGGAGCTGGCTTAGCAGATGTGCCTGCTTGTTTTGTAATAATGAGCTTCTGCCCGATTTTGAGCGCATCGGATTTTAGCTGATTATCTTTCTTGATCTTATCTACTGTTACACCAAACTTTTTAGACAAACTCCAAAGATTGTCACCTGATTGAACAATGTGAATACCCGATGGCGCATTGATCACGAGCTTTACTTCCTGCTCCATTTTTACCGCCGTTCTTCTCTCTTTTTTTCCTTCTTCATACAAATCGCTTGAACCTAGAACCTTTTTAACCTGTCCCTGCTTAATATTTACATGAGTAGATGCTTCAACTGCCTGTTCAGTCTTAACTGCAGGTTGATTCACTATCTGTTTATCCTTAAGCTCTCTAGTTTGTCCTGAGACCTTTTCTGTCTCCGCTATATTGGAATTAGTATAAGCATTCTCCGCTTCTTGTAACTGTGAGCTGGAGGATGATTCCACCCTACTTTCTTCAACTTCTTCCGTTTTCCCAGTCAAGTGCAGCAGCTGTCCATTATTATCCCTATACGGAACGATAATCTGCTGTCCAACCTTCAATGAGCTTGTCGTTAAGCCATTTTTTCCTTGAAGCTGCTCAACTGATACCTGATACTTCTTCGCCAATGAATACAGTGTGTCTCCCGCTTTCACCGTATATGATTCTGCACAGTCACACGCCCCTGCCTCTTTCGGCTGTACAAAAACAGATGCTGCTGTCAGTGACATGGCCAAAGTGGCACCAATCAGCTTGGAGTTTCGCTGGTGTTCTTTTATTTTTTTTGATCTGACAATTCGCTCCTGCCGTGTTTCCCCTATAACTTTCATCATGACTACCCCTTCTTTTCCCCTACAAATGATTTCCCCTTATGAGCGAAAAACCCTGAATAAGATTTACTATTAGAGAAAATATTTCCTACAAAGAGAGATATTACAACGAAACAGAAAATTCGACAAATAGACACATAAAAAAAAAGAGCCGATAAAAATAAATCAAATGTCACAGAAACGCAAAAAAGGTAAGCCTGTTTAACTAGAGAACCTTTTCAAGCATTCTGCTAAAAGACTTACCACTTGTCATATATAAGGAAGAAGGAAGGCAGGAATATTCGATACGGCCAAATGCTCCTTCTTTTCCTATGAGAAAAAATAACCAATTTTCATGAATATTCATTCCCGGCATTTCTATATAATTATAACTATGAATGCACGTCATCCACCCTCTCTTTAGCTGCATGAATTTATTCTTATCACTTACTAGATATTGCTTGTTTATATTGTTTTTTTCGCTGATATGTAGATAGTACGACGCCCCCCACAATAAACAGCGCCCCTAGCAATTCCACACCTGTAATCGGTTTGTATAGCAATATCAATCCCATAACCATCGCTACAAAAGGCTCCAAGTTAGATAAAATAGAAGCCTTAGAAGCATCGACGTGTCGAATGTTATGATTCCAAATCAGCGTGACGATGCCGTGTACCACCACAGCAGTGCTGATCAGAAGAGCCCAATCAGACATTTCAAAGCTTATTCGTAAAGGTGTATCCAGTAAAAAAGCAAACGGGATTGATACAATAAAGCCTGTTATATTCGAATATAAAGTAATGGTCATCGGATCTATCCTTTGGGAAAGTACTCTTGTGATAATGATCATAATGGCAAATGTGATCATCGTTATGACGATCCATATAAGACCTTTATCCATGTGTACAGATGATAAACTCCCTTTCGTTACAACGAAGTAAATACCTATAATCGCCACAAAAGACCCTGTCAGCATACGAAGGGTTAATTTTTCTTTTAGAAAAACAGCTGCTAAAAAGCTTGTTAAAATAGGGGTTGTTGCTAATATTAATGCCGAGGTAGTTGGATCAGCTGTTTGTAATCCTACAAAAAAAGACCACTGATTGATGAATACGCCAATAATCCCCAAGGAAACAATGGTGAGTAAATCTGCTTTATTTACTCTTTTAACATGTTTTTTGTAAGAGGATAATCCAACTAAAAATAGCACAATAAATAAAAGCCTCAACGTCGTTAACAGGGTTGGGGAAAAAGCTTGAACTAAAAGCTTTCCAAAGACAAAGTTGCTTCCCCATACTACTACACAAAAAGTTAGCCACGTATAAGCTCTTAACATATATATCACCTTCTCTATATCAAAAAAGCTAACTGTCCTATTTTAAACTTAGCCGTATGCTCTGTATACATTTTTGTTTAGTTATGAAGGCAGGCTTATTTACACGACATTTTCCAAATGTTATAAATACAAACACAAACAGGATGGATAAAAGAATGCCCCCTGCCAGCTCCGGCAATAGGGAGCAGAGCCATACTAATGTTTGGAATAGCTTGTGTTAAAATTAATTCAGTACATATATAAAGGAGATGAATGTAGATGAAAAAAGAAATCATTAACAGATTTACATCCTATGTAAAAGTGGACACGCAATCAGATGAAAACAGTTCCACAACTCCTTCTACTCCCGGGCAATGGACACTATTGCGCATGCTGGAGGCAGAGCTAAATGAAATTGGAATGAAGGAAGTAACGGTAGATGAAAATGGCTACCTCATGGCTACTTTACCGGCTAATACAGACAAGAACGTGCCGGTGATTGGCTTTTTAGCACACGTGGACACTGCAACGGACTTTACAGGGGCTAATGTAAATCCACAAGTAGTGGAAAGTTACGACGGCAAAGACATCGTACTGAGCGAAGCACAATCCATTATTTTATCACCAGCAGATTTCCCCGAGCTTCCTCAATACCACGGACACACACTCATTACAACGGACGGCACAACATTACTTGGGGCAGACAACAAAGCCGGGATCGCTGAGATTATGACCGCAATGTCCTACTTAATTAAACACCCGGAAATCAAACATGGAAAGATCCGTGTGGCCTTCACACCCGATGAAGAAATAGGAAGAGGCCCTCATAAATTTGATGTTGATGCATTTAACGCTGCATTTGCTTACACAATAGATGGCGGACCGCTCGGAGAACTTCAATATGAAAGCTTTAATGCAGCCGGCGCTAAAGTCACTGTTTACGGCAAAAATGTACATCCCGGTTCAGCCAAAGGAAAAATGGTCCACTCAGCGAAGATTGCTATGGAATTACACGGAACGCTGCCGGCCGATGAAGCACCTGAATACACGGAAGGCTATGAAGGCTTCTATCATCTTATTGCGATCAGCGGCGACGTAGAAAAAACAGAGATGCAATACATTATCCGCGACCATGACAAAGACCAGTTCCAAACACGAAAACAAACATTTAGCAGCATCGTGAAAGATTTACAGGATAAATATGGTCAAAATCGAATTTCCCTGGAAATGAACGATCAATACTACAATATGAGAGAGAAAATTGAACCAGTGAAAGAAGTCGTTGAGATCGCTTACGAGGCTATGAAAAACTTAGGCATCGAACCGATCGTTGAACCAATCCGCGGCGGCACAGACGGCTCTCAGCTTTCCTATATGGGTCTACCGACACCTAACATTTTTACAGGCGGAGAAAATTTCCACGGCCGCTTTGAATATATTTCTGTCGATAACATGGAGAAAGCAGTAAATGTCATTGTGGAAATCGTTAAGTTATTTGAAGAAAAAGCTTGATGGATCGAAGGCTATACTTAGCTTTGCATGAAAATCAGTCAGCTGAAATCAGTTCCTATACAGCAAAGATGATTTTAGACACCTTTTGACTAATTAAAGAGGGTTACAAAGCTTGAGGAGGAGCGGGTGAACTAGAGAATTTATGAGTAATGAAGCAATCAGGCGCTTTTCAACGATCTTTGGGGCCGTCCTACAGTAAGAAAAATCCACTTGTAGAACCGCCCCTTTTCCTTGCATTCTGCATTTGGCGGGATCAATGGCTCTAACTGCCACTCATTAACTTCCTATTGATTTAATGTCTCCCTTACTGTTTTCTCCTTGAACTGAGTCAGTCTGGCGAATATTGATCCATCTAACTGAAATGGCACTGACGACTCCTGCAAACACAACGTAAAGTGTTAATAAAAGCGGGCTGCCATTATTGTAGTTAAGTAAGGTGGTTGCAATAATGGGTGTGAGTCCACCAGCAAAGATGCCGGAAAACTGATAGACAAAAGACATACCGGTATACCTGACTCTCGCATCAAATAATTCTGCAAACAACGCGGCTTCAGGACCATAAACGGCTGCGTAAAAAATACCAAATGGAATGATAATAGATAGCCAAATCATTGTGACATTGCCACCGCTTTGGGACATGATCCAAAATGCCGGTAATGCGGAAAGACCTGTCACTAGGCTTCCAATCCAATATGTGCGGGTTCTTCCGATACGGTCGGAGACATGGCCAAACAATGGAATAAAGAAACACATGACGAAGGCTGCGAGTGAAACCCCTATTAAAGCATCTGTCCGGGAAATTTGCAGCGTGCTTGTCAAATACGTAATCGAAAATACTCCCATTACATTGAAGAACACGCCGTCAATATATCTTGCGCCCATCCCCGCGATCACATTACTTGTGTTATTGTGCCACATTTCTTTGATCGGCATTTTCGATTCCTTTTCTGTACCTTTTACCTCTGCAAACTCTGGCGATTCGGATACATTTAATCGAATCCACATGCCTAAAAAAATGAGAGCGGCACTTAAAGCAAACGCGAGACGCCAGCCCCATGCCATGAATTGCCCTTCTGATAAAGAGAAGGAAAGGAGTCCAACTACTCCAGAAGCAAGCAGTAAACCAATAGATAAACCAATCTGTGGAAAGCTTGCGTAAAATCCTTTTCTTTCAGCAGGAGCATGTTCATATGCCATAAGCACGGCACCCCCCCACTCACCTCCTAAACCAATTCCCTGCATCACCCGCAAGAAGAGAAGGCAGATCGGGGCCCATATACCAATTTGTTCATATGTGGGAATAAATGCAATGAGCACAGTACTGCCGCCCATGATCGATAACGTAAGAATAAGCATGCTTTTTCTGCCTAGCTTGTCTCCAAAATGCCCAAAAATAATGCCTCCGATCGGACGGGCAACAAAACCAACGGCGAAAGTAACGTAAGCTAACAATGTAGATACAAAAGGATCATCTGCGGGAAAGTACAAATGATTAAATACAATCCCTGCTACGACTCCGTATAAGAAAAAGTCATACCACTCAATTGTAGAACCTATTAAACTGGCACCAACGACACGCCTCAGCATCTTTCCCTCTACTTTGCTCATTGTTTTCCCACCTCATTTTTATAATCAAACAAGATTATTACCAACGGCTCGTGTTCAAGTGATACTTAGCAAGCGCTTACAAACAGTAATGAGCAATAAAATGATTGACTAGTTGTTTAGCAGTGTTTTCTCATTCTTTGTACTGCCCGCTGCTGCAACTTTTTCTGCCAACATCTGATAAATGAGCGCTACATCATGCTCAACAGGCACTTTTCTATTCGTAGCAATCCCATTTCCCGAGAGAGTATCGGCCACAAGAACTGGGATCGCTTCAATCAACCGTTGGGGCTGAATGTATTTTTTTGCATCATTCCAAATTCCAAAAGCCTCATTATAATTTTCAATTATTTTGATAGCGTTTTGTGCCAATTTCTCCGTGTCGAGCGACGCATCTTCTCCAAGAGCAACAGCGACTTCAGCATAACGCTCTTTACAAGACTCTAATCCGAACTTCATGACAAAAGGAAGCAACAGCGCAACACTTAATCCATGAGGAATATGAAATTGTGCTCCAAGCGGTCTTCCAGCTGCATGCGCTAGATTTGTAGATGCATTCGAGAACGCAATACCTGCATAGCAGCTAGCCAGGATCATTTCTTTACGTAAATCGCTGTCTTTTCCATTTTCGTACACTCCGGACAAAGATTGACCTATTTTACGGATTGCTTCAAGAGCGAACAAATCAGTCATTTCAGAAGCCCGATTGGATACGTACCCTTCAATCGCATGAGTCAAAGCATCCAACCCAGTATACACAGTAAAATTAGGAGGAAGACTGAGGGTCAATTCAGGATCTAGTACAGCGGCATCTGGTATTAATTGCGGGTGACCAGGATTCATTTTCACATTCGTTTCAGGGTCTGTAATCACCATTACTTTTGTTGCTTCCGATCCCGTGCCTGCTGTTGTAGGAACTGCGAGTAACGGCAAACGATTTAACTGTAAAAGTTGTGGAATCTCGCTCCACCCTATGCCGTCGTTTCCTCCAAATACAGCTACTGCTTTCGCTAAATCAATAGCGCTTCCTCCCCCGATCCCAATGACACAGTCTCCTTGAAACGCTTGTAATTGACTGACGGCTTCCTCTACATTTTCTGTTGTTGGCTCGCCTGAATAGTTACTAAAAAAGGAACTTTCCATCCCTTTTTTCAAAAGAACCCCCGCTATTCTTTCATGTAAATTAACAGGCGGGTGAGCTAAAAAAGAATCTATAATAACAAACACTCTACTTCCGCCCTTTGCTGTTACTAGTTCATCTAAACGTTCTACTGCTCCATTTTCCACTAAAATATGTCTTGGCAAATCAAGTACTGGCATCTGAATCTCTCCTTTTTGTAATAAATTAGTAGTTATCCATTATCTGCTTTTCTCACAGAAAAGGATCTCTTACTATTACTTAATACAAGATCCATGCCAATGACTGAATATTGACAACAATATGAATATTTGTTAAGTATTCATATAGAGTGGTGCCGTTTTAATACCATAGTGGTGATAAAATGACTACATAAAAAAGGAGAGTGTCGTATGAATGCTACGATAGACGAACTAATTGAAAAGGTAAAACAATTAGAAGAAACGAATGAACAAATGCGGACAATCATTAATTTTTCCTCTGACGGCCTTTATGTAGTAGATCATCAAGGTGTTACCTTGGCAGTAAACAAAGCGTACGAAGAAATGACCGGCATATCCCGGAATGAAGTGGTTGGAAAGAACATTAAAGATCTAGTCTTTGTTGAGTATTTTGACCGTTCTGCTGCTTATATGGCTTTACAATCAAAACAAACAACGACAATTATGCAGAAGATAAAAAAAAGGAAATACTTTGTGGCAACCGCTACCCCCGTCTTCGATAATGAAAAAAGTGAAGATCGGAAAGTGAAAATGGTCGTGACAAGCGTGCGGGATTTAACTTATTTAAACCATTTGCAAAACCAAATAAGAGCAGAACAAAAGAACACAAGGTCCTCCACAAATAAAGAACACTCTCCCGTCGTTTTTAAGAGTCCACAGATGACAAGCCTAGTCAAACAAGCTAAAAAGATTGCTGCCTTTCCTACACCAGTGCTCATCACAGGGCCATCCGGAACCGGCAAAGAAGTCCTGGCTAGCTTTATTCATGAACACAGCCCGCAAAAAGAACAACCTTTCGTCAAGGTCAATTGCGCAGCCATTCCCCCGGAATTATTCGAATCTGAATTGTTTGGCTTCAGCGGCGGCTCATTCACAGGCGCTAGAAAAGAAGGCAAACCAGGGCTCTTTGAACAAGCCGACAAAGGTACTATTTTACTCGATGAAATCGGTGAACTTCCTTTACCAATGCAGGTGAAATTACTGCGTGTCCTACAAGATCAATCTATTACTCGAGTCGGCGATGTTAAACCAAAGCGACTTTCTTTTCGACTAATCTGTTCTACTAATCAAGACTTACGAGAACTTGTCTATCACAAGCAGTTTCGAGAAGATTTATGGTACCGCATTAATGTTGTCCACTTAGCCATGCAGCCGCTATCACAAAGAACAGACGACATTCCTCCATTAATAGACTACTACCTGCAAAAGCTATGTCGTAAATACTATTTGGATAAACATATTTCATCTGATACTTTATCTATTTTAACGCATTATCCATGGCCTGGAAATATTAGAGAGTTAAAAAATATTATTGAATTTCTCGTTGTTTCTACAACATCGACTACTATCACTCCACATGATCTGCCGGAACATATGAGAGAGCATGGCCGGTACGAACCTTCACCTTTTGAACATGATAGGGAAATTCCCGATTCCATCATGTCAGCTTATGATCACCCTAATTTAAAAGAAGCATTAGCTTTATTTGAATCACAGAAAATATTGAGCGCTCTCCATTCTTCCAAAAGTATACGTTCCGCCGCTAAGTTGCTCGATATTGACCATGCGAACTTAATCCGTAGAATGAAACGGCTCAATATTACATATCGTTCTAAAGACAGCTAATGATTTAGTTCCAGCTATCCAACAACAAATAAATACCCGTAAAAATTAAAAGACCATATAAAAAAATACGAAACATTTGCTGATTGATCCGAGCGAACAGCAGCTGTCCCAAAAACAAGCCGGCTAGAACAACGGGCAAAGCAACAGCACTTGACACCCAAATACCTTTCGACGTACCGGCAAATAAAAGCTGAACGATCAAGCTTGCGGGATAAATGAATAAATAAAAAGCAAGAGTCGTCGCCCGCAGTTTTTCTTTGCTGGTATGTATGCTGGAAAAATACAGCAAGACGGGCGGTCCCGGCATGCCAATACTCGTTGTCAGCACGCCGGACAAACCGCCTGTCACCAAATCTCTTACTTTCGTTTGAGAGATACGGAATTGAAGTATTAACAAGAGTGTTAATACTAAAACAATCACACTGACGCCAATCTTTAGCTTATTAATATCTGCTACCAGAAAAATAACGATTCCTATTGGCAGACCAGCCGCACTTCCGACTATAAGTCTTTTCACTAACGTAACATCCATATCTTTTTTTATTTTGCGAATAAGTACACAGGAAATGACGAACGAGAGAATCAAATTCAGTTGGATGGCTTCTCTGGGCTCGAATAATAACAGCAAAAAAGGTGTCGCCATAATCGAAAAACCAAAACCTGTACTCGTCTGTAAAAAAGACGCAAATAGAATAATCAAGGCGAATAAAATAAATGATCCCAATTAACCACCTCCACGCTTGTTTAGTTTTTTAATAATCTCATCCATATTTTCTATTTCTTTTTTTTGCCTCTTTATAAGCTTCCGGGGTATCAACATCCAATAAAACCCCTTCATCTTCCACTATAAGATGCTTTCTGCAGGTGAAGCGTTCAATAATAGCCTTAGCCCCTTGATCGCCGCCTAAGTCATCAAATAAACCTTTGTTCACTTGACCAAAAAAGACGGGATGCCCGGGTACCTCTTTATATACAGGGCGGACAATAAAAGGTTCACCGCATTCACTAAACAGTTCCATCCCGCTTTCATAAAGCGTATGTACCGTCTCATCGGAAATAAAAGGAAGATCACCGAGGAAGACCATCACGTTTGAACCTGTTGATATAAAACTCTCTAGTCCACATATCAAGGATGAACTTTTCCCCAAGTGATAATTTTTGTTGATAATCCATTGAAACCGCCGATCTTCAATGTGAATACTTTCTTGAATAGCAGCTGCTTCGTGCCCGATCACAGCAGCAACTTTAGTGAACGGTCCTTCTAATACCCGATGGATTACATGCTCTAAAATAAAATATTCACCGAGCGGAAGCAGCTGCTTTGGCTGTCCCATTCTAGAAGAGGTGCCAGCCGCAAGAATCATAGCGTATACGTCCATGTTTTCTTTCCCTTTCTAGCCCGTATTCTATCATCAGTGTGTTAAAACTTAGCTGCCTGGTGAATGTGCTCGGAATTTTGCAAAAACCCGCCCGTATGACCATTTTTCACCGCAACTATTTCTGCTAAAATACTAACAGCAATTTCTTCAGATGTGACTGCACCAATATCGAGTCCGATCGGACTATACATCCGCTTTAACTGATGATTCCTAAAAACGATTCCTTCCTTTTCAATTGCATTCATCATGCGAATACGACGGGAGAGCGGTCCAAGTACTCCTATGTATGGAGCTTGTGATGGCAATACAAATTTTAATGTTTCCTGGTCCCGCTCCAAATGATGATTCATCACTACAATATACGTCCGTCTATCAATGTGAAGATTTTTGGCAAACTGATCTGTTTCAGCCAGCACTCTCATCGCTCCAGGAAACCTTTCTTCACTGTTGTAAGCCAATCTCGGGTCGACAATAATCGCTTTGAAACCTAATGATACTCCATATTTAGCAACGGGAATGGCATCATGCCCTGCCCCAAAAATCATCAGCGCGGCCGGTGGAATAGACACATCGATCAATACGCTGACTTCCTCTTTCTGAGCCCCTTTAAACACAATTGTTTCCGGCTTTGGATTGGACTCGCTTAACTTTCGATCCACCATGTGACAAACTTGCGAGTCTACTACCGAATCACCTAATGTTCCAATAGGATGGCCCTTTTTAGGAATAAATAGGCGGCCCGCTTGTCTGCTTCCTTTTGTTTGTAAAACAGTTGCCAGCGCCCCTTCTTTCTCTTTCTTTATACACTCAAGCCATGCATCAAAAGCTCGGTGATGGGACATTTTTATTGTTCCTTTTCTTTGTTGATTACATTGTTCATCGGACACCAATTCAATGTAAACTTCGATCGTCCCAGGACAGCCGAGACCAAGTCCCCAGACAACATCTTCATCTAGTGCATACATTTTTAAAATTGGAATGCCTGATTCAATCACTTTCTTTGCTGATTCTGCAACATCTGCTTCTAGGCATCCGCCTGAAATCGTCCCTGTTACCTTTCCGCTCTCATCAACCAGCATCTTTGCTCCTTCTTTACGATAAGCGGAACCAAACACGCGAACAACTGTCGCCACAGCTGCCCTTCTTCCTGCTTTCTTATTTCTCCAGATCTCTTCCATCACTAAAGTATTTTCCAGCATCTCTTCCACCCCCAAAATAGTCAGCAGAAACTTATGTTCATTAAAGAACTAGTCTCTTTTTTACTATCTTTATTAAAGATGAAGGCAGTTTAATGCCAATTCTGTATAAACAATCGCTGTCGCAGAAATCTTCAGGGTCATTTTATTCACTATTTCTACTCACACAAAAAGGAGAGACCGACTCAAGATTCGAAGTGTCAGTCCCTCCTTTTTAAAACAGCCCTTATTTCTTTATCAACTTTAGTAGTTACGTTCTGAAGCATAAGATAGGGCGTCCACTAGAGAATAGAAACATAGTTCAACATCATTTGTATCGCCTTTCCCTTCTCTTACAAGGCAAAAATGCTCATTCATTTTTTTAACTACTACTTGATCATTAATTCTTCTTTCCATATTTTCCACTCCCTTTAAATATAAAATAGAATTTGGCTGCGGTCTGAACGTTAACTGCCTACAAAAACATTGATAAACTGAAATTGGTGTAGTATGTTTATTATATCATATTTTCAGATAATTCAAATAATTAAATCGTATTACTTTCAAAAATAGGCGGCTGTCAGGCCGTTGACAAATAGCGTCAACCAGCCTGATCGTCCCCAAAATAAACTTTATCTGCACATTACTCACTTATTCAAAGTTTCAATAAGACTTATCTCAAATGCTTATACATTCTGTGGCACAGTAAGACCGAGCCCTTTTGCTACACGTGTTCCGTATTCCGGGTCCGCTTTATAAAAGTGGCGGATCTGACGCAGCTTGATCTCCTCTTTTGCAACTGGTTTCATCGCATTCACAATATTGGCTGCAAGACGTTCGCGCTCCTCCTCACTCATTAAACGATAAAGGTCGCCTGCTTGCGTGTAATGATCGTCATGATGGTAATTATAGTTTCCTGCCTGCCCCGCTACATTAAATGGCGTGACATTCGCTGACGGCATTTCCTTTGGTCCGCTAAAGCTATTGGGCTCATAATAAACCGCTTTGCCGCCATTGTTATCAAAGCGCATTTGTCCATCACGCTGATAGTTATTCACTTCTGCTTTCGGACGATTAATCGGCAGTTGATTATGATTGGCGCCTACGCGGTAACGGTGTGCGTCAGAGTATGCGAACAATCGGCCTTGCAGCATTTTATCCGGCGATGCTTCAATGCCCGGCACAAAATTTCCTGGAGAAAATGTTGCCTGCTCTACTTCTGCAAAATAGTTTTCAGGGTTGCGGTTCAGCACCATCCTGCCTACTTCAATGAGCGGATAATCCTTTTGTGACCACACTTTCGTTACATCAAATGGGTCCCAGCGATACGTATCTGCTTCTTCTATCGGCATGATTTGAACGTATAGTTTCCAAGCTGGAAAATCTCCATTTTCAATGGCGTTAAACAAATCTTCAGTATGGTAATCCGGATGTTCACCTGCCAACTTTGCAGCCAAACCTACGTCCATGTTTTTAATGCCCTGCTCTGTTTTAAAGTGGTATTTCACCCAGACACCTTTCCCATTCTCATTTACCCATTTGAATGTATGGCTGCCAAATCCATGCATATGGCGGAGTGTCGCCGGAATGCCCCGGTCTGACATTAAGATCGTTACTTGATGAAGCGATTCAGGCGATAAGGACCAGAAGTCCCAAACAGCAGTCGGGTTTTTCAAGTGTGTCTGCGGATCACGCTTCTGCGTATGGATAAAATCAGGAAATTTGATTGCATCGCGGATAAAGAAGACAGGTGTATTATTACCGACCAAATCATAGTTCCCTTCTTCTGTATAAAACTTCACCGCAAATCCACGCGGATCACGTACCGTATCTGCTGAACCAAGTTCCCCGGCAACAGTTGAGAAACGAACAAACAACGGCGTACGCTTGCCAACTTTTGATAGAAAGGCCGCTTTCGTATATTTGGCCAGATCATTCGTTACTTCAAAATAACCGTGGGCACCTGCTCCTTTTGCGTGAACAACCCGTTCTGGCACACGCTCGCGGTTAAAGTGAGCAAGCTTTTCAAGCAAATGAACATCTTGAATCAAAGTAGGACCGCGCTGGCCAGCCGTCTGCGAATTTTGATTATCTCCTACAGGAGCACCCCAGCTCGTCGTTAAGCGTTTTTTGTTCGTCAAAACTATCACCCCATCGTTTGTTTTACTAATAACCTCATAATAACATAAATTAAATAAAAGTAAATATTTATTTATAATAATTATAAATAAATATTTACTATTGTTATTTACCCTTCCCCTATTTCCATACATCGTTCACTTTTCTTCAGACCGACAATTAAGTAGCATTTAATCAAGCTATATATAGTTAAAGCTGAACAAACAGATTGAGTTAAAGTAAATGCTTTCTCCGATCCACTTTCACTCAATCGATGAAAACGACTATAACTTGTACGTCACTTTCTCATTTAGTCGATCATTACGATAAATAACTGAGAGAGAAGTACCAAGTACTTATACCCCATTCATGCAAATGGGCAATCTATTGCTATAGACAAAAATATTTGACTATTCACACTCCTTCACTTTTCTATCTCTATAAAACATGACATAATAGATAAAAGTACAAGCATATTGACCATTTTATTTCTTTGAAAGTTTCAATATTCCATATTTGTATATCTGTTAAAGTGAGGGATTAAACATGAGTAGTAATCATCAAAACGTGTCCATAAAAGGGCAATCAACAGACTTCCCGCTTTCATTTGAAGAATGGGAGAAAAAAGCATCCAGCCTGATGCAGGAAGGCGGTTATAGCTATGCCAGATCTAGTGCTGGAAGAGAGGAAACAGCCCGGAGAAATGTAGAAGCTTTTGGAAAATGGGCGATCGTTCCGCGAATGTTGAGCAACGTATCCGATATGGATTTAAGCGTCACTTTATTTGGCCGTACATATGGACATCCGTTTCTGATCGCTCCTGTCGGTGTACAAAAACTGGCCCATCCTGAAGGTGAACTCGCTACAGCTAGAGCCGCAGCCGCAATGAATATTCCTTTCATATTAAGTACAGTAGCCAGCCATTCGATCGAAGAAGTAGCTGCAGCAGCTCCAGATGGCTCTAAATGGTTTCAGCTATATTGGTCTAGCAATGAAGACATTTCTTTCAGCATGGTAGAAAGAGCAGAAAAAGCCGGTTATGAGGCCATTGTCGTTACTGTTGATACCATTATGCCTGGATTTCGTGAAGGAGATATTCGCAATCAATTCTCGCCAATTTCTAAAGGCCTCGGTAAAGCCAATTATATAAATGATCCTGTATTCATGAAGGCCCTTCCAAATCATGACGAGGCATCAATTGTTGCCTCACTTCTAGAAAACATGTATACGCCGGCTCTTCATTGGAAGCATATTGCCAAACTTAAAGAGAAAACGAAATTGCCCGTTTTACTAAAAGGCATTTTACATCCGGAAGATGCATTAACCGCTTTAGAATACGGTGTAGACGGCATCATCGTTTCCAATCACGGCGGGCGGCAGCTTGATGGAACAATTGCTACTATCGACGCCCTTCCTGCCATCGCAGAAGCCGTTCAAAAAAGAATGCCTATTCTGTTAGACAGCGGCATTCGACGCGGTACTGATGCCGTTAAAGCTTTAGCATTAGGCGCTGACTCCGTTCTCATTGGCCGTCCATTTCTTTATGGCTTAGCATCAAACGGACAGCAAGGTGTAGAAAAAGTGCTTGAACGACTTTTCCAAGAAACAGAACTGACTCTTGCCCTCTCTGGTATTCCTGATCTATCACAAATGGGCAGGCTCAAGATGGTAAGAGACTAGTACAAGTGACTGAAAAAAGAAGCTATTCTAAAAGTCGGAGAATCATAGACTGTTAGATAGCTTCTTTTCGTTATTTTTTCTCTTTATAGAGGGGCTAATTCGATCTCTTCTTGCTTATCAAGATAAGCGATCATATCATGCCACTCTTGCGGCTTATTAGACAAAACTTCATAATAAGTTTGGATAAATTGGCTGATAAAGTTTGCTTTTAAGGAATGAAGATTTTCTTCGTAAGGCAAGAAACACAAATCTAGTTCCTTCACCGCTTCTCCTTCATTTGTCCATGCTGGATGAACATAAGGAAAATCAAGACGTTTGTAGCCAAGATGCGATAATACTTCACGGCGGACAAATGGATCCATTACTTTAATGCCGCCAAATGAATGCTCTTGCGCACGGTATGGATCATAAATTTCCGCAAACATGCCTCGTAACTGAAGATCGTTTTCCTTTGCCAAATTCATTAAATCTTCATGTCTGTTATTAGCTAGGAACGGACCAACACCAAGTCCTTCCTTCATAATAATCGTAAAGTCCGTCATCGCTACTTGCAGCTCTGTGTTGTAGCGATACTCCGTTACTCCTGCTACTTCATCATTATGTACAGCGACAAACACACGGATCGTTGGGTCTTGCAGCGGTTCCGCCCATAAATCATATTCGAGCACTTCCTCCGGAGGAAATACTTCCTGCATCAGCTTGTGAAGCTTAGCAAATAGCGGATCGTTAATGCTTTTAATTTGTACATATTCCATTTTAAACTTCCCCTTTTCATCAAAAATTTCTTTCTTCCACCTTGTTTTATATCATACCATCGCCCAACCCATTCTTGTATAAAATTTCAGTGGCTTTTTTTATCTTGAATTCATCAGTTGATACGAAACATTTGTGCTTGTCATACTCCTTTAGATACGATGTGATTAAACGATTACCTGTGTCACTCTTTTTAAAAGAATAATAAATAATAAGGAGAGATTCTCATATGTATGAACTAAAAACAAAAGAAACGGATAACAGTGTGATTGAATTTATTGAAAACGTTGAGAACCCTAAAAAACGTGAAGATGCATATAAACTATTGGATCTTTTCACTGAAACAACAGGTTATGAAGCAAAGATGTGGGGACCAAGTATTATCGGATTCGGCTCATATCATTATAAATATAAATCGGGTCATGAAGGAGATGCTCCGTTCGTCGGCTTTTCACCTCGAAAAGCGAAAATAAGCTTGTATTTTGCAACCGGTGACACAAAGCGGGAGGAATTGCTAAAAGACTTCGGAAAACATACTGCAGGAAAAGCATGCGTATACATTAATAAACTAGCGGATATTGATGTTGATATTTTAAAGGCATTAATTAACCAATCTGTGACATTTTTAAAAGAAACCTATCCTCGTCATTAAAGGAGTATAAAGAAGGAAGATAGCTGAGAGGCCGTGTGGAAAGCTTTGACGGAAACGATCAGAGCGGTTTCTTTCCCCCTTTTCCTTTCTTTTTTCAATAAGCAGCAAATTGATATTTGTTAAGGATTATTAATAAGGTTACTTATTTTGTTTTTGTTTCTCCACATAAATCCAACTGTAATAAGTGATCCACAATACAATAGGTAATAGAAATATATAGCTGATTCTATCAGTTGGAAGATAAAAAATTAACACAATAAATAGCAAAAGAAATGGTGGCATAAGAATAAAATATTTCCTTTTATGCATTATACAGCCCCCCTTATATAGTACATTCTATTTTAGTATTATTAACGATTAAAAAGTGAAAAAGTTTCAATTAATTTATCGCTTCATAGATACCCGATAATAAATTGAATCTCGCTCTTCTTCTCTGAATAAAGCCGCTAACTTCGGGAATGGGGCGTAGAAGGCAAGGACAGCTGATTTAATTGAACTTCTGTTCACAATAAATGAAAAGAAAGTGACATTCCACGATATGTAATGACTTCTCAATTCTACTCTTGATAAAACAGCAGAGATAAAGTTTTTTCTTCACTCGTTTTTTCTAGAAATAGCTTCGGCTGTTTGTCATTCAATGCCAGAATCATATAATCATTCAACAGAACGAGAGAAAATTATACTGAATATTCTAATTTTTCTATTAAATATAGTGACGAACCCTATCAAAATTTGTTATTGTAGAGAAAATAGGAGGTGGGAGTGTTGGAGGAAAAAACAGGGGTATTTCCAGGAAAGAAATTTGGAAGATGGACCGTTATAGAATTTGCTTATTCAGCTGCAACAGAGGAAGGACAAGTTCTTCCACATTTGAGAGTGGCTTGCGAGTGCGGAACTAGCAAAATCTTAAGCATCAAAGTATTGCGGTCCGATGATATGCAGAGCTGTGGATGCAGCTAATAGGGCAGCAAGCGAGAATTCATGATAACCATTCTTAAAGACGATCTTGGGGAAAATCCCCCTCACCTTTTAGGTGGGGGGATTTCTCGCCCATTAGGTGATCATTCACGAGAGAATTCCCCTGCCTCTTTTCCTGCCAAATTCAAAAATTCTTCTTAATTAACATTCCACCCATTAAATGAATCATTTTTAATGATTTATTGTTTCGTCTATTAAATCTTCCTTAATTAAAAAAACACGCTTGATAACAAGCGCGCAAAATAAAGGGGAGAGGTATCATAATGACTTACAACATCTATTATTTTTACCAATTACAAAGCTATGTATACCTACAAATCTAATTTCATCATTACCCCATCCATTACATTTGATGTCTTTCTTAACTTTGCACCAATTCTATTAAAGGCTTAAAATTATAGCCTGTTTTCTTCCACGAACGTTCAACAATCAGCATTTCTTTTTTTCTTAAAGAATACAGCCATTTACGAATTTGACGAGTCCCACACTCTAAATGTTCAGCTAGTTCTTCCTCTAACACATAAAAGGTCCATCCCGCCGCTTCATATGTAAAAACCGCACAAATAAGCCCCCATTCCCCATGGGTAATGCCAAGTCTGCGGTAATGACGGGCTAGATCAGCTAATACTGAGAAAGCCAGCTCATCTGCTGCTAAAGAGGTTGAAGGCGTTTCCTTGATTTCCAAGAGGTATTTCACTGGAGGCTCCTTAGATTCGGAATGTAAAAAGGGATGTAAATGAGAAGGTTCCAAATAATCAGCGTCTGTCATCACAATAAGCCGTTCAATCATATTACGCAGCTCACGTATATTTCCCGGCCAATTATAAGAGTAAAAGTGTTTAATCGCCTCCTGGGAAAACACCTTTGTTTTAGAGAACTTCCTATTAAACTCTTCGGTAAAGTGCAAAATGAGCGGCAACAAATCTTCACGTCTCTCCCTCAAAGGCGGGATATGAATAGGCACGACATTCAGCCGATAATATAAATCCTCACGAAAATTCCTTTGTTTTACTTCTTCCGGAAGATTGCGGTTTGTTGCTGCAATGACACGTACATTAATTTTGATTGGCTTTGTTTCACCAATTCTTGTCACTTCCTGTTCTTGTAATACCCGCAGCAATTTTACTTGAAGGGAGAAAGGCATTTCTCCAATTTCATCTAAGAAGATGGTGCCTCCATGGGCGGCTTCAAATAATCCTTTCTTTCCTTCTTTTAATGCACCTGTAAATGCCCCTTTGGTATATCCAAATAGTTCAGATTCAAGCAAGTTTTCGGGAATCGAACCACAATTGACCTTAATAAATGGCTCCGCTGCCCGATCACTCCATTGGTGAATATAATGAGCGATCACTTCTTTTCCGACACCAGATTCACCTGTGATCAAAACAGTAGAGTCCACATCAGCAATTTTAAACACCGTCAGCAATACATTGTCCATGGTATTGCTGTTAAACACAAGTGAGGGAACTGCGTTATCATCGTTATCATATAAAAGGGCATGCAGCCGCTCATTTTTCACTTTTTCACTATTTAATTGTTGCTTCAATGAGCTGATTTCAGTGATGTCCTCCGATATGCTGATTATTCGTCGAATGTCACCATCCCTATTTTTAATCGGAATACCGGTTACCATCAGCGTTCTTCCTGTATCTGTTTGTTGAATAATTTGTACTTGTTCTTTCTTTTCAGTCACTAACCGTGTAGCCGAAGGAGTAATCACTCCTTCTTTCTCAACTTGAAAAACCCCTTTTTCAAAAAAATCTTTTCCCTCAGCATTCCAAAGGTGTTTCCATGAAGAACTTACCCTCAGCACTTTGCCATTGGCATCAGAAACGAAGATCACTTCCCGGCAATGATCGAGAATGGTTTTTAAATCTAGTTCCATGTCCGAATACTCACGGCATTGTTTCAATAGAGATAATGCCTGATCTTTAGACATCTCAAGCCTTGCGGTAAGATCCCGTTCCCCTATGCGAAAGGTACTTGAGTGAGTAACGACTGTATTTTCATGATTAGAAGGTTCCATCAATAAACCCTTGTCTTCAAATACATGAACATTTACATTTAGACTTTTCAGTGCCTGCTGTAATAAATTCTGTTCATCCTTTTCCCTGCTCATTACGGCACCTCCACTTCTTAATATCTTCATCATACCATCGGCTTTCATCATAAAAAATACATCCCTAGCTCATCCTGTGAAAAAATGAGTTGGGGATGCAGAGAAATTATTGTTTATGAAGAACGGCTTGTTCATAGGCATAAGCATAACGGTATAAATTGCTTTCATCAAAGGCCCTTCCTGTTAACTGAAATCCAATTGGAAGACCTGCGTCAGACAATCCGCACGGAACTGACATACAAGGAAGACCAGTTAAATCGGAAATACCTGTTAATTTGTTCAACACCGAAAAAACATGTATTTTTTTATGATTAAATTCCAATTCCCGCTCATACAAATGGGGAGGTAATATGGATGTAACTGGCGTGAGCAAGACATCTGCCTGCTCAAACGCTTGATTAAACGATTGAATCGCCTGTTGTTTTATTTCTTGTGCTTTCAAATATTCATGTGCCCGCACGTCTTTTCCTGTTTGTAAACGATTTTTCACTTCGCCTTCCCATGAACTTCTTTCGTCATCGAGGTGATGCTTATGAACGGCATAAGCTTCACTTTTTAACACTGTACCATGGGCTTTTGATACTGCATCCAGATTCTCTATGTCCACGAAGCGGATGGAGGCACCTAAATCCTGATAAACAGAGATGACGTGCTCCATCTTCGCTTGAATCTCGCTATCCAGGTGTTCAAAGAAAAAGGAGGAGGGAATGCCAATGACGCATCCTTGCACACCTTTCTCCAGCTTGTCAGTAAAGTCTTCCCGCTCTCTTACTATGGAAAAATAATCTTTCGAGTCGTATCCCACAAGAACATTCAATAGAAGCGCATTATCTCTTACTGTTTTCGTCATCGGTCCAACATGATCCAGTGTCGGACAAAGCGGATACACTCCCCATTTGCTCACCCGTCCAAATGTCGGCTTCATTCCGACTACTCCGCAAAAGGACGCTGGAATACGGATGGAGCCGCCCGTATCCGTTCCAAGTGCAGCGTAACATAGTCCAGCAGCTACAGCCGCTCCTGATCCGCTGCTTGATCCTCCCGTTATTTTTTTCACATCATATGGGTTGCGAACCGGCCCAAAATAAGATGAGTCACCTGTTGTCCCATAAGCAAACTCATGGGTGTTTAATTTCCCAACAATAACTGCGCCTGCCTCCTTTAACTTCGTAACGACAGAAGCGTCATATTCAGGAAAAAAATCTTTATAAACACGTGAACCCATTGTCGTTCGAATACCTTTTGTGTAAATCAAGTCTTTTACACCAATCGGAATACCGTGCAAGGGACTTTTTATATTTCCCCGCATGATGTCCTGCTCTGCCTCTATAGCAGAAGCCATCGCTTGTTCATGCATGACAGTAATAAAAGCATTCAACTTGGGATTCTCAACTTCGATACGCTCTAACACCCATTCTGTTAATTCTTTAGGTGATACTTGGCGAGATTGCAGTGCCCTTGATACAGCCGTTACATCCCAATTCAATATTTCTTGCCCCTTTACACGTTCCCTCTCTCTCATGTCCACTAAGATGCAGCTCCCTTTATGTCATTATTTTAACGGGAATGCAATTAGCTGCTGCTGCCTTGTCGCTTCTAGAAGCAGCATTGCTCCTCCCATCAATCCTACTCCGTACATTTTTTCTTTTATCCATTCTTCAGAACTTAGCAGGTCAGTAATCTTACACACTCTGTAGATCAAGCTGCTTCTTTTCTGCTTTCTTTTTATCTGGGTTTACAAAGAACATGAACAGCATTCCAAATATCACCGCAACAGCTGCTGCCACGAACATGGACGAATAGCCATAATACGTGACAAGAAAACCTGTGAATGTTGGTGCAATAATAGTGGCAAAGTTTGCGACAAAGTGCGTCATTCCGCCGTATGTTCCTGCTTTATCAGGCTCAATATCTAAAACAATCGACCAATAAACCGTATTCGGTAATGAATTAAAAGCATTTCCTATAGTCATTAGAGCCAGTACCGCGGCGGCACTGTTAACCGTTGGAATGAATAAGAAACATGTTGCCGTTAACGCTAAGCAGACAATGGTAAAGTAAGATCTTGCAATTCTTAATTTTCCAGTTTTACGTCTCAAGTAATCTGAGATTTTCCCGCCAAGAAGAACCGTTATACAAGCACCTGTCCACGGAATCATTCCTAAATACCATAGTGAAGAAAGCTGGAAACCGAATTCATCTTGTAAATACTTAGGCGTCCAAGTTAATAGCAAAAAGTTTACATACATATATGAAAAGTAGCTAATCGCATTAAATACTAATGCTCTATGCTTAAAAAACTCGTACCACTTTATTTCCGCTTTACTATCTCCGACTACCTTTTCACCAGGCAGCAGATTATCTCTTGATCTAATTTTCCCCAGCTCTTCTTTAGATACATGAGGGCTTTCTTCCGGCATATTGGTAAACATTTTACGGAACATCAATACCCAAAATATTCCGAAAATACCGAGCCCAATAAACATGACTCTCCAGTTTGTAATAGAAAGAATACCCACAATGATCGGAGCCGTTAACAGGGCCCCTAGTGGTGTGCCTAAAATCCCTAATCCTACCGCTAAACCTCTTTCACTTGGAGCTGCCCAATTGGCATTCGCCTTATTGATCGTAGAAAAGGCCGGACCTTCCGCCAAACCAAAAAAGATACGAATAACAGCAAAACCTGTTAATGCTGATCCTCCGAATAAGGCCATACCGATTTCACCAGCAAACGCTGTTAATATGACAAAGATGGACCATCCAATACCGATTAATGTAAATACAAATCTAGGACCTTTCTTATCTGCTAAAATCCCTCCAAAAAGCGAACCAAAAATATAGCCATACCCAAAATAGCCGAGAACCATTCCCCAACTAAAATTATCAAAACCAAACTCTTCTATTATCTCTTTCTGAGCATATGCAATCGCTCCACGATCGATATAATTGATAATCGCCAACATCAACATCATGAACATCACTTTATACCTGTAATTATTTCCCCCCATTGACCTGCCTCCTTATTTTTTATGGTTAAAATATAATTGCTCTACATATGTTTTTATTAATGCAATACTCATGCCAACACTGAAAACGCTAACAAACATATGTTATTAATCCATAACAACCTGATTAGAACCTCTATTTTTCAAAAGTATTGATGACTTAACAAATTTCTCTTGTAAGTATAAAAAGATTAAAATATACCCTTTAGGTTCCAATAAAATACTATTTATACTTCTATCCAGCATCACTTCATCTTTTTATTTTTAGGCTGCCATGCAGTACGGGGTATACGAGATTAACATCAACGTTTTCTCCCATAATCGAATTCACACACAAAGAAGCCATCAACCGTTGAATCAAACAGTCGATGGCTTCTTTTATTTTTTTGAATAAGCCTTTCTTCTTTCTAAGAAAGGCTTATTCGTCCCTCTTATATATTAACGTTCTAATGGGAATGCAATCGGTTGTAGAGGTGCCCCTGTTGCTCCTACAAGCGGCATCGCTCTTCCCATGAATCCTACTTCGTAAATTTTTTCTTTTGCAAGCTCTTCAAGCCACAATAGTTCGATAATTGGAATGCCAACTTCTGAGAATAAGTACGTGTGTACAGGGAAGTAGTTGTCTGGCTCAGGAGATGGATTTTGCTCCAACGCAATGTTGTCTGCCCCAATAATCATCGCACCAAGACCCGCTAAAAATTCAGCACCCTCGAGGTTAAGCCCTGGAGAATTTGTTAAATATTTATCTCGGTCCGGCCAGACAGTCATTTGACCGGTTCTAATCATAACGATATCCCCTGCTTCAATAGATACGCCTTGCTTGTCCATTGCATCTTGAAGATCTTCTTTCCCAATTCCATAAGATGGCGGCAGTGTTTCAACACCTTTAGCAGCTGGAATATCGAGCATAACAGCCCGCGCAATAATGACTGGGAATTTTTCCGGGCCGCATTTATTCCAATGGCGGCTTCCAAGGTGCTCGGCTTCATTAAATCCATTCCAGATTTCTCCTCTATAACCGAAATGATTAAATGTATCGATGTGAGTACCACAGTGAGTGTACATAGAAATAGCATCACCTGAATAACTGATCAATTCTTTGCTCTCTTTTGATACGTTCAATAAATTGTCATTCACGTTTCCTGTCGGTGTATGTGTCATCCAAATTTGATACGGCGGATCTCCAGCAGCAGACCATGAAGGCATTCCCATAAAATAATCAACAGACAAATCAAAAGCTCTAGATTGATCAATAGATGCCATTACTTTTGCCCGCGATTCTGGTGTAATTAAATTTAGTCTTCCGATTTCATCGTCTGGTCCCCAAGGACTTTTGCTTACTTTTAATTGACGTTGGTGCTCAAATTTACCCGGTTTTAATTGAAGATGGAAATCACACATTCTTTAACCCTCCTGAATTTTTAAAATATTTTAAATATACAAATGCAATATACATGCCACCTTTTTTTATTTACAACATCACATCGCCTGAGTTAGGCCCTAGCGTCTGTCCGGTATATAAGTTTCCATCTGGATCAGAAGCAAGCATAACTGCTGTTGGTGCTACCTCTTCCACTAATCCAAAACGAGGAATCGGAAGCGATTTTTGCTTTTGTTCCTTCCAAGCATGATCTAAGTTTTTAATCATGCTCGTTTCAATTGGGCCTGGGGCAATACAATTAATATTGATCCCATATTTCCCCACTTCCCGAGCTGCTGATTTTGTAAATCCGATGACCCCTGCCTTCGCTGCACAATAGTGAGACAGCTCCACTCCCCCTATTTGACCAAGCTGAGAAGCAATATTAATGATGCGGCCATAATTATTTTTTATCATGTGAGGCAAGATGGATTTTGTACAAAGAAACGGTCCTCTCAGATTCACTTGAATCATTCGATCCCAATCATTTACGCTCATATCTTTCAGCAGCATTTGAGTGAGAATCCCTGCACTATTAACCAAAATATCAACTTTTCCAAGTTCATGAACCGCTGTATCTATCATTGATTCTACCTGTTGTTCGTCTGTTATATCCGCTTCAACCAGCACAACAGTAATTCCATATTCATCTTCTAATTCTTTTTGAACAGAGATGGCTTCTTCGGCTGTTCCAAAGTAATTGATGGCGATGTCAGCGCCTTCCTTCGCAAATGCGATTGCAATACCTCGTCCAATACCCGTTGTTCCTCCAGTTATTAACGCTTTTTTTCCTGCTAGCTTCATAAAAAACTCCTCCGTTTTTTCCTCTTTTTCTTTAACTATTAAAATAAATTCTTTTTATTTATCTATCAAAATATAAATCAATATGGCTCTTTAAATAATGTGCCCAATTAGTTCACTTAATCTATATTTCGTGTTATTTTGGACCTTTAAGTTCAATTTTCCCCTTAAATAAGTTCTCCTACAAACGAAGTCAGTCCCCCATCCACAACTAGAGAGTGTCCAGTCACAAATTGAGAATGCTCACTTGCCAAGTAAAGGGCCGCTCCCGCAATATCCTCTGGCATCCCGAAGCGTTTCATTGGATTACGTTTTAATAGTTCTGCTTCAACGGCAGCAGGATCATTTGTCGATCCAAGATATTGTTCCTCTAGTAAAGGTGTCCGAATAGCTCCGGGTGAAATGCTATTTACACGGATACCGTATTTTCCATTTTCAACTGCCGCTGCTTTTGTTAATTGAACGACTCCGCCTTTAGCTGCGGAATAAACCCCTAACCCCGGCCAGGCAGAAAGACCAGCTACGGATGCAATATTGATAATGCTGCCCTGCCCTTGTTTTTTCATCATCGGAATCGCATGCTTGATGCCGAGAAAGACTCCTTTAAGGTTCACATCCATCGTTTTATACCATTGCTCTTCAGTCGTCTCCTCGATAGTTGTAAAGTATTCCAACCCGGCGTTATTAACTAAAATATCTAGACGGCCAAATCGCTCATTGGTTTGTTCAATCATTGACTTCACACTGGCCGATGAAGAAACATCGGTATTCACATACATTGAAGAATAGCCTTCTTTTTTCATTTCCATCTCCAGATTTCGGCCGTTTTCTTCATTTATTTCCGCAATCACAACTGTCGCTCCTGCCTGTGCAAATGTCTTTGCAATGGATTGGCCGATTCCTGATCCAGCCCCTGTTACAACAGCAATTTTACCTTTTATATTCATGTCCTTTCCCCATCTCCTAGTCAAAAGTTAATACTCAAGCAATATAATCACCTTTCATCACATCTTCAGCTTTCTGTTTAATGTAATACTTTCCTTTGGTTGCCACCGCTAAAGTAACATAAAGCAGAGTAGCAATGATTCCTGATAAAAATGCAGATGTATTCGTGAAAAATTCTCCAAAGTAATTAAAAGCGGCAAGTGTACCAACGAAGCTGGAAACAACTAATGAAATAACACCTACTGGATTCCATGCATACAAATATTTCTGTCTATACTCGAAATAAGGAGGGCCTATTTTTAAGAGTCGTTTTACGATCACTGCATCTGTTAAAATAATGGATACCCATGCGAATAAAAATACACCCTGGAATGTTAAAAGCGCTCCTAAATAATCAAGTACATTCAAAAGCATGAGTCCAATAGCCGCTAAAGCTACCACTACTACCCAAAATGTGCGGTTTGGCTTAAATTTGAATACGTTTTCAAAAAAACTCGCAAGCGATAATGAACCACTGTAAAGATTGTTAATATTGATTCGAAGCTGCGTTAAAATGGTAAACATCGCTCCGCCAATTCCTAAAATGTGCACGAAATAAACACCTGGATTTTCCTGGCCAAAACGCACACCAAAATAAATACCAATTAAACCGCTTACGAAAAAAGAAATGAACATAGGAACAAACCCTACCATAAATACACCCATTTTCAACTCATCCTTTTTTATAAAGCGGGCATAGTCCGTCATGACAAGCGGCAAAATGCCAACAAGTCCATTCATAATCCCAATGCAGGCGAGTAAACCCGCTCCCCCAAATTCCTGTCCTTCTGGAAGAAACGAAAAAATACTACCTTCATATTTAGGTACCATTTTAAATGAAAGGAAAATAGCAGCACCTAACAATACAATATATATAGGCAGTGACCATTTTTGTAATTTATCCAGCTGCTTAATGCCAAACCAATTTAATGGAATAACAGCCAGCCCAAAGAAAACCATATAAGCTTGAATCGGAACGATAGGCAAATATTCATGTACAGCAGAGGCCATAATCGCCCCTTCAATAGCGCAATACATAATGAAGTTCGATGCATAAATAATAGATGTAACCGACGCACCAATATACCCGAACCCGCCGCCGCGAGCCATTAAGTTTACGTTCATTCCTGATCTGGCCGAATAATAACAAATACCAATACCCAGGATCGTCGTTAAGACAGTAGCATAAATTTCTGCAACTAACGCGTTCATAGAGCCGAATCGCATCGCCATCATGCTGCCCATCTGCATAAAAACCATTGCTGTTGCAATACCAACTGTTGTGTTTACTAGACTTCCCCATTTCATTGTCTTCGCATGTTCTGGTACTTTTTCAAGGGTAAAGTCTTCTTCTTTTCCTTCCGTAGAAGGAGGATTATAAGTTCCCGCCATCTAATTCTCACTCTCCTTTTGAATTGTTGTTTAGCAGTTTAATAAATACTTACCTAACATCTTGCAAAAACTATGCCAAATTTCAGAATATTTAATAAACCATTTGCAGTAACGTTTTAAACAGCTTGATTACAAGTAGTGCTCTTTTTTATAAGTATAAAAAGAGCACAAATAACCTTTTAAGTTCCAAAGTGATACCTTTTATTCTTTTATCGATGATCACCTTATTTTTTATTTCTGCATGAATCAAACAGTAAAGGATACTAGATTGAATGTTTTTTAATAAGCATCTGAACACATTAAAACCCCTTGTACGCCAAGGGGTTTTGGTTGTGTCTGTTTTTACTATTTATGCACAGTGTTATACATCGTTGATGAGTCAATGTTCTTAACTACTGTATAAAAAAGATCATTTTGTTAAACTCTCGGGACAGTTAAAAAGCTTGTTCTATAGAGTGAAATTTGGCAGAGTGTTTCGCAGCGCACCAAAAGCCTGTTGCACTTGAGCTAGTTTCTCTTCATTTGTTAAACCCGCCAAATCACCTACTGAACCAGCACGAATACATAAAGGTCCAATATTTAATTGAATTAAACCTAGAAGTACTACTGTAGTTGTGCAAGGAATGTTTATACAAAGAAGGTCACTATCTTCACAAACAGTTCCTTCCGGGCATGTAGGGCACTCCGGCTCCTGCTGTGCAGCTATATCGTTGTTCTTTCTCATAGTATTTCATCTCCTTTCTATTAAATTACTCTATATTATGTAGGTTCCTTCTTATTTGAAAGGGGTAAAGTCCCATCTTTCGATAACTATTATCTTCGTTTCAAACTTACTTGAATTAACTCGCATATTATAAAAAAACCCCCCAACTCTTCGCCAGAAGTGTTGAGGGGTCCCTTTATTCTATAACAACATATTATATATAATTTCAATTCACAATTCTTTAAAGTTCCTCCCCGTACCGGCCCCGCCTACGCCGAGTACGATGATGACCACGCATGTCATCCGACCTGTTTTTATTATAAATGAAAACGTTTTCAAACGGCAATAAATTTCATCATACAAATTTCGACAGCCGCACGACTAAAATAAAAAATGCTTATCTTGGAGGACTCTTTGATTTCCGCTATAATGATTAATTAGTTTAAAAATTTTATAGAAAGAAAGGTTGTCTTGATGAAAAAGAAGTTACTATTTATCGGAATAGGAATTCTGATCATTTTTCTCCTATTGATTGGTACGTATAAATTAATGAATGCTAGAACATACCAGTTATTTGGAGGATTAACGTCACAGGTGGAAACTAGCAAAAAAGTAATTGCTTTAACTTTTGATGATGGTCCGACGAAGAATGTAAATGAGATTCTGCCGCTATTGGATCAATACAATGCCAAGGCTACCTTTTTTCTCATTGGTGAAGAGATAGAGAAACATCTAGAGGAAGCAAAGAAAGTAGTCGAAGCAGGACATCAAATTGGAAACCATACTTATTCACATAACCGAATGGTCTTAAAAACATCTTCCTATATTAAAGATGAAATTGAAAAAACAGACCGGCTCATTAGAAAAGCAGGATATGAGGGGGAAATTGATTTTCGGCCGCCAAATGGGAAAAAGCTTGTAGGATTGCCTTATTACTTAAATAAGCAAAACAGAGACACAATTACTTGGAACCTGGAACCTGACACCTATTACACCTCTGCGGCTGATAAAGTCGATTATGTAAAAGACAATGTAACTCCTGGCTCGATTATTTTGATTCATGCCATGTACGATGAAACGGGTAAAGAACTTAAAGCAATCGAAGGGATTTTACAGTCACTATCAGAAGCAGGTTATACATTTGTCACTGTCGATGAACTGCAGAAATGATAGGCTATAATGAGCGAACTTGAAATTCCAGTTCTCATCAAAAAAGCCATCAACATTTCTTATGAAAAGTTGATGGCTGCTTTTTATAATAACTTATTACATATAATTTCAATTCACAATTCTTTAAAGCTGCTCTCTGCACCGGCCCCGCCTACGCCGAGTACGATGATGACCACGCATGTCATCCGACCTGTTTTTATTATAAATGAAAACGTTTTCAAACGGCAATAAATTTCATCATACAAATTTCGACAGAACGAATAAAGCCACTTGCTTTCGTGTTAAAAACCTTTCGTTCAGTTAGCTTTCATCATAGACACAAACAGTTTATTGGACGATTGCTTATAAACCCCGTATCATTTTTTAATGAAGAGTCATCACTAACAAGGAGTGAACAAAATGACTACGATGAAAACAAAGAAATTTCGAGGTATTCCGTTATCTGTTCTGGACCTCGCCCCAATTACAGAAGGGAGCAGCGCAGAACAGTCCTTTAAAAACAGTGCAGACTTGGCCCAGCATGTAGAGAAATGGGGATTCCACCGCTATTGGCTGGCAGAACATCATAACATGCCGGGCATCGCCAGCTCAGCTACATCTGTGATTATTGGTCACATTGCCGGCAAAACAAAGCACATTCGTGTCGGCTCTGGGGGCATCATGCTGCCGAATCATGCGACGCTCGTCATTGCGGAACAATTTGGTACACTTGAATCCCTTTATCCGGGACGAATTGATTTAGGCATTGGCCGTGCCCCTGGCAGCGATCAGGCGACTGCTTTCGCGCTGCGCCGCACGCTTCATAGCCAGGTGGAGGATTTCCCGCTGCAGCTGGACGAGCTACAGGCCTATTTCGAAGTGAACCCAACTGCACGTGTCCGCTCTTTTCCTGGTGAAGGTCTTCATATTCCAATTTGGCTGCTCGGTTCAAGTGGCTTCAGTGCCCAACTTGCTGCTGAAAAAGGCTTGCCGTTTTCCTTTGCCAGCCATTTTGCACCAGACTACACACTGCCGGCATTGAATATTTACCGCGACCATTTCAAACCATCCAATGTTCTGAAGGAACCTTACGCCATGGTCGGGGTGAACGTGATTGCTGCCGAAACAGACGAGAAAGCTCAGTGGTTAGCTACCTCCCAGCAGCAGCAATTCTTAAGCTTGCGAAGAGGAGAGCCAACCCAATTAAAACCGCCTATCAACAATATGGATGACATATGGGACCCCTTTGAAAGAACTGCGATCGAAAAAACACTGGATTCCCATGCCACCATTGTCGGCGCGCCGGAAACAGTGAAACAAAAACTCGAAAGCTTCCTAATTGAAACAAAAGCAAACGAGGTCATCATCAACTCACAAATCTTCCACCACGAAGACCGCCTTCGTTCATACGAAATTATTGCGGAGATGATGAATTAAATAAGAATCGAGGCTTATACAAGCCCGCCCATTTCCTTATCGAATGGATGGGTATCACACCCACTATGTAGAAATTAAAACGACTGAAAATGATGGCCATGCGTATAAATAAGGCGGGGTGAAAACTAAGTTTTCACCCCGCCCTCTTGTCCTTTACCCTTCACTTGACCAGCTTTTGCAGCTTTTCATTTCTTTCTTCCTGCTCTTCTTTTGATGAAAGATCGTACTTTTTCAACAGATGAAACAATTCATTCAATGTTTGCTGGGAATGCCTGCTCTTTAAAAAAAGATGAATATCTCCGTACAATGATTCCGGTAAAAACGACTGCTGGCTTTCCAGCTTTTGAATGACCTCTTCTCGTGAATGATCGATATTGCATTGGCCCATATACGTCACCCCTTTTAATTATTTCTTCTTCCTTCCATTCACAATCTAACACAAAACTAACAGCCTCTCACCTTTTTAGTACCCCTTCCATCTTTTCATTGCTTCCAAAAGAATGAAAAAGCACACTTCTGAGGAATAGGCTTGCATAACCCAAAAGTGTGCTTCTATTAATGAATAGGATGTACTTTATTGATTCATTTGAGCAAGAAAGTCTCCAAGCAGGTCTTCCAGATCCTCCTCTTCAGCAGGAAGCGTTTCCGTGCTTTGAACTCCTTCCCACTTAAAGTTATTGAGGTCATCATCGTTATTTCTATTTGTTTCTTCTGAATGTACTTCTTCTTGTTCCTTTTCATCATTTGTCTGCAGTTGGTTACTTTCTGAACGCCATTCTATCTCCATTGCTTCTCCAGCAGCTATTTCTTCCTGAAGATACAGGGCATCCTCTATCTCTAATGCACTGCTGTTTAATGATGCAAAAACGGAAGCTGTACGGATAGGGTCAGATAACAATTGATACACAATACTGCCTAGTAATGCCTCAGAGTGTTCGTGCTTTAACCAATCCCGCTGTTCTTTATTTAGTCCTTTTGGAAGGGGAATCGCGATTGTCTCTCTTTGTTTCGACAATGAGTCATTCACCCCTTGCATCACAAACTCAGCAATTTTACTGGAAAAGTTTCTTTTTTCCACTTCCTTTAGCCTTTGCAAATGCTTTAGGACGTGATCAGGTGTATCGGAGGGAATACGAAACGTAATAGGCTGTCCCCTCCTCATTCCCATCTCCTTCATGAAATCACCCTATTTATTTTTTGACCAGCTTTTGTTCTTCACTTTGCTTTTCTTTTTGATTTTTTTTTGAAAAATCAGCAATCAGTTTATAATAAGCATTGGCCATCATCCAGATACTTTCTTTCTCATCTTCAAAGAAATCAATGTTATATCCATCTAAACTATTGTTTAATGCTTTGAGGTAGTCTTTTAAGATAATAGAGCCGCCTCCGATGAAATAACAAATCTCTGTCTGCGAGTTCTTTTGCCAGATGTTCCTCAAGTGGCGATATTGCTTTTTCGCCAACTCTAAAAGAATCCGATCAACAATATCATGAACGCTTGTCCGGCTTCCTTTCACCATAATATGATTTCGATCATTCTTCTTCGTAATAATTTCCACAACGTCCCGGCGGCTATCGAGCTCTACCCCATGTTTAGAGCGGATTTCTTCTCGAATAGCTTCAAGAGACTCTGATACTCCCAAGTTAAAACCTTGTGCCTTATCGTCATCTACCTTGCGATTTTTAATGACTGCGACATCTGTTGATAATCCCCCAATATCTTGAATAAGAATTCTCTTATCAATAAGATCTTTATTAATAATGTTTAAATTATTATCCATCACAAGGTTAATAAAAGCAGCAAATCCTTCTGGATAAACTTTCACTTCTTCAAATTTAATATTGACCTTGATTCCTTGATATTTAGGAGTCACTAGAAACTCTACTTGGTGAACGGAGCTGAGCAGACGAGAACGGTAAGCAACATCCTTCCCTTCCTTTACTTCTCTAAGAGGAAGTCCCGTTCCTAATATGTAAGTCGCCTCAATAACATTGTTAGAACGCTTAAAGATCTGTTTATTTTCTTCCCGGGCTGCATCTATTGCCAAAGCCGCAAATAACATAACAAGTGTTTGATCTTCCTCAGACTTGCTGCTTCCTGGGTCTAATTCTGCTGAATTGCTGCTTTTTGTAGCCAAATGCCCTACACGATAAATAGCATTGTTTTCTTTTAGAGTAGGAGAGTGTACACGAATATGGATACCATCAATAGGATCTTGATTATCTAGTTCCTCTATCCCAATAATTGGACGATCCGCAACATCTCTAGCGATTACGTTAGGAATATGAATATCCGTTTCCAGCTTTCCAAAAATGCCTTTTAGTGAATCATTTCCTACATCAATTGCTGCAATACGAGAATTTGCCAATAAACTCATCCTTTCAGCCTCTTTATTGAATATTTACATAATTCTGAAATTATTTTATCTAACTTTCCCTCACCGGTCAATCTTTTTTCCCAACTATTACAAAATTGTAAACATGTATACTTACTTGTATTTTTGTGTACAAATTCGTAAACATGCTTAAAACACGCCTTGTGTACATATTTGTACACATGTTTACGTTTTTGTTTACTAATGTATTCAATATGTAAACATGTACACAAGAAAGTGTACAATCTATTTGATCTTGTAAACATGTATACATAAAAGTGTACAAATCACCTTATCGTGTACACATGTTTACACAAAGGTGTACCCTGCAAGTGACTTCCCCTATAAGTTCCTAAACTATACTTGTTCAAAATATATATAACCAATAAAAAAGAAGGAACTTTCTCCAAAACGAAAAAAGTTCCTTCTCTACATTATTCCCCTAAATCCACGTTGTGGTACACTTGCTGAACGTCTTCTAAATCTTCCAACGCATCAATCATTTTCTCAAATTGTACCTGACTATCTTCTGGAAGAGTTACATCATTTTGCGCAAGCATCGTTAATTCCGCAACTGTAAACTCATTTATACCTGCGTTCTTAAATGCTTCCTGCACAGCATGGAACTGGTCAGGTTCAGCATAAACGATCACTGCATTTTCTTCTTCTTCAATATCCCGTACGTCTATATCTGCTTCCATTAATAGTTCAAGCGCTTCATCCGCTGTTTTTCCTTCAATACCAATAACAGCTGTTGCGTCAAACATATACGCAACTGATCCGCTTACTCCCATGTTACCACCGTTTTTACCAAAAGCAGCACGGACTTCCGATGCTGTACGGTTGACGTTATTTGTTAGTGCATCAACAATCACCATAGATCCATTTGGCCCAAAACCTTCATAACGAAGTTCATCGTAGTTTTCTTCTGAACCGCCTTTTGCTTTTTCAATCGCACGATCAATAATGTGTTTTGGTACACTGTATGTTTTTGCGCGTTCAAGTACAAACCTTAAAGCCTGGTTTGATTCAGGATCAGGCTCGCCCTGTTTGGCTGCTACATAAATCTCCCGTCCAAATTTCGCATAGATTCGACTCGTATTTGCATCTTTTGCTGCTTTTTTTTCTTTAATATTGTTCCATTTACGGCCCATTATGAACACTCACTTTCCACTTTGAATCTGCCTAAAAGACTAAATGCGACAAAAGTTTCTTCTACACTTTTTCAAAATAGTGATAAAGGGGACTTTATGATTTCGTCTGACTAATAAATAATACAGATAGATATGCTTGTATCATTCACAAATTATATTATACATCAATTGACTAATTGATGACGAGTGCATTCAATATGGAACCTTTAAAAAATTTTTTATCATTTTAGGCAAAAAAACTCCTACTTCAAACGGCTTGCAGAACAGCAGGAGCGCTCAAGGTAAATCAATTAACATGAAACGTGATTCTGACTCTGCTGCTACATGCAGTGTAGTTGTTTCTGTTATACGAGCTGAGTCGCGTTTATTTAAAGTGGTTTTACTATTTATCCTTACATCTCCCTCAATTACAAATAAAAAGATTCTCCGGCCCTCTTTTTGCGTAAAAGTAACCTCTCGTCCTCGTTCTAGATCGGATAAATAGATCGTTAAATCCTGATTAATATGAGCTGAGTGATTGGAAGTTGGATTTTTGCTTACAATAGGCAACAACGCATTCTTCATCTTTTCTATATCAAAACTTGTCTGCTCATATGATGGAGCTACACCGGGCTTTTCAGGTTCAAACCACATTTGTAAAAGGTTTACGTTTTCCGTAGAGGAAGGATTGACCTCCGAATGAACAACTCCTGTCCCTGCTGACATCCGCTGGACCTCTCCAAAGGTTGTAATGGCTGAGTGTCCTGTACTGTCTTCGTGTTTTAAATAACCTTCTAATACAACTGATACAATCTCCATTTCGTGATGTGGATGTGCTCCAAACCCTTTAAGCGGTTTTATAATATCGTCGTTTAGAACACGCATCGGACCAAAATTCATATTATTAGGATCATAATATTCTGCAAAGGAGAAACTGAAGTTACTTTTTAACCAGCCGTGATCTGTTGTATAACGTGATCTTGCAGGATACATATTTATCATTTAAATCCCAACCTTTTTTCAAATTAATATCGTCTATTTTCATATACATACACTAGACCTTTATTTACCGCTAGTTAATATATTATCAATTTGAGCAAACTATATAAAAAAATTATAATTCTTGAGCATAAAACCCTAATTTTTTTAATTGTTTAATCATTACTTCTTTTTCCTCAGATTCCAGACCACCAAATATCTCTTGAATAGCCTCCTTATGCTTAGGAAAAATACTGCCCATTAATTCATGGCCTTCTCGCGTGATTGATGCGTACGTGACACGGCGGTCTTTAGGACATGGTTTTCGCACTAAAAAGTTTTTCTTTTCTAACTTATCAACAACATAAGTAATACTGCTGCTTGCCAGTAATACTTTATCGCCAATTTTTTGTATTGGCTGGTCTCCTTTATTAAACAACAACTCAAGAACTGCGAACTCAGTAGGGTTCAGTCCATAGCTTTTTATATCCTCTTCAATCCTCTTTGTTATGGACTGTACTGCTCGGGACAATACAACAAATAGCTTTAAAGACAGGTCTTGTTCATTCATCAAATTCATAATTATCAATCCTTTTACAAATTATCTCGATTTCGAGATTTATTATATAACCTTCCCATTAGCGAGTCAATAAATAACTATAACTTTTTAAAGTAGAGAATTGTCCTATCCTGATGGATTAAAGATATAAATAAACGAAAACCCCCCTACTTTTCTGCACTAAGAAGAAAAATAGGGGGTTTTCCAAAATGTATAACTCCGCAGGCAAGATTCGAACTTGCGACCGATCGGTTAACAGCCGATTGCTCTACCACTGAGCTACTGCGGAATAGAGTGGGCCTGAATGGACTTGAACCATCGACCTCACGCTTATCAGGCGTGCGCTCTAACCAGCTGAGCTACAGGCCCATTTATATAAATAAATGGAGCGGGTGATGGGAATCGAACCCACGACATCAGCTTGGAAGGCTGAGGTTTTACCATTAAACTACACCCGCAAATAAGAAGGTGGCTCAGGACGGAATCGAACCGCCGACACATGGATTTTCAGTCCATTGCTCTACCGACTGAGCTACTGAGCCATAATAAAAATATTTCATACAGGTCTACCCTGCCAATGAAGGATATTAGAGCATAATAAAAAGTAGGTATAATCCTACTCGAAAAAAGTATGGCGGTCCGGACGGGACTCGAACCCGCGACCTCCTGCGTGACAGGCAGGCATTCTAACCAACTGAACTACCGGACCGTAAGAGAATGATAAGTATTTATGGCGGAGGAAGAGGGATTCGAACCCCCGCGCGGTTTAACCCGCCTGTCGGTTTTCAAGACCGATCCCTTCAGCCAGACTTGGGTATTCCTCCAGATAAATATGATGGAGCCTAGCGGGATCGAACCGCTGACCTCCTGCGTGCAAAGCAGGCGCTCTCCCAGCTGAGCTAAGGCCCCCTAATATAATTTTAAAATTCCCACTGGTCGGGAAGACAGGATTCGAACCTGCGACCCCTTGGTCCCAAACCAAGTGCTCTACCAAGCTGAGCTACTTCCCGCTCATATATGGCGCGCCCGAGAGGAGTCGAACCCCTAACCTTTTGATCCGTAGTCAAACGCTCTATCCAATTGAGCTACGGGCGCATAAATTTAAATGGTGCCGAGGACCGGAATCGAACCGGTACGGTAGTCACCTACCGCAGGATTTTAAGTCCTGTGCGTCTGCCAGTTCCGCCACCCCGGCAGATTTGGAGCGGAAGACGGGATTCGAACCCGCGACCCCCACCTTGGCAAGGTGGTGTTCTACCACTGAACTACTTCCGCGTGTAAACTTGGTGCGGGTGAAGGGAGTCGAACCCCCACGCCTCGCGGCGCCAGATCCTAAGTCTGGTGCGTCTGCCAATTCCGCCACACCCGCATATAAAAGTGGTGAGCCATGAAGGACTCGAACCTTCGACCCTCT
>NZ_JAUIYO010000050.1:0-499 GCF_044891285.1 Bacillus lumedeiriae
ATACATCATGGACATGAAGGGCGCGGCCAAGCGCATGCTGTGTGCCTGCTTCCAGCCATTTTGTTTTCAAGCCTTTCCCTTGGAAGAACGCAGCAAGCTTATCGAGATCCTCTTCTTTTTCTACTTTGTAGCCGAGAGCATGAACACCGATTTTATCAGATTGCTTTAATACTAAACTGTGGTGAACGTGCTCTTCCAATCCTCTTAAATAAATGCAGTTGTCCTTCGTTTCTGTTTCGATAAACCCTAAAGCATCTACATAAAATTTTCTTGAACGTTCAAGATCCTTTACATTCAGTACCGTTCTCGCAATGCGGATAATATTAAAATTCATAATAAGAACCCCCTGTTCTAATTGAAACAAATAAGTATTTTATTTACCAAACTGCGGAATATGATGATCGCCGATAGCCACGTGGATGACTTTCGGTTCTGTATAAAATTCAAAGAGTGCATAGTGGCCGCCTTCTCTGCCAATGCCGCTTGCTTTCGTTCCGCC
>NZ_JAUIYO010000051.1:0-470 GCF_044891285.1 Bacillus lumedeiriae
TCTTGAACCTTCTCGGTGCTAAAAAGTCGACTTTTTGAACACGCATTAATATTAAACATTTCTAGGGAGGAAGATGAAGCATGGAAATGATTCAATCGAAGAATAGCGTAATTTCGAAAGACGGCACGAAGATTGCCTTTGTTAAGCAGGGCGAAGGTCCCGCACTTATTCTGGTGGCCGCTGCGACGGCAGATCATACAGATGCCGAACAATTGGCAGCCCGGCTTGCCGGACAATTTACCGTGTACAATTTTGACCGCCGGGGACGCGGCGGCAGCAATGAAGCTTCACCCTATGCGATAGACCGGGAAGTGGAAGATATCCATGCGTTGATCAAAGAAGCCGGCGGTAGCGCGTTTCTCTTCGGAAGCTCTTCCGGAGCGGTCTTGGCCCTGGAAGCGGCAAGCAAATTGGGGAGCGGCGTGAACAAGCTCTTTTTATACGAGCCTCCGTTCATTGTAGATGAGAGC
>NZ_JAUIYO010000052.1:0-464 GCF_044891285.1 Bacillus lumedeiriae
CGATAATTTTGTCCACATGTTCATTGCCGACAGGGCACTGGTCTTCGCAATTGCGGCAGGTCGTGCAGGACCAGATCTCCTCCTCCGTCATTACGTCGCCGATCAGCTCCAGACTCACGGGATCTGCACCTTGCTCCCGCTTCCCCCATGTTTCCTTTTGCCAATCCAGTGTCGGCCGGATATCGGTAATTCCCACGGAATCGTTCCAATTCACTCCGGGAGTCATTTCCCCCGTCATTCCATGCGTGGACACCCCTCCCGGCGCGAACGCAAACTCCGGTGCCCAAGGCGATTTTCCCGTGATAGCGGTGCCTTTTTCGGTCAAATGATCCCGCAGCTTGGTGATCAGATGCATCGGAGACAGCGCCTTACCGGTGTTCGAGGCCGGACAAACATTCGTACAGCGACCGCATTCTACGCAGGCATAGAAATCCAGCATCTGTTTCTGTGTGAAATCTTCGATT
>NZ_JAUIYO010000053.1:0-457 GCF_044891285.1 Bacillus lumedeiriae
TCACCGTACAGGCCGACGCCACCACCAACACCCTGCTGATTTCCGCACCCGAGCCGTTGTACCGCAACCTCCGCGAAGTCATCGACCTGCTCGACCAGCGCCGCGCCCAGGTGGTGATCGAAAGCCTGATCGTCGAGGTCAGCGAAGACGACTCCAGCGAGTTCGGCATCCAGTGGCAGGCCGGCAACCTCGGCGGCAACGGCGTGTTCGGCGGGGTCAACTTCGGCCAGTCGGCGCTGAACACGGCCGGCAAGGACACCATCGACGTGTTGCCCAAGGGGCTCAACATCGGCCTGGTGGATGGCACCGTGGACATCCCCGCGATCGGCAAGATCCTCGACGTCACGGTGCTCGCCCGGGCGCTGAAGAGCCGCGGCGGCACCAACGTCCTGTCGACCCCGAACCTGCTGACCCTGGACAACGAGTCGGCGAGCATCATGGTCGGCCAGACCATACC
>NZ_JAUIYO010000054.1:0-448 GCF_044891285.1 Bacillus lumedeiriae
ATGGCTCCGCAGGCAAGATTCGAACTTGCGACCGATCGGTTAACAGCCGATTGCTCTACCACTGAGCTACTGCGGAATAATTTTATGCTTAATATTTCGCCTGGCAGCGTCCTACTCTCACAGGGGGAAGCCCCCAACTACCATCGGCGCTGAAGAGCTTAACTTCCGTGTTCGGTATGGGAACGGGTGTGACCTCTTCGCTATCGCCACCAGACTATTTAAGACATTTATTATTATAACAAAAAATTCTTGTTTTGCAAGCTTTTTGTTCTTTCAAAACTGGATAATATGTTTCAAGTAACCGGCAATCGAGTGCCATTTGGTGTTGCTTTTACGCCATACGGCGTGATTGGTTAAGTCCTCGATCGATTAGTATTCGTCAGCTCCACGTGTCGCCACGCTTCCACCTCGAACCTATCTACCTGATCATCTTTCAGGGATCTTACTA
>NZ_JAUIYO010000055.1:0-439 GCF_044891285.1 Bacillus lumedeiriae
GTGGTTCGCGCAGCTACCCTGGGAGAAAAACTCGCCGCCAGTGGCGTACGATGCCGTTAAACGTCCTGAAAAAATCAGACAAATGGCGGTATACTTTGCGCAGTAAAAACAGGAGGAAGGATGAATATTGCGCAACATCTGGCGGCAACGCTTAAAACCCTGAGCCAGCAGCGAGGCTGGAGCCTGTCGCGACTGGCGGAAGAGACCGGGGTGTCGAAAGCCATGCTCGGGCAGATTGAGCGGAATGAATCAAGTCCAACGGTGGCGACGCTGTGGAAGATTGCCACCGGGCTGAACGTACCGTTTTCGGCGTTCATCGTCCCGGACGCCAGCGCCGCGCCCTCCGCGTTTGATCCGCAGCAGCAGGCGATGGTGGTGACGCCAGTATTCCCGTGGGATCCCGAGCTGCGCTTTGACCATTTTTCGATAACCCTTGCCC
>NZ_JAUIYO010000056.1:0-438 GCF_044891285.1 Bacillus lumedeiriae
CCGGGCCTGTAATGTCCGCTCGTGTCGGATACGAGCTCGACTTGTCCGTCCCGAACCTGCATCTCTCCCGCCCCAGCTACCGCTTCGCCTGCATTAAAGCTGGAATGGTGAAATCTCTCTTGCTGGGAATGGCCGCGATTAAGGGCATCTTGACCGCGATCCTCGTTTTCTTTAATAGCATCGGCAGTAAGGAATTGACCTTTGCCATCCATCGTGAAAATATGGCGATCCGGTTTAGAACCTTCAAAAGCGGCTTTCTTAGCCCCGATCGTGCTGAGATCGCTGCCGTCGGAGGCGTTCGTCATGCCTCCCTGATCGTTGAATCCGCGTGCGAAAGGCGCTTTCTTCTCATCAGTATCGGCGTAGAACGTTTGGGAAGGCAGTACGGTGTTCATACGCTTGTTCGCTCTTATAACATCGATCGTGTCGAATTTGTTC
>NZ_JAUIYO010000057.1:0-416 GCF_044891285.1 Bacillus lumedeiriae
ATTTTCGGAACGGTATCGCTAGCGGTGGCGTTGGGCTTCGCTTTGATGCTGTGGAGGACGGTGTACAAGCCGCTGACCGGCTTCAACAAGGAAATCCGTTTGCTGCAAAACAGCGGCTTTCATTCGGTTCCGAAGTATCCGCGCATCGCCGAATTCGATTATGTGCTGGACCGCTTCGAGGAGATGCGCCAACGCATCAGTCAGCTTCTGCAGGAGGTCAGACGGAACGAGAAGCTGAAGGCGGAGCTTGAGGTGGAGAAGCTGATGTTCCAGATCAATCCGCATTTTATTCACAATACGCTTGATACGGTGCGCTGGCTGGCGCGGTTAAACTCGCAGAATGAGATTGAACGGCTTGTCGCTACGCTCAACAAGGTGCTTTTTTACAATATGGGCAAAGGCGGGACGGCGACGAT
>NZ_JAUIYO010000058.1:0-406 GCF_044891285.1 Bacillus lumedeiriae
GGCCCTGATCGACCTGGCGCCGGCGCTGGACGCCGAGCTCGCCGAACGGGAGGAGCTGGAACTGCTCCACGACGTGGAGATCCCGCTGGCGCGGGTGCTGGCCGGCATGGAGCGGGTCGGGATTGCCGTCGACATCGACCACCTGACCTCGCTCGAGTCGGACTTTGACGCCAAGACCCAGCAGGCCGCGCAGGCGGCGTACGAGGTGCTCGGCAAGGAGATCAACCTCGGCTCGCCCAAGCAGCTCCAGGGGGTGCTCTTCGACGAGCTGGGGATGCCGAAGACCCGCAAGACCCGGACCGGCTACACTACTGACGCCGATGCGCTGGCCGGCCTGTACGCCAAGACTGAGCATCCCTTCCTGCAGCATCTGCTGGCGCACCGGGACGCCATCCGACTGCGGCAG
>NZ_JAUIYO010000059.1:0-405 GCF_044891285.1 Bacillus lumedeiriae
TCCGTTCTCTAACCGGTAAACCCTTAGAGCCTAATCTTGCTCGCCGCATCCTTGAAAACGAGCGCTACACCGGAAACCAGATGCTTCAAAAAACCTTCATCCCCGCTATCGGCGCCAAACGAGAAGTAAAAAACAATGGCGAGTTGGAGCGCTACTGGGTTGAAGACTCCCATCCCGCCATCATCGACACAGAGACCTTCCAACAAGTACAAACAGAGTTAGCGCGTCGCCGCAGGCTTGGTCTTGCTGCCACGCCTTCGCTTGCCACGGGCTGTTTTACTTCCAGGATCAAGTGTGCCTCGTGTGGCAGGAATTATCAGCGTAAAACCCGCTACCGAAAGGCTGGTGCTTACAAGATTTGGCGTTGCTGGGGAGCATGCCTCGGGCAAGGCAATACTTGTGGGC
>NZ_JAUIYO010000005.1:0-185513 GCF_044891285.1 Bacillus lumedeiriae
GCAAGTCACTTTCTATTGAATCAATGACAACTTCTAGGACAGTATAGCCAAGAGCCAAATATACTTCAATTTTGCCTCCAAGATAAACTCCCATTGCCCATCCAACACAGTAAGCAGCAATATTGGCCGGTTTATCTAAGTTATCCAGAACGATCTTTAATCCCATCAAATAAATAAACACTTCTGCCATAGATAATAAAGAAGCGAATAATCTGTATCCTTTAATAACCAAGATGACCCTTAAGGTAAATAAAGATACGTATAGAATATTGATAGCAATAATAGTGAGTATAATAGATGTCATAACAACACCCCGCCTATCTTTTTAATCTTTTACAACTATCCTAACTATATATATTCAACTCCAACGCAGAAAGGACCGAAAGAAGCCGGCATTACCACAACACAAAGGCAATTTTTATTTCGGGTAAAAACTTTCTCATAAGAAAACTGCACCTTCACTTGTTAATTGCATCTAACAAGTGAGGTGCAGTGCAGTTCCACTTTTCCTTCTTCTTCCGGTTTTTGTTCACTTTATTTCATATGCGGTAAAGCGTTCAGCCCTTTAGGTGTTAAAAACCCTCCATTAAATTGTGTTGGTTCATAAGAAATAATAAATGCTTTTGGTGCTAAAGAGGTTACAAGTCTTCTCAACCTTTGTTCGTAATTTCTTTTAGCAAGTATTTTTAACACTAAGCGTTTTCCGTCCTTGCCATCTGCAATCCATGTCGTCACTCCATATCCTTGTTCACGAATTTTCTCCGGCAAGTCACTTTCTATTGAATCAATGACAACTTCTAGGACAGTATAGCCAAGAGCCAAATATACTTCAATTTTGCCTCCAAGATAAACTCCCATTGCCCATCCAACACAGTAAGCAGCAATATTGGCTGGTTTATCCAAGTTATCGAGGACAATCTTTAATCCCATTAAGTAAATAAATACTTCGCCCATCGACAATAAGGAAGCCAACAACCTATACCCTTTTATAACGAGAATCACTCTTAACGTAAATAGGGATACATATAGGATATTAATAGCAATAATAGCTAGAATAATAGATGTCATCACAACACCCCGTCCATCTTTTTTAATCTGTTAAAACATGAGATGTTCAATATCCCTTGGGTATTGAGTAATGGAATAGCTGCCATCTTTCGTTAAAATTACTGTATCGGAATGTCTATATCCGCCTAATCCAGGAACGTAAACACCTGGCTCGATCGTATAGACCATCCCTTCCTGCAGGACTAAGTCATTGTCAAAACGCAGATATGGCTCTTCATGTTCCGATAATCCTAATCCATGACCAATTCGGTGATTGACAAACTCGCCGTATCCCGCTTTTTTAAACACTTTATAAGCAGCAATATCTACTTCCTTTGCTGTTATTCCGGGTCTAATTATTTCCATTCCGACCTGCTGAGCCTCAATGGCCAATTTCAGCAAATCTTTTTGTTTTTCAGTAGGAGTACCGACGAAGAATGTTCGTTCATTTTCTGCTCTATAGCCGTTAAACCACACTTGACGACTATGAACAACCATGTCCCCATCTTCAAACTTTCTCGTACTTGAGTATAAATGAGGCATTTCACTCCGTGTCACCCCTGAACAAGTCCAGTTTTCATATCCAATCAGCTCTTCAGCATATTGCTTAGAGGCAATCTCTAGCAATAGCTTGTCGCCATAAGAATCAAATTCAAGCTCGCTGATCCCTACACGTGCATGTTTTAAAGACTCGCTAATGGCATAATCGGAAAGCTTGCCAGCAATTTTTAACAATTCAATTTCTTTTTCGTCTTTGATTGTTCTCATTTCAATAATTTTTCTTCCGATATCGATTAACTGAAAGCCAAATTCCTTTAAATAAATGTATACGCTTGACGGAAGACTATCCATTTCAATTCCTATACGCGAACCAGATGGATATTTCTTTAACAATTTGGTTAAGTGGTCAAGATAAGAGGTTTCCTTGTGACTCTTATCTATTTGTTCATAGTAAACATACATACGATCAACCGCTGCTTTTTCCTTCGCATGAACTTCTTCCAAGCCAGGAACAATCAGCTCGGTTGAATCACGGCTAATCAGAGTCACGATCGGCCGGGAATAAGTAATCGCACGAAAACCACTCAAATAATATTGATTATCGGGTTCCCATACAAGACTTAACTCCACTTGTTTTTCATCCATATAGCTGCGAAAGCCTTCAAGTCTATTAGCAGCTTTCATCAAAAACCCCTCTTTTCACAGTCCTATTAATGATCTAATGACATGTATCTATGTAGACAATCTAAAAATCCCCTTGAGAGAACCGAGATTCTTCACATAAAAAGAATACTATAGCCGCAAGGGGATTCAATGTCTGATATATTTTTTAAAGATTTTTACACATGGTCACGCGGGATGACGGATTTCCACGTCTTCTTGAACACTTCCTCATCACCTTCATAGGCATGGAGCTCATTCGTAATAAAGAATTGTTCTTTATCTGCCGACATGATACTTACACTTTTTAGGTGCGTCTGCCATTCGCCGCGCCCTACATCTAACGTCCATTCGCAGCGCACTTCGGCGGAAAGAGGATCTCCCTCTTTAATTGTGTAAATGTTACGGTTTGTGCTGCCATACTCAATGCCGTCCGAAAGCAGTCTTCGTGCCCCTTCATCCGAAAAGTCATCAAGCCTCCACACACCTTTAATAAGATCGTATTCCACTTTCCTTGTACGGCTTTCTTCTCTTAGAACTTCCTTTTTAGCTACAGGTGCCGTTTCAGGTGCGCCAAAAGGAGGAAGTTTATCATCAATCGGATGCGATTCTCTCGTCGGCAGCATCAGCTTCGTATTTTCCCCAGTAATCACCTTTAACGTGACCGGCTCTGGAGAAGGCCAAGCATGAGGCCAATAATTTGGAGACAGAGCCACTTGCCAGCGATGCCCTTCCGGAAGAATATGGCCGACGGCATTTAAGCGTACAGTTACTGTGTAGCGTTCACCTGGAACTAAAGGTGTTGGATGCTCATGACTCTCCCGGTGAGTTAAATTAAGCATTCCCCAGCTGACTAACGTAGACGCTCCATCAGGCGCGACATCACATAATCGAACAGCGAGTAGAGCATTCGGGCGGTCTGACGTCAATTCAACCGTTACCTCTGGAAAACCTAATATCTCCATTGGTGTTTTAAGCGGATCTGAAGTAAAGCAGACAGACATTCCATTTTCCAGACGCTGATCCGATGCTAAATCACCAGGCTGGCCAAAAGGACACCAAACCCCTGCATATAGCCCGTGCTCCTGCACACTAGATACAATCACTTCCTGCGCCTCTGCCGGCTTCTCTATTAACTGTTGACTACCGAACCAGTAATCAGCAGGCTTCGTATTTGGTGAAGGCCATGCTGTTTCAGCCACCCAGCGTCCCGGCCGCATGTCGTAATCTACTTGCGGCGGCACACTCTCCTGCATCCACGACCGCAGCATCGGTTCCTCCATAATGCCGGTGTCGATCCCTTTCAGCCATTGATCCCACCAGCGAAGACATTCTTGAAGGAAACCGATAGCCGGACCCGGCACCGCAACTTCAGGATACTCATGTGCCCACGGGCCAATGAGACCTTTACGCGGTCCCGGCAATCCCTCCATCAGACGAAGAATCGCATTCGTATATCCATCCGCCCAGCCGCCTACAGCAAAAACAGGGATATTAATATCTGAATAGTCCTCGCATACAGAACCGTGCTTCCAATAATCATCCCGGCGCTGATGTTTCACCCATTCTTCCACAAATGGCGGAGTTTTCTCCAGCCGCTCAAGCCACTGCTCGCGCCACTGATCACCGACAACACGGGGATCAGCTGGACGGGCATTGTAAACAAACATCGTGGATGCCCACCAAAGCATGTCAGAGGCCAGCATGCATCCACCCATATAGTGAACATCATCGGCATAGCGGTCATCTGTTGAACAGAGTGTAATCACAGCTTTAAGCGGATCAGGACGGCGTGCTGCTACTTGAAGGCCATTAAACCCGCCCCATGACTTTCCAATCATGCCTACAGCTCCCGTACACCAAGGCTGAGAAGCAATCCAATTAATGACTTCCACTGCGTCATCTTGTTCCTGCGGCAAATATTCATCATAAAGGATGCCGTCTGAATCACCAGATCCACGAATATCAACACGAATACTCGCATATCCATGGCCCGCAAAATACGGATGGCGGATCGAATCACGCAAGGCAGTAAAGTCATTTTTACGATAAGGGATATATTCCAAAATCGCTGGTACTGGATTTTCATCAGCATCTATCGGAATCCAAATGCGTGCCGAAAGCCGAGTGCCGTCAGACATTGGGATCCACACATGCTCAATCTCACGAATCTTCCGTGGATATTCCGTTTTAATGGATAATTCAGAATCACGAACATTAAAAACCATCAAAAACCCTCCTAAAACATTCCATAGTTGCTTCAAACAATTCTTTTTACAAGTTAAAAATTCTGAAGAACTCTAAGAAGCTGCGTGTAGTCAGCTTCTTAGAGGACAGCACCTACTGTACTTTTTGTGTTTCTGTCTTTACTTCTGGCTCATTTGTAATGGAAGAAGAAACACCGTAATCATTCTTTAGCCATCTCAGTAAAGAGAACGTGAGCAGCAAATAGATGATAATAACAGGAACAGATACGATAACCGCAGACGTTTGAATCACTTTTAATCCACCAATAATCAGTAAGGCAACAGCCATGATCGCCAATGTTGCTCCCCATAATAGTCTGTGCCAGCGGGCTGGTTCTTGTCCGTCCTTTAGCTCCTTTGTTGCGATAGCTGAAAGAATGTAAGTCGCTGAGTCCAGTGAAGTAGCAAGGAAAATAAAGCCTAAGATCACGAAAAACGGCAGCACAATTCCGCTAAGCGGCAATGTTTTTAAGACGGCAACAACCGCAGCCGGGCCTCCTTGGGCTTCAAGTATTTGAGTGATCGGTAAAATGTCATTGATTTGTAAATGAAGAGAATAGCCGCCGAACACCGCAAAATATAACCAGCTTCCTAATGTTCCCCATAACAGGATCGCGCTAATTAACTCTCTGATCGTTCTGCCTTTTGAAATACGGGCGACAAACAAGCCCATAAAAGGAGCTGTTGCAGCAAACCAAGCCCAATAAAACACGGTCCATGACTGCGGGAATCCACCTTTATTGATCGGATCAGTGTAAAAGCTCATATAAACGATATTTTGAAGCATCAATCCAAGACTGTTCGAAAAGTTAGAAAGAATAAACAAAGTAGGACCTGCAATAAGAACAAATACAGCAAGCGCTAAAGCAAGATATACGTTAAAATCACTTAACTTTCTAATTCCTTTATACAAACCAAGGTATGCACTCGAGCAATAAATAACTGTCCAAATTAAAATGATAATGATGCTTAATTTAAGCGACTGCTCCATCCCGAATACTTCACCAATGACAGCAGAAATCATCGGAACACCCAATCCTAAAGAAGTACCAAGACCGCCGACAAGGCTCCAAATGACTAAAATATCAATTAACTTTCCAACCCAGCCGTCTGCATATTTACCAAGTACTCCTCGACAAGCTGTGCTGATTTTTAAAGAAGATTGTTTCTTTACAAAGAATGAGTAAGCGATCGTAACAGTTGGAAGCGCATATAGTGACCATGCTGAAATTCCCCAGTGAAACAATCCATAAGTAACTGCCCATTCAGCAGCTTCATTGCTGTTTGGCTTAATTCCGAAAGGTGGTCCAGTATAATAATAGATTGGCTCCATAATGGACCAGAACATAATACTTGTCCCCATTCCTGCACAGAACAACATAGCTCCCCAGCTAAAGTTAGAAAACTCTGGATTCCCTTCACCTAATTTGATGCGTCCATAACGCCCAAAAATTAACCAAAGCAGCAGCACAAACAATCCTACAGTTAAGAATTGAAACACCCAATCAAGCTGAAATGTAATATCCGTCATTAGCTGATTTAATACTGGCTCCGCTGTTTCACGATTTAACACTAAAGCTAATGTGGCTGCAACAACAACAACAAAAGAAGACCAAAAAACGATAGGATCGATTTTTACTTTATTCACTTCATTCAACTCCTTTTTTATTTTTAGTTTTTTAAGAAAAGTAATTTCGAAGTACCTCCCTTAATGGTAAAATAGCTTTTATAATCATGATTATATTTTTCTGTGCGATTATCGTAACACAGGACGAAAACGATAACAATAAAAATTTTCAGAAAAGTGGACCTGTATATTTTGGATATTTTACTATGAAAATCCGACAAAAAAGGATGCTTTTTTGTAAAATATTCGGTAACTTTAAATTAACTAACATAAAAACAAATGAATAAAGTGAGGGGATAACCATGAAGAAGAAAGAAATCCAAATGAGCCGTATGTGGAAATATTTCATAGATGCAACGGCTGAAATTATCGAGGAAGAAGGAGTAGAAAGCGTTACAATTAGAAAAGTAGCTGATAAAGCCGGCTATAATAGTGCAACGATCTATAATTATTTTACGGAAATTTCTCATTTGATCTTTTTTGCCTCAATGAAGTTTTTAAAAAACTACACGAGTGATCTCGGTGAATACATGAAGAAAGGGAAAGATCCTCTAGAAAAATATTTATTGTCCTGGGAATGTTTTTGCAAACACTCATTCCAGCATCCTGATATTTTCCATGCCCTGTTTATTATGGATTTAGGAGATCATCCAGAAAAACTGATTGAAGACTACTACAAGATCTATCCAAATGACTTGATTAACATTCCTGAAGAATTAAAATCGATCTTATTTGAGCGGAACATGTCAAAAAGGAGCCGATCCGTTTTAGAAGCTGTAGAAAAAGAAGGATTCATTAAAGAGGAAAATATTGATTCGATTAGCGAATTAACCGTTTTAATCTGGTACGGCATGTTTACAAATATCCTTAACAATCGCATGAACTACGATTTTGAAGAAGCAGCAAAAATTACGATGAACTATATCTCTGAAATGGTTCTCCATGCTAATGTGTTTGATTTTCAGAAAAACATCTCTGTCCAACAACAATAAAGTGAGCATCTCTCCCTCCTTTTTATCCAAGGAGGGCTTTTTTATATAAAACTTCCAAACAAAATAAAAATTTGTAAAAGTGAAAATTCAATATTGTTTAAATTTTTTTCATATGCTATGATCCATAAAAATGAATATGATTATTTTATAATCACGATTACATAGTGATCGTTATTGTCTCCACAAGCAGCAGATAAGACAAAACTTTTCATTCCAACAAACCAAAGAGGTGTTAAGCATGCTAACTTCACATGAAAAAGAACAATCAACTAAACGGACAGATGTCCGTTTAATCGACTGTGATGTACACTGTTATTTACATTCTTTAGATGAGTTAATCCCCTACTCTGATGAATGGCTGCAAAAAATGATGAACTTCGGAAAATTTAATAACGACTTTTTGAAAAACCAAACGGCAGGATCCTTTGATTTTCCAAAAACAAGATATCATAATCCCAACCATGTTTTGCGCCTTGATGCGACTACGCCTAATGGCGGAGTTCCGGGCTCCTCTCCGTCTTTTGTTATTGAAGATTTATTTGAGCGCTTTCAGACAACGTACGGCATTTTAAATGTTGGCCACGGAACGATGAGCTCTTATCATAATGCAGATGTAACTATTGCCTATAGCTCTGCATGCAATGATTGGCTTTACGATAAATGGATTGGCCTTGATGAACGTTTTAAGATGGATATGGTTGTTCCGACGATCGATCCTCAGGCTACGGTAAAAGAAATTGAACGCATAGGCAAAAAAAGCGGTGTAGTAGGAATCAATATGCAAAACATCAGCATTCCACTAGGCAAGCGGTTTTTTTGGCCTGTCTATGAAATTGCTGAAGCGTATGGACTTCCAATTGTGCTTCATCCAGATTCTGAAGGATCCGGTGAATATGCTCCTTCCCAATTCATTGGCCCGGCGTCTACTTATATGGAATGGCACTCTTCTCTTTCCCTTGTACCTCAAAGACAAATTAATAGTTTGCTTTGCGAAGGGGTTTTTGAACGATTCCCGAATTTGAAATTTGTTTTTGTTGAATATGGATTTTCCTGGATGCCGCATCTGATGTGGCGGCTGGATAAGAACTGGAAATCACTTCGAGACGAAATCCCTTGGGTGAAAATGCTTCCGAGTGACTATATTAGAAGAAACGTCCGGCTGGCAACTCAGCCATTTGAAGAATCATTCCATCCGAAAGACATTTTAACCATAATCGAAATGATTAAAGCAGAAGATATGCTCGTTTTCTCAAGCGACTATCCGCATTGGGACGGAGAATACAGCACAAAAATCTTTGCTCATTTCCCAGAGGACTTAAAGAAAAAAGTGTTATATGAAAATGCCTTAAAGACATACCGATTTTCATCAGGAAAGGAAGATTGACATGAGCACTCGCACACTTTATCCGGTTTCCATTTGCCCTGCCAATGAACTTACTCCAGGCTGCAGAAAAATCGTAACGATCGACTCTCTTCCTATAGTAATAGTAAATATGGATAATCAACTTTATGCGTTTCTAAATATGTGCCCACATCAAGGAGCCCCACTTGAATGCGGTTCCATTTCTGGCGTAATGATGTCCCCGGAGCCTCATCAATATGAATACGGCCGTCATAATGAAGTAGTCCGATGCCCGTTACACGGATGGGGATTTGATATGAAAACAGGTGTATCATTGTTTGATCCGAAATTAAAAATAAAAACATTCCAAGTAAAAGAAGAAAATGGATCGATCGTTTTGTTGTTAAAGAGACAGCCAGCGGATATTACGATAAAAGATTGGCAGCCCGTGTGCAGTTAGATATGAAAGGACGTTTCCAAAGATAGAAAAACGAAACAGGCTGCAGAGGACTCCAGCATCATCCTGGAGTCCTTAAACTATTAGTATACTCTTTCCTTCTTCGTTCTTTTCTCGTCAGATTTTACACCTTAAAAAGCAAGCACTTTCAATTCATATCAAAGTATTTAAATATAAATTTTATATATGAATTGAGAATTTCAGCATCATCCTAGATCCATTCCTCATTTCCGTATACATATCTATCAATTGAAGCCTTGCTTCCCAACTAAATTTGTGTCGTTTCATTCTTCTCAATGGTATATGGCTGCCCGATATAATCGATGTATGAACGCATATTGTTCTTACTATTAAACCAGAAACCAATCGTTTGTGCTCTGTTCCCACACTGTGGCCCCTTTCCTATGAAGATGCATTGTTGTAAATTGTACGCATGTGATATAATTTGAATATTATGATAATAATCTCACTCACTCCTTACAAAACAGGTTTCATCTCTTACTATTTATTGGATTATTTGAACATGTACACTTGATGATATTTGTTAAAAATAACGATGGAGGTATGATATGAAGATTATTCAGTCAAAATTAAGAATTCCCAATTATTCTCCGTCGCTGAAGCGGGATCGTCTATTCTCTTATTTAGAAAAGCGCCACGAAGCCTCCATCATCGAGATCACCAGCGAAAGTGGTTACGGAAAAACCACGCTCGTTTCAAGTTATATCCGTGAGAAAAATATACCTGCCGTTTGGTATGAGCTAGAGAGCAGTGATCGTTATGCTCACGTTTTCCTTACTTATTTAAAAGCCGGCCTTTATCAGCTATCTAGTAAACGCGAGTCTGATACTATTATCCAACCGGAGGATGTAGAAACAGAACTCGAGGCAATTGTTACTTTTTTATCCAATCGATCAGAACCGCTAATCATTGTGCTGGATGATTATCATTTAGTGGATCAAAGTTCGGAATTAGAACCCATTATTAATAAATTATTTACCCATTGCTCCTCCATGGTCACATTTATTATTTTAAGCCGGGTCCGTCCAAACTTGCCGATGAAATTAAAAATACGCCGGCCGTATAAAGAAATAAGTACTTCTGTTCTAGCTTTTACCCGAAAAGAAACGCATGATTTTTTCAACACTCTTTACGATTTAAAACTTGAAGATCAGGAACTTGATTTAATTTATAAAGCAACAGAAGGCTGGGCAGCCAGTTATCAGCTTCTATTTGGCATCATCAACAAAATGAACTGTACGGAACGTGCCTACTTTTGGTCAAAGTTCCCTAACGTTCCTCATATTTTTGATTATCTATCGACCGAAGTTCTTGAATTACAGGATGAACGAACAAAACAATTTTTATATAAAACAAGCTTACTATCCGAACTAGATCCAGCTGTGATTGAACAGTTTCTAGCAATGGATGATGCTGAAAAGTTTTTAACACACCTTCTAAAGCATCATTTATTTATTTTCCAAGATGATCAAGGTATTATTCGATATCATCCTCTATTCAGGCAGTTTTTGTATCAATCGTATAAAGATGCAGCTGGCGGAGACGCCATTGCCAAAGACCACCTCGCCCTTGCATCCATTTATGAAAATATGTATCAATTTGTCCATGCTTTTGCCCATTCAACAATCGGACAAGATTATCCGAAAGCAGTCAAACTAATGAACTTAATTAGGGATCGCTATAACCCGATTGAATCAATGATTTTCTTAGACGGCTGGCTAGAGGAGATCTCTCCCGGGCAATCGTTAGCGAGTAATACGTTATTTTTAATCCGCTGCATCCCTTTATCAACATTAAATGAATTGATTACCTACTTTGAACAAAACATTTCAATATTAAAAGAAAATAACAATCAATTATGGATTTGCAGTCTTCAGCATCGGCTGGGCTATATTTATTTTATGAGCGGAGAGATCATTAAGGCGAAGAAACTATTCAAAGAGTCTTTAAAAGGCTCCAAGCTTTTCCACGATCATCCAATGACTGCCTTAAACCTGACTCTCATTGCCGAAGTGGAAAAGTATTTGGGGAATTATTCAGAAGCTTTACAATCGGTCCGTCAATCATTATTTATTTCAGAGAAATACAGTATTAAGCACACTCAGCTCCATGCTCTTGATACGATTGCAACAATCTACATTGAAATGGAAAAGTTGGATGAAGCTGCTTCATCCATCCAACAAGCATTAGACATTGCGACGAACTATGATCACTCCTCCCTCGCATTCGTCTATACAACGATGGGCAGTCTGTTTCAAAAGAAAGAGGACATAACGAAAGCCATCGAATGGGGAACAAAAGCAGTTAACTTTTCCGAAAAGTATAATATTACCTTTGATGTCGGCTGGTCGCACTTGCATTTAGGGGAAAGTTTCCTTGCTGACCATCAATGGGAAAATGCCGAGCGCTGTTTATCGAAAGCGTTTGATACTTTTTCTCTCTTTACGCATTACCGCGGTATGGTCATCCTTTCACAAATTAAATTATATGAAAAGAAAGGAGACACTAGCCAAGCATCGAAAAAGCGGACTGAACTTCTTGAACTTTGCAATGAGCATAATTTTCATTGGATGATGGATGGGATAACACTTGAAAAGCCAACAAAACAGATAAGGGTCGCAGAGAAGCCTGTAGATACGTTATCCATCCGGACACTAGGAAACTTTAGATTGTATAGTAACGGCCAGCCGATAGCGATAAAAAGAAATTCTAGTGTTCGACTGCTGCAGTATTTGATTACAAACCGAAAGAAGAAAATCAACAAGGACATACTGCTTGAGGATTTGTTTCCTGGTGGATCGGTCGATTCAATGAACAATCAGCTTTATGTTTCTTTGTCTATCTTGCGAAAATCATTAGAACCTAATTTGAAGTCTGGTATTCAATCACGGTATATCGTCCGTTCAGACAATCATTACCTATTTAATATTGATGAAGTCCATTTGGATATTGAGGAGTTTTCCATATTAATATCTGACTTCGATGAACAGCCTTCCCCCCAATCCATTGAGAAGCTTCTTAAAGCAGAACAATTATATACAGGTGATTATTTTGAAGAATATCCATACGAAACGTTCTTAGAGTCCGAACGCGAAAAGTTACGCTCTATCTTCTTTAAAATGATGAGAAATTTAGCCCGCTACTACTATACAGAAAATAACTATGAGAAGTGCTTTGAATATTTCGAGAAAATCTTAAATAAAGATCCGTATCAAGAACACATTTACTTTGAATATATTGAGCGGCTATTACAGCAAAACTTCTCTTTACAGGCGAATAACCTTGCTAACAAAATGATCAATTATATGGAAAAAGAAATGGGCATTGATGTACAAGAGGACCTTCAGCAACTGTTTACAAAATTTCAATCCTCACCCGTTTTTATTGGATAAAAGGATAAAAACATTCAAAAAACCGCAAACCCTGTACTTCAGGTTTTGCGGTTTTAGTACCTTCCTTGCATGGAGTCAGTCTAAATTCACCCACACACTTTTTACTTCCGTGTAGTTTTCTAATGCATAAGACCCCATATCCCTGCCGAATCCCGACTCTTTATAGCCGCCAAATGGAGAAGCTGGATCGATGGCGTCGTAACAATTGATCCACACACTCCCAGACTTTAATTGATTCGCTACATTGTGAGCTGTTTTTAAATTTTCCGTCCATATTCCTGCGCCTAATCCATACGCGGAGTTATTTGCCCGTTCAATCACTTCCTCTATTGAATCATAAGACATAACAACGACGACCGGACCGAAGATTTCTTCTTTTGCAATGGACATGTGCTCTTCTGCATCTATAAAGATCGTTGGCTCGACAAAGAAACCTTGATCTGATTTCCCGCCCCCAGCCGCTAGTTTGGCACCTTCCTTTATTCCAAGTTGAATATACTCAAACACCCGTTCCTGCTGTTTTTTAGATACGAGCGGTCCCATCGTTGTTTCCGGATCTAACCCATTTCCAATCTTAACGTCTTTCGCTAACGCCACTAGGCCAGAAACCACCTTATCATATTGATTTTTATGAACATATATCCTTGAACCAGCACTGCAAATTTCTCCTTGATTAAACATAATACCGCTGAATACACCGGGAACCGCTTTTGAAAGATCAGCATCTGGAAGAATAATATTCGGAGACTTGCCGCCTAGTTCAAGCGTCACTCGTTTCATCGTATCAGCAGCGTGCTTCATCAATTGCTTTCCAATGACTGTAGAACCGGTAAAAGAAATCTTATTCACATCTGGATGTTCCACAAGTGCCTGTCCAGCCTTCGGACCAAAGCCGGGAACAATGTTTACTACACCTGCGGGGAATCCGGCTTTTTCAACGAGTTCAGCAAAATAAAGAGCGGACAGCGGTGTTTGTTCAGCAGGCTTTAATACGACTGTACAGCCTGCAGCTAATGCCGGAGCCACTTTCCATGAAAGGATACTAAGAGGAAAGTTCCATGGAATAATCTGTCCAACAACTCCAACCGGCTCATGGCGTGTATAGTTTAAGAAATTCCCCGAAACAGGAATCGTCTGTCCCATATTCTTCGTCGCCCATCCGGCAAAATAGCGGAATTCTTCAATGGCATTAGGAACATCCACAGCCCGCGATTCACTGATTGGCTTTCCATTATCCAAAGTATCCAGCTGTGCCAGCTCTTCTTTGTGCTCTTCAAGAAGGTCGGTTAACTTAAAGATTAACTTCGCCCTTTCCGCAGCGCTCATTTTCGACCAAGGACCTTTTTCAAATGCTTTTTTTGCTGCTTTCACGGCAAGGTCAATCTCTTTTTCCTCTGCTTCATACACTGTCGCCAGCACTTCTTCTGTAGCTGGATTAATCGTTTCAAATATTTTAGCAGAAGCAACAAACTTCCCATCAATGTACAGCTTTTTCGTGCCTTTTAAAAACTCACTTACTTTGCTGCTTAATACAAGCGTTTGATTCGTCATTTATAATCCTCCACTCATTTCTTTATTTAAAAGCTATGTTAATGACTACTGTTGATTGAAGCGGAAGACGCGACCGCGGCGAGGAGGCTCCCGGTCTCCCTCGGAAAGCGAGCGCTCCCAACAGGAATCAACAGGGGAGTTTAACATGGCCTATTTAAAAATAAACATGCCAGAGGACAAATTGATAGATTCCTATGTTCTCTGGCATGCCGTATTCATCTATTTCTTAATTTCTCATTCACTGCTCATTGCGTCATACTGTTAAGGAACTTCCCTTACCTCATCTCTTTTTCTCGAAAGCAGTAATAGAATCGGAAAGAACTTCGATGATCGTTTCTACTTGCCTCTTATTGATAATTAAAGGAGGAGCAAGCGGAACGACATTTCTCCCTCCAAACGTAAGCGCTCTCAAAATAACGTTTCGTTTTAAGCATTCTTCGACTACAGTAGGTGCAGCATTGGCAGATGGATCAAACTCTTTGCCAATGTCGCGATCCGCTAACAATTCAATACCGCCCATTAATCCAACTCCCCGGGACTTTGCTGCAATGCTGTGCTTTTCCTCAAGGTATTGAAATCCTTTCATCATGACTTGTTCCATACGCTTTGCATTGCCCACAAGGTCTTCTGATTCAATGATTTCAATATTTTTCAGTGCGACTGCACAAGCTGTCGGATGGCCGCTGTAAGTAAATCCGTGGAAGAAGAAATTATCTCCAGACAACTCAATGATTTCATCACGTAAGCTTTCTTTAAAGGCAACTGCCCCAAGCTGTACATAGCCGCTTGTAATTCCTTTTGCCATCGACATCATATCAGGGACAACATCCCAATTCTCCACACCGAACATTTTCCCCGTACGGCCAAACCCGCAAATCACTTCATCCGTTATCATTAAGATCCCATGTTCATCACAAAGATCTCTAAGGGCCTTTAAATATCCTGCAGGTGGAATCCGCACACCGCCAACTCCTAGAACTGGCTCGAGGATAATAGCCGCAATCGTATCTGCTCCTTCTTTCTCAATGATTCCCCTAATGCTCTTTCCATAGTTTGGATCATTTTTATCGCCCAATTCACAATTTAACAGATGAGGCTTGGCATGCAGGAAATTAGCAGGATTCGAAGTGGTCATGTCTTTGTACTCTTGTATACCCGTCGCGCTCGTTGCCCCGATCGTAATGCCATGATATCCGCCTTCAAAACTAACAATTTTTGTTTTTTCTTCCTTTCCTTTTAGCTTCCAATAATGGCGGGCAAGCTTAATAGCTGTATCATTTGATTCAGATCCGCCGGAAGTATAGAAGAAAACATTTAAATCCCCAGGTGTAATAGAGGCAAGCTTCTCTGATAAATGAATGACCGCATCATGGGAGAAATTATAAAATGATGAAGCATAGGACTGTTTCAATATTTGTTGTTTCGCCACTTCAGCAAGCTCTTCTCTTCCAAATCCAATGTTTACATTCCACAATGCAGATACACCATCAATGTATTCCTTTCCGTATACATCCTTTACATGGATGCCCTTTGCTTCTGTAAAAATCATAGATGGCCCTTTTTTAAACTGCTTAACCGATGAGATTGGGTGGAAGTAATGCTTCTTATCGATTTCCTTTAAACGCTCTATATTGACATTGTTCATTGTTATGCTTTCTACCATAAATAATCCCTCCAAATGAATTTTTATATTTTTACAACGTGTGAACGCTGCCTTAACTGTATAATAAGTGAATGACCTTACCGAGTTCTTACAATATATTATGGGGGAACCTTACAAATTTTCTAGAAAGCTAGAATTCTTCATAATCTGCTCATCTATACATTTGCTTTACTCATTTCTTCATTCTGCTCAATGGTTACTTCTGTTTGTTCCTCTATTGGTAAACGGCTAATTTTAATATTTAAGTATCCGTAAAGAATGGCCATGGCACCGCTTGTATAAGCTAAAAATGCATAAGGAGCATACTGAAACGGGTGAACACCGAGTACCGAGTACATAAAAATACCGCAGGTCGTCCATGGAATCAGCGGTGAGCTCATCGTTCCTGCATCTTCTAGCGTCCGGCTGAGCAGCTTAGGATGAAGTCCACGTTTTTTATATTCATTTAGATACATGCGTCCCGGAATAACGATAGATAAATATTGTTCACACCCGATAATGTTGGTCGTATAGCATGTGGCTACAGTTGTACTAATTAAACTGCCTGTTCGTTTTACCTTACTGACTAATGCTGAAAGAATGGTTTCCAAAATCTTTCCTTGCTCTAAGACACCTCCAAAAGCCAAGGCAATAATAACGAATGCTACTACGCTTAATACCCCCTCAATCCCTCCTTGGTTTAACAACTCATCAACTAGTTCTGTTCCTGTATTAGCAGTGAAACCAAATTGAATCGCTTCAATCACTTCTCCTATTGTATTTCCTTGCACAAAAAGAGCACAAAAGGCACCCATCGCCGCACCAAACGTTAATCCCGGAATGGCTTGTATTTTAAATATGAGCACGACGAGAATAAATAATGGAGGAATTAATAAAAAGGGTGAAATAACAAAGTGACCGCTAAGCGCATTTTGTATTAAAGCAATCTCTGACATACTAGAACCGCTTCCAGAGTACTTGAATCCTAGAATTAGGTACAAAACAAGAGCGATCAGAAACGCTGGCCCTGTGGTCCATGCTATATTTCGAATATGGTCAAAAAGGTTGGTACCTACAATGGCAGGCGCTAAATTGGTTGTTTCCGACAATGGAGACATTTTGTCACCGAAATATACACCTGAAATAATGGCCCCTGCGACCATCGGTAATGGAACGCCTAGTCCTTGACCTATCCCGATTAACGCTACTCCGACTGTACCTGCTGCTGCCCACGAGTTCCCAGCCGCTAAGCTAACCACAGCACTTATCATACAAGCGGCAACCAAAAAAAACGTTGGCGACAAAATATCTAAGCCGTAATAAATCATTGATGGAACAATTCCAGCTGCCAGCCATAACCCAACAAGAGCGCCTATGATCAATATGATCACAATGGCCTGCAGTGACAAAGCAATCGTTTTTAACATACGTTTTTCGATTGACTCCCAGGAGTGACCTAAACTCATCACGACAATCACCGCAACAATTGTAGTTAGTATGAGCGGAACATGCGGAGTAGCGTCATAAACCATAATTCCAATTGGCAGAACAATAACCATAAACATAATAGGCACTAAGGCTAACCAAAGAGGAGGTGTTTTTACTGAATTGACAGCGCTCTCATTTTTCTTCACTCATCTTCACTCCTTATTTTTTCTTTCCAGATCCATGAAACTCTCAAAAAATCCATCTAGTCTGCTTCCTACTTAACGAAGCGCAGTCCCTCCCTCCTTGCTAAAATCCTATTACCTTATACTCTGCACAGGTAGTATAGTTTGAATAATAAGCGAACCCCCTTACCCATTACTTACAAAACATGTTTCATTCCTTACAAATAGTTTTAATATTCAGTTAATAAAACGAACTTCTATCCCAAAATTAGAAATATTATCTCAGCCGGATAGATATTATTGAAAAAGCTGCTAAATAAAAAAAAAGGTGAGCAATAATCCTCACCTTTTCGTTCCCTCTACACTATTACCTTATTTTCCTCTTGTCGCAACTGCAGCATTTTCACGTAAAAAAGCCGCACCAGCAATACCTGGCTCAGTCATTTCAAATGGATTTAAAATAGTATCTATTTCTTCTGCTGTTAAAACTCCTTGCTGCAGGCATAATTCGCGTACTGATTTTCCAGTTGCGATCGCTTCTTTCGCAATTTGAGCCGCCATTTCGTAACCAATGTGAGGATTCACTGCTGTAATGATCCCTACGCTTTTTTCTACATATTCTTTTAAACGATCCGTATTAGCTTCAATACCAGAAAGACAATGATCTGTAAAGGAGCGGAATCCATTGTTCATGATACTAATAGACTGAAGCAAGTTAAAGATTAATACAGGCTCCATCACATTCAGTTCAAATTGCCCCGCTTCGGAAGCTAAACAAATCGTATGATCATTCCCCATCACTTGAAAAGCAATTTGGTTAATCACTTCCGGCATAACCGGATTTACTTTTCCAGGCATAATCGATGAGCCCGGCTGACGTGCCGGCAATGTAATCTCAGCTAATCCCGCGCGCGGCCCAGATGCCATTAAACGAAGGTCGTTTGCTATTTTTGACATATTAATCATACAAATTTTCAAAGCTGCGGACACTTCAGTATACGCATCTGTATTTTGTGTCGCATCCACAAGATGAGCGGCATTTATAAACGGAAATCCGCTTACTTCTACCAGATGTTTCGCCACATCTTTAATATAATCAGGGTCAGCGTTTAATCCTGTTCCTACAGCTGTAGCTCCCATATTCACGTCATACAAATGTAAGCGTGATTGCTTAATACGCTGAATATCTCTTTCTACTACGCGGCTGTAAGCTTCAAACTCCTGACCAAGACGAATAGGAACGGCGTCTTGAAGATGAGTACGTCCCATCTTTATGACATGGTCAAACTGCTGTGCCTTTTCTTTAAATACTTTATGCATATCATTCATCGTCGCCAGCAGCTTTTCTAATAACATAAGCGTCGCAATATGAATGGCTGTAGGAAAGGCATCATTTGTTGATTGTGACATATTTACGTGATTATTTGGACTTAAATAAGTATAGCTGCCTTTTTCATATCCTAACAATTCAAGTGCACGATTAGCGATCACTTCATTTGCGTTCATATTCATTGAAGTACCGGCGCCGCCTTGAATAGGGTCAACAATAAACTGATCGTTCCATTTTCCTTCAATCACTTCGTCCGCTGCCTGTGCAATCGCCTGACCAAACTCACTGCTTAAGCGGCCAGTTCCCATGTTCGCTAATGCCGCTGCCTTTTTTACCATTCCCAGCGCCTTAATCAAAGACTCATCCACGCGATAACCAGTAATCGGGAAGTTTTCCACCGCACGCATCGTTTGAACACCATAATATGCATTTATATCAATCTCTTTTTCACCTAAGAAATCTTTTTCAATTCTTACTTGATCTTTTAACATTTCCATTTATCCTTCCTTCTCCCTTACGGCATACATGTTTAAGAAGAGGTCGACTTAAACTCAAAAATGGCATATCCCGCATGACAACAATTGTATATTAGACTAATGAAAAGCTTCTTTATACAATACATTGAAAATGCAATCAGACCCTTCTGATGTCAACCTCTTCTTCCCACTGATGGCTTAGTTGTTAACCCTCGTCACCATTGTAACAGACTTGTATTCTTTGTCTAGCTCTTTATCAATATTGATTACACCGCACAACATCAAATTGCCGGCTTTCTCAATATCGTGGGGTACACTGTATTCTTCAGGACAATGGCTTTTTCCACCTATGCTCTTTACAAAAATCATCGTTGACTTTGTTACAGCGGCCATATGCGCTGCATCATGAACAGCCATACTCGCGAAAGTTATGCACGGTTCATTCATTTCCTCAGCCGTACACTCCAAAACATGAACAATGTCGTGATCCAACTCAATGGGATCTTGATCCAAAAATACATCTTCTTGAATGTCCACTTGTCGTTTTCGAGCGATTTCTTTCCACCTTTCTCGAATGCTATTCACAATGTCGTGAATATGCTGCCCGTTCTCTCCCCTCACTTCAAAATTAAATGTCACATGACCCGGAATAATATTTGTTGCATTAGGAAAGACATTTAACTTGCCGACTGTACCGACTAAATCAGTTTGATCCTCCCTGCATTGACGCTCTACTTCCAGCACCATTTCCGCCGCTGCAGACAAGGCATCATTGCGATGCTCCATCATCGTCGTACCAGAATGATTTGCCTGCCCAATGACTTGAACTGTACTGCGGTACATGCCGACAAATTTATTGATGACTGCCATCGAAAGGCCACGGCTTTCCAGCCGTTTGCCTTGCTCAATATGAAGTTCAATGAATGCCTTTTTCTGTTTTGCTGCCTCTGCCATGACCGGGAATTTGTCTAATCCTCCGCCGGCTTTTTCTAATTCATCTTTAATCAAAGTCCCTTTCGAATCGCTGGCCTTTTCCAACACCTCTGCCGTCAGTTTACCGGCAAATGCGCGGCTTCCAAATGTCGATAAATTAAAATCGTTTGATTCCTCAGCTGTAAACGACACAATCTCAAGATCATGATCTAAATGTATATTATTTTCTATTAACGTCTTGATCAATTCTTTCGCCATGAGTACACCTAATGGCCCGTCGTATTTCCCTCCGTTTGGAACAGAATCTAAATGGGAACCAATGACGATCGTTCCTTGTTTTTTCCCTGTTCCTTTTCGTCTGCCCCAAATGTTAGCTGCGCCATCAATCGTAACGAGTAAGCCCATATCCTTTAATTCTTGAATAAATAACTTCCGAACGTCATGATCAGCCTTGGAAAAGCTCGGTCTTGTCACTCCCCCATGTTCGCTTTTTCCATACTGAGCATATTTTTCGATATCTAGCAGCAGGCGATCCATATTTATTTTCATGGCCCATTATGCGCCTCTCTTTCCTCTCAATTATAATATGTAGAAATGATAGATTGTTTTACAGATAACAGGCAGACAACAAAGAAAGCTGACGTTTTATTCGTCCCCTTTTACACCATAGGAAGGTGCCAATTCCGGTTCAATAGCTCTCGTCTTATAATCTTTTGCCTGCGGTCCATAAATCTCCCACACTTTCTTTAAATCATTTAATGGGTCATCGCTATAATCAACACGCAAATCAACATAAGCAAATGGGGCGTCTGGATGATAGACTAATAATGCGATTGAATGCTCGTCATCCAGCTCTCCCCCCATGTCAAAACCAAGTTCCAGTGCAGAAATTAACCGCTCTGGCAATGGCAGATTCTGCTGCTCAATGAAATGCCGGCCCATCGCTCGCGGGATGGTTGGATCGCTCAACAAATTGCCAACGCAGGCAACGTTGCTTGCATGAAAGTCTTCATGAACACCAAGTGCTTTCTCGCCGGTAAAGACACTAGATCCTCCTCTTGCATCAACAACAGCGAGCTGACGATACTCCGGAAAATCAGAGGCTGCTTTCATCGTCCGGATAGCGGCCTCTGCATCGTATCCTTTTTCCAGCGTGGCAAGTCCAATATCTGCTAATCTGGGATCTGTGACATTCTGCGATAGAATGACTCCTACATTTGACTTAATCCAAGGACATCTCGCCCCCACCGCTGGACTGCTGGAAGTAACAATGGCTCCTAACGCTCCTGTCTTTTCACAGCGTCCTGCTACAGAAAATGTACTCGTTACGTTCATTTCTATTCCCCCTTATAAAATGAAACTTCTATCAGTGGGGTTTTTTCATCCCCACTGATGGTTGGTTGAATGGATCGCGCTTTTACTGGCAGTTGATCCCCCGCCTATTTTTCCTCGAAACAACCTAAAGCCTTGAAGGGGGCTTACTGCCAGTTAATGCGGGATACAAAATAAGGAGCAACAAATGTGATGATACTCATCGTTGTCGCTCCAGCCACTCTATTTACATCAATTACGTTCATTTATTCGTGATCGCTGATAACCGCTTCCACGTCAATTTCTACAAGCATTTCAGGAAGAGCCAGCCCATTAACGACTAATCCTGTACTTACTGGATATACACCTTTGAAATGTTTTGCGATCACGCTATACACATCTTTTCGATAAGAGCGATCTGTTACATAAGTTGTAAGTTTGCAAACGTCCTCTATTTTTCCGCCGGCTTCTTCAAGAAGCTGTTTAATACAGCGGCAAGCATTTTCTGTTTGAGCAATTACGTCATTTTCGCCATGAAAGTTGCCATCTAAATCAAACGCTGTTTGTCCTCTCATGAAGATACGATTTCCAGCGCGAACGACCATGGAGAACTCATTAGCTACGTGATGGGATTCTTCTCCCATATGAGATGGATAAAACTTTGCTGTTTCAAACTTGCGGAATCTTTCAATTTTCACTGTTTCAGTTTTCATTATGCTATGTCTCCTTTAACTTATATTTATTTTTTAAACTTAATGAGAGGCTGCTTTCATTGTGTAAGTACTTCCTAAAATCGATGTAGTAAAACGTTCCTCTCCCATTAACTTCACCGCTTGGGAGAATTTCCCCTGCTTTAAAAGATTGCGTATTCGTGTGGAAGAGATCATTTCGCCTTGCTCACACATCAAAGGCTGTAAAACTTCTACTTTAAAATAGCGGCGCAGAACTTCAATGGTGCCCTTTCTATTTTTACCGAATAAAAAGTTCGGCCCTTCCCAGATTTCAACGGGATTCATTTCTTGTAATTCTTCAATGAATTCAGGGACTTCCTTTTTAGTAAATGCTTCGTCAAACGGGCCGACAATGACGTGATCCGCTCCCATTACTTCCAGCCGATTCAGCTTTTCTTCTATCGACATTAACTGCTGACACCTTTTAAAGAAAACTTTCGGAGGAGGGTCAAAGGTATAGACAACAAAAGGTACCCCAATCTTCTCAGCTCGTTCTTTTGCCTTTACTAGTAATGCCTGATGACCCCTATGAATACCGTCGAGAGCACCGATCGTTAGAACAGATGCAGGAAGCTGCAAAGTACCTGGTGTATGAATATCCAATGAAACCTTCCCCTTTCTATTTTTAAAATTGGCTATGTTAAACTTATCTGTTGATTCCGCTTCAGGACACTCGCTTTCTGTAGGCTGTCCTGAAGCCTCCTCGTCACTATCGCTCCTGCGGTGTCTTCCTTGGACATGCGTTTCCCACAGGAGCCTTGCGCCTTCCGCTCTAATCATCAATAAGCATTAACATAGACTTAAAATTACATATTCGCAGCAGGTACAGCTGGTTTTAAATCGGCTGCTTTACGAACTAATTCACGCTGAGCTTCTGGATCGAAGTTGCTGAACACAGCCATTTGTTGAGCGAATGGCGGACTTTGGGCAAATAATTCGAAGGTTGTTCGGTGTCCTGCATAAGAAGAGTTCAAGAGATCTCTTGCAAAATACAATAACTTTCCTCTGTCCTCTGCACTCCACTCACCGACAGAATAATACTTATCTACATATTCTTGAATGGCTGGATCAGCCATCGTGGCGGAATCTGGAGTAACTGCTAATTGTCCTCCAACAAGTTCTCTCGTTAAATGAGCCATCGCAGGGAAATTAGATAGCGCAAACACACGACCTGTGTAAAGAAGTGACTGGTTCGGCATCATTAGTCCGCCCGGGCTGACTTCTGCGTTAGCAACCGCTGCCGTTAAGTGGGCGTTAATCCCTTCACGATAATTGATTAATTGCGAGATTTTTTCTTTTACAGCCTGCAGCTGCGTAAGACCCGTTTGTTCTACGTTTAGTAAAGCAACTCCAATTAAATAATCCGCTCTGCGCAGCATTCTAAGCGTATAGTTAAAGGCAGAATAGCGATGAAGAGTGGAACGAATGTAAGCAGCTGATTCTAAAGAACGGTGAAACAATACGTTTTCCCATGGAATGAGAACGTTATCAAAGATCAGTAAAGTATCAATTTCTTCAAATTTAGTAGCAACCGGATAATCCTTTTCATTTCTACCTGTCCCAAGAGACGTTCGGCAAATATGTTTTAATCCAGGTGATCCCATATCACAAATGAATCCGCAGGCGAAAGGAGCCATTTTTTCAGAACCGGCATTCCAATCTAAAATCGTTGGTTTTACGAAAGCTTGGTGCGCATAAGCAGCCGCTGTTTCAAACTTGGCACCTTTTACAACAATGCCTTTGTCGTTTTCTTCAACAACATGAAGCAGGGTTCCGCCATCTTTCCCCGCGAATAACTTACTCCGATCGCCTTTTGGATCTGTATTAGCAGATACGTGGAATAAATCTTCTCTAGCTACGCGATCAATATGATAATCAATATTTTTTGCATAGGTAGGATCAATTTCATTTAATTTATCCTTTGCGTCATATAAAGACCACATCTCGCCAATGGTTTCGTCGCCGACCCGGTAAACAACTCCGCCGAGGTCATCTAGTACAGTCTCTACGTGTGTGCGGATCGCCGTTAAATCCTCTTTTGTTTTCGGTGTTTTATAAGCGCGGGAAACGACTTCGCCATCTTCCAATGTAGTAGTTAAGATATCTTTATATTGAGATTCAAAAGCCATGTCATACATTCTTGCTTTTACATCCACAATTGGTTTGAATGATGGATGTTCGGCAACGTTTGTCACTTTCTCCCCATCAATATACACTTCCCGGCCGTCATTCAACGACTCACGATATTGCTTACCTGTCATTAAAGCCATGTTACTTCCCCCTTTTAATGTTTAATTTTTGTTTTATAGAAAAGGCTTCCACAAAATAGTTTAATCCTTATCTGTTCTTTGCAATTGTTTGAATTGGCCAAACTTCCCTTTAAAGTAAACTAAAGGATCCTTCTCTGCTGCGTCCGCCTTCTGTACCTCTGCGATAAAAACAGAATGAGTGCCCCCTGTTACTTCCTCCACTACCCGGCATTCAAGCTGAGCTAGTGTATCATCCAGTACAGGGTTACCAAGTTTCCCATAAGACATGGTGACATCTGCAAACTTATCTGTGTTTGCTCTAGAAAACTGATACGCAAGCTCTCCTTGGTTTTCAGCAAGAATATTTACCGTAAAAGATCCTTCTCTGGAGATCGCATGACATGTGCCAGTGCTTTTGTTTGCACAAATGAGAAGCATAGGCGGGTCAAGAGATACAGAACTCACTGCGCTGGCCGTAATGCCGTAATCCACTCCATTTTCCCTTACTGTGATAATTGACACCCCGCTAGTGAAATGGCCAATGACATTTCTATACTCTTCAGAACTTACGAGCTGCTTATTATTATTTGCTTTCGAAGAAATCGTGCTCATTTCATTATTCCCCTTCCTTTATTTCAATTTACGGATTATTTCTTTAAATGTTCCTTAAATGTATAGTACAAGAAAATAAAATAACTGTCAACAGAATTTTCTAAAAATTTAAATCATTTCATCCAGCTCATAAATTCATCGCTTGTCTTAATTAAACGTAAATCAGAATAAAACAAGCCCAAGCCAGACAGGTCGTATAAAACAGTCCATCCGGCTTGAGCTTACTAGCTTCCGTGCAAAGCAATTCTCCAATCATAGATGCTGCTTTGCATGTAAAGTGAAACACAATCAACTTTCCTCTCTAAAGAAACATTAAAAACTCATACTCGTACTATGCATAGGCTGAACTTTTGCTGTTGGATCAATATAAGCTTTCGCATGATTCACAGCCGTTGGACCCTCTCCAAATCCAGCTGCAATTAACTTCACTTTTCCAGGATACGTAGTAATATCTCCAGCTGCATATATTCCTGGAATATTCGTTTCTCCTTTCGAGTTGACAACGATGCTTCCTTTTTCAATATTAATTCCCCAATTTTTTATCGGCCCGATGGATGAAATAAAACCAAAATTAACGATCACTTCATCAACTTCGAGAATCTCTTCTTCTTTCGTTTTATTGTGTAAAAGATGAATGCTTTCCACCTTTTCTTCGCCTTCTAATTTAATAGGGTCCATAAATGTCTTCACCTGAACGTTAGAACTCATTAATCTTTCTACACTATGTTCATGTGCCCGAAACTTATCGCGCCTATGGATCAACGTCACCTGTCCAGCAGCCTCTTCTAACATGAGCGCCCAGTCTACAGCCGAATCCCCCCCGCCAAAAACAGCCACTTTCTTTCCTGCGAACTTGTTCATGTCCTGCACAAAATAATGCAAATTTCTTCCCTCATACTGTGAAGCACCTTCCAATTCTAAACGCCGCGGTTCAAAAGCACCAACCCCCGCGGTAATGATGATCGTTTTTGATAAATGACTGGCTGTATTTGTGGTAATTTCAAAAATATCATCTTTATTTTTAAAAATATCGATCACTTTCTCTTCCAAACAAACGGTTGGATGAAATTGAAAAGCTTGTTCTGTTAATGCGTCCACTAACTCCTGCGCACGTATTTTCGGAAATCCGGCGATGTCATAAATATATTTTTCCGGATATAAAGCAGATAACTGTCCGCCAAGCTGCGGCATGCTGTCGATTATTTTAACCGAACATTGTCTCATCCCTCCATAAAATGCCGTAAAAAGACCAGCCGGGCCTCCTCCGATAATAGTAATTTCGTATACTTTTTCATCACGTTTCATTTTATTTTCTCCTATACTATTAAGTTTATATTTTGAAATTTATCCTTTACTTTTTGCTCATCCCATTCAGCAGGCGAATAAAAAGACCACAAATTGTGGTCTTTCCCATTCATACATGTAATTAATTGACGTTCGTCTTCGATCCCCCTGCCATATTCATACCTTGCAGGTTTACATCGGACTCTTCAATAATTTCTTTTCCATTTGTTTCCGGCAATAACCATACTGTAATAATAGCTAACGTACATGCCGTTAATCCAACAGTCATAATCGCATTGCCCATTCCTATTTTCGCTGTAAACACTCCGATAAAGGCAGGTCCGAAAGCTGCAATTCCCCGTCCAACGTTATAGACGAAACCTTGTCCAGTCGCACGCATGCGTGTAGGGAATAATTCTGATGAATAGGCTCCAATCCCTGCAGACTGCCCAGCAGCAAAGATTCCAAGAAGCAAGGCGACAGCATAAGAAAGGAAACCGCCTTCAACAGGCATTAAGATAAATGTAACGATCGTTGCAGCAGAACCTAAGAAATAAAGTGTAAATGTAGGCCGTCTGCCTAATTTATCATGTAAAATTCCTGCACTGATATAGCCGATCATACATCCGGCAATGGTAATCCACAGATATGTTGTCGTTCCGATTAAACTTAAATTTCGAACCGTTTTTAAATACAATGGCAAAAAGCTGAACACAGAATAATAAACAGCCTGCACACCGAAACCTAAAAGAATAGCAAAAAGTGTAATTCTAATTTGAGAGCGTCCAAATAGCTCCGTTATAGGGCTTTTTGTGTTCTTTTCTTTCTTTACCTCTACCCGGTCCTTTACGTTTCTTCGTATATAGAAAATAGCTAAAGCTGGCAAAATTCCAATAAGGAACAAATATCTCCATGCTACTTCTGCCGGAAACATAGAGAAGACGAGAAAATAACTCAATGTAGACAACGCCCAGCCAATTCCATAAGCCGATTGGAGAAAGCCCATCGTTTTCCCGCGAGTTTTGGAAGATGCGTATTCAGCAAGCAAAGCCGCACCAACAGGCCATTCTGCACCGAAAGCAAACCCCTCAAGAATACGCCAAATCGCAAGCTGTGTAGGGTTTTGGGCCGTTGCAGTTAAAGCTGTAAAGACGGAGAAGGCTAAAATAACAAACATTAGGACACGAGCCCGTCCAAATCGGTCTGCCAGCATTCCGCCGGTAATTCCCCCAGCTGCGGAAGCCAATAGACTAAAGGTTGTGATCCAGCCGCCTTGAGCCACGTCCATATTTAAAGCAATAAGGATGCCTGGCAGGGCGAGCGCAAACATCGTAAATGTAAAACCATCTAGTCCCCATCCAAGACCCGATGCGATAAACGCGCGGCGAGCTTCAATATTAGTTTTCAAATTCATTCCCCCTATTTCATTTCATTAGCCCATACTGCCATCACAACGAAACCTATCTCGCCCCGTTCAACAGCTGAACCAAAGTGTTTTCAATCAATAACGATTGATGATCCAAACCTGAATCAGACAAATTGACACAATAATCTTTTCATTCACATACTGTCAGGTACACTTTTCCGTTGGCTCTAGCGTTCTTATACACACATTCAGTCATAGGATGAAAAACTAAGAGGAATTTGATATCTACACTCCCGTGTTATAAAGTTCATGATTCTTGTCGCGAGTCAATTGATTTTTAGTAACCTTTCCATTTTTAATAATTGTGGAAATCGGGTTCTCACCTATACGATAAGGCATCATCTCATACCATTGATCTTGCAAAATCAATATATCAGCAGCCTTTCCAACTTCAATAGACCCCCGTTCCGTGCCAATTCCCAACGAAACAGCAGCATTCATAGTGGCTGCGGCAATCGCTTCTTTCGGTGTCCAGTCATAAAGCGCGCAGGCAAGTCCGATAATAACCGGCATAGCCCCTATAGGAGATGTTCCAGGATTGTAATTACTTGACACCACAACCAAAGCACCCAAATCAATCAATTTTCTTGCAGGGGGGAGAAGTTTTTCTCTCATGGTAAAGTCTGCCCCAGGAAGCATCACTGCAGCCGTATTTGACTTTACCAGCATCTCGAGCTCTTCCTCACTAATTTGATTGAGGTGATCTACACTCGAGAATCCTAGCTTAACCGCTTCTTTGCAACCTCCAATAGCGTTCACTTGATCTGTATGGGCTCTGGGTATTAGACCGAAAGCACGGGAAGCTTCCGCTAAACGCCGGGCATCTGATACATCAAAAGTAAATGGTTCAATGTAAATATCCACCATGCTCGCGAGATTTTTCTGCGCTACTTCCGGCAAAAGATCATGAATAATCTCCTCAACCCATTCACGGCTCGTATATCCTTCTGGTACATAATGAGCAGCTAAGCAGGTGGAAACAATGTCCACAGGGCATGATCTGCTTAGCTCTTGAATAAGGCGGAGTTCTCGCAATTCACCAGGAACATTAAGTGAATAGCCAGACTTCATCTCTACCGTAGTCGTTCCCCAGTTATGCACATGATTCAGTAAACCGCTTACAAAATGAAGCACTTCATCATCAGAAGCATTTTCCATTTCCTTTACCGATAGCTTAATCCCGCCTCCGCCTTCAATGACATCGCCGTAAGAAGCCCCCCGTCCTCGTGCAACTTCCCCGTCTCTCCATCCGTAAAAAGGGAGATGTGTATGCGCATCAATAAATCCAGGAATTACACTTTTGCCCCTGGCGTTAATTGTCTGTTCTATCTCTACATTTTCAAGTTGAAGAAACGCTTCCGTTTGACCAACGAAAGAAACTTTTCCATCTTTTATAGCGATAGCGCCGTCCTTAATTTCGGGAGAAAGATCCATCTCTTTCCCGCGCAGCCCCCTATGTGGGTCACCTGCAAACGGCAGCAGCCGATCAATATGAATAATTGCTAAGTCATACTTCATTTCTTACACAGACACCTCCCTAAATGAAATGACAGAAAACCCCTTTCATTATCTAGCCGCTGTCTGTGCCCGATAAGGATCACCGTGAAAAGGCTGCTCGCCTATTTTAATAGATTCTGTCGGACAGCCTAAGCAGGCATCTTCCACATCATAAAAGAGGTCTTCTGGTATTTGAGCAGTTCCCTGATTATCGTCAAGCATTACAAAAGAAAGGCCGCTTTCATCATAATCAAAAACGTCTGGAGCCGTAATGCCGCACGCTCCACAAGCAATGCATGTTTCTTTATCTACAATTGTATATTTCGTCATTTGTCACACTCCTAAAAACTAGGATTGTCTTCATCCATAGAAAACTGAAACTAAAAATAGATTGTCATTTTTCAACTTAAAATTTGAAATTCCTTCTATTGTTTGGTAAAATTCTACCCTATACACCTAAGAATTTATCAGCAGTCTGAGCAAATAAGGCGGTTACATTGCTGGTTACTCGTTTCTTATTTGCTCAGATTCGGGGTAAATCGCTTTCCCTGATATTCTTTTTATACCGCTGTCCCTATTGAAAACATTACTCCTAGTACATTACTGTGACTGCGGTACCGCATAAATAGAATCGTAAAATTTAAACATTTGCTCTTTCAGTTTTCTTGCTCCCCATATCGCATTTTTACGTTGTTCTTCTGTAGTCATGTGGCGCTCTAAGATGCTGACTCCAAGCTTACAATGGAAATCTTCATCCTTTTTAATTTTTTCATAAACTCGTGCTAGTTCTTCTAATCCGATTCTGCGGCAGTTATTAATAACGACGTCCATCGTAGGAGTAGTGGATGTTTCTGATACATTCCATACAGCAATTGCACATGTGCTATCCTTTTTCAGCGCCTCTAAGTGCAGCTCTTCCCATTCCCGCGAAACTTCTGGAGTCGTAGTCGGAACTTCATATCCATGCTTTTCAAGGACCCTGCTAATAATTTCATAGTGATTCGCTTCATCCCACATATGCTTACATAAAGCGGTTACAAATGGTCTATCAAACTCTTTCCAGTAGCTGCTTATTTGTTCACTAAGGAAAGATACGTAAGCAATTTCAAACCAGTCCCTCGGAGCAATGGCTTTAAATACATCTTCCTGTGTAAGGTTTTCATTGTTCCAAAATCTTTCAGCATTTTCGCGTGCGCGATCCATCAAATCCTGCTTAATTTGATTAAACTCAGTCCAAAATTGTTCTTCTGTCATGATTATCCCTCCATCACTTTATCTTTTCTAATTTGAATAATTCTCTTTTAAGGAATCATTAAGGAATTATTCCTTAATGAGATGATATAGCAAAAAGCGATGTCTTGTCAACGGAATTTTTTAAATAGTTTAAATTAACAGAAAAATTATAACATTAAAAGTCGACATGCTTTTGAATAAACTCACACTTTTTTTCTATCCTTATGTAATATCTCACGATAAACAGATGAAGATAGAGTAAACGCTTGTACGAATACTTCCTCTCGTGGTTATAATAAGACAACGAATATCCATTCATTTATTCATCGATATATGTACTTAACTATTAATCAGGTGGTGGCACTAATGAAACCAAGAGCTGGAATCGTCGGACCAAGTGATTCTGTTCATCTTATATCCGATATTGCGAAAGAATATAATGACAGGCTGCTTCCTGTTCCATTTATCTATCAAAATACGGAAGAAGCGACAGAGATTTTGAAGCAAAATCAAAATCAAGCAGATTTGTGGGTGTTTGCAGGACCCGCTCTTTATAGTCCTTCTCAAAAAAGCGGAGCGAAACAGCCTTTTTTCTATCTTCACTTAGATGGAGCAAGTTTAACGAAGACACTTGTAGAAATTGGATATAAAGACAAAAAAAAACTGGATCGCGTAAGTATTGATATGCTGACAGAACGGGATGTGTACGAAACGTATCGCGATCTTGGGATCCCTAGTGAGGAAGTATACGTTCATGAATATTCACATGACACACCGATCACAGACCTGTTAACTTTTCATCAGAAGTTATTTCATGAAGGGAAAGTTGATATTTGCATTACTTGTTTGTATTCCATCTACGAACACTTACGTTCAGAAGGGATTCCTGCCTATTGGGTAACTCCTACTCGCAGCAACATTCGGGAAACATTAACGACAGCAGCCCAACAATGGGAAACGATGCATTTTAAACAATCGCAAATTACTGCCCTGCTCATAAAAGTAGAAATTATGGAGAAAAAAGCGGATTATCAAATGGTGTCGTACGATCAACATCGCTTAAATTTAGAGATGCAATCAGCTGTCTTAAGCTTTTCAGAATCTATTTCTGGTTCATTTATGCCTCTTGGAATTGGCACTTTTATCATTTTTTCAACAAGAGGCTCTTTACAAGATTCCCGCCAGCAAATCGGAGCTCTTTTGGAAAAAATGGCATTAATTACAGAATTGCCTTCTAATATTGGCATCGGGTACGGAGATACGGCACTCGTAGCGGAAGAAAATGCCCGGCTTGCTTTAAATCACGCACAAAATTATGACGCCTTTTGTGCCTTCCTCGTCGACAATAATGGAACGATAGAAGGACCGCTGAAAGAACAAGAGAGCATTTCCTTTGGCTATCGGACCGAGAATAAGGAAATCAGCGAAAAACTGACAAAATGCGGCGTGACGATTACGACATTTAACAAGATTCTTTCCGTACAAAAAAGAACAGGAAATCACTCTATTACTGCTGCCAATATCGCAGAATGGCTAAAAATGACACCTAGAAATGCCCGCCGAATTCTTAACAGCTTAGTCGAACACGGGATCGCCGAAATTATCGGTGAAGAAGCCCCTACATCAAAAGGGAGACCGAGAAAAATATATAGAGTGAGCATGGATTAAAAAAACTCCCAACAAAGAGAACAGCTTTCTCATAAAAAGTCAGATCCCTCCAGCCATACCTATCCGGCCGGAGGAATCTGACTCTTTCCTTTGAGACAGCCGCGTAAATATTCCGTTTCTTCTCGATAAAAAGCAGAATATCCTACGGTTTAATGATTGTATCCGCTGTATTGACTTGTCCAGTTATCCATCGTTGATGATTGACTTTTTCCCGATCAGCTTCTATTTGCCATTTGATGTCATGATAAATATCTTCAAGTGAAGTGACGATTCCTTTGTCGTCTTTATACATAATATGTTTCGGCTTAAAGTGAACAGGTGAATCTAAACCAGCGGCCGCTGCAAGACGAAACAGCCCTTTCCGAAGAGTAATGAGGTAATTGGCCGTCCGATATTTCTTCTCATCAATGACCAAGGCTTTTTGTAGTCCCGGATCTGTTGTCGCAACCCCGACAGGGCAGGCGTTTGATTGACATTTTAATGTCTGAATGCACCCTACTGTAATCATAAATCCTCGGGCAATATTGACTAAATCCGCCCCCATCGCTAGTGCAATCGCAATCCGATCCGGGGTAAACAGCTTGCCGGAAGCGATAATTTTCACCCGATCGCGTACACCATATTTTTGAAGCGTCGAAACCAAAATCGGCAAAGCTGATTTTATCGGTAATCCAACACTATCGATCAACTCCTGATAGGATGCCCCCGTTCCTCCCTCTCCCCCATCGACTGTAATAAAGTCAGGGCCTATTCCTGTTTCTTTCATATATTTTGCTAGTTCTTCCACACTGTCATTGCCGCCGACTACGATCTTCAATCCAACCGGTTTTCCGGTGTGGATACGAATTTTATCGATAAACTCGCACATAGATGGTACATCGCTGAACTGATGAAAGCGGTTTGGACTATCTATAGATTTGTAAGGTTCGACTTTACGGATCTCGGCAATTTCCGGAGTTACCTTTTCCGCATCAATATGACCTCCGCGTGTTTTTGCCCCTTGAGCAAGCTTAAGTTCAAATGCTTTTATTTGTGGAATTTCACTCTTTCTCTTCAGCTCATCCCAATCAACTCCCCCATCTTTATCCCTAATACCGAATAAGCCAGGGCCTATTTGCATAATAATATCAGTCCCACCCTCCAAATGGTACGGTGAAATCCCTCCTTCACCAGTATTCATCCACGTTCCTTGGGCAATTCCCAGTCCCTTTGAAAGTGCCGTAATCGCATTTTTTCCTAATGATCCATAACTCATAGCTGACATCCCGATCAAACCTTTTAGAACGAAAGGGTGTTTTGTATTCGGACCAATCACCACTGCATCATCATCATGCAGCAAATAAGCCAGCGAATCTTCATTCTCCCATTTTTCTTCTCTTTGTGAAAACAGCGGATCCTTCAATAAAATATATCTTTTAGTTGAAACCCTCGCTTCCTTGTCCATCTTCAGCTCCTCTGTTAATTTAGGAAACATATCATTTCGGACATAAAATCCTTCTTCCTCAAAATCACGTTTTGAACCAAATCCAACAACGTCACGATTATATTTAGCTCCTTTAACAATATGTTCATAATCATCTCGTGAAAAAGGTCTGCCTTCTGTATCGCTGTTGAACCAGTATTGCCGCATTTCTGGACCTATCTTTTCTAGAAAGTAACGAACTCGGCCAAGCAGCGGATAATTTCTTAAAATGGCATGATGCTTCTGATTCCTATCAAACAAAAGCATATATACGACCAAAATAATTAATGCTATAAGAACAATTACGATCAAAATGAAGCCCATAACAATTAAAGAATCTGCAATATTCACTTTATCCCTCCAAATAAATGAGATTTCACAGACTTCGGCCTGTGATTCTAATTTGTGCGTATTGAAAGGATTGTATACAACGAGACATCCCAATAAAACAAGAAATATGACCCGTAGGTTTTCTCGTAGAAAAACGATACTGCATGACGGCACTATAAGTTGATGAAGCCGTCTCCAAACCAAAGTGTCAGATCTTGATAATATTGCCCTATAATAAAGCCATAAAAAAAGAGCTTCCCGAAAGTCATTTACTCACTTTCTAGAAAACCCTTCCATTGCTGTACACCTTTTTATTCACTAGTTAACTTTTCCCCCTCAATCTCTTAAGGCAGATCACTCTCTTGCCTGTCACCTGCCGCATGCACAGTATCCATACGGATCCGTTCCGGATGTGTATACACATTCAATGATTGACCGCGGATAAACCCGACGGTGGTAATTCCTAATTCTTCTGCCAACTGTAAAGCAAGTTCCGTTGGGGCAGACTTTGTCAAGACAATCTCACAGCCGATTTTAGCCACTTTTGATAAAATCTCTGAAGATAAACGGCCGCTGAACACAAGAACTTTGTCACGCAGGGAAATATGATTTTTGATACAATGTCCATAAATTTTATCAAGAGCATTATGACGGCCGATGTCCATTCTGCTCATGACAATTCCATTTATATCGCATAAAGCTGCATTGTGAACGCCGCCCGTTCCATGAAAGAGAGCAGCCGACTTCTGCATCTCGTCCATGAGCCGAAAACAATCTTCCGGGGAGAGAACAACGTGGATATCCTTCATTTTTTTAGCTGTCAGTGCATCGTTAACAAAAACAAACCCTTGTCTGCTCATACCACAGCACGATGTGATATACCGTTTACTTTGAAAGCTCTGCGAGTAAGGATTCATTTTATCTACGGTAACATGAATATATCCTTCCTTTTCCTGAAGCCACATATCTTTAATATCCTCGTAGCGGCGAACTATTCCCTCGGAAGCTAAGTAGCCGATCACCATCTCTTCGATATACTCTGGAGTACAAACCATCGTTACAAATTCTGCACCGTTGACTTTGATCGTTAAAGGATATTCTGTCACAACACGATCTTCCACATGTTCAAACCAGCCATTCGTAAAGCGAAGAACCTCTCTCTTCACCTCTATCTCTTTCACTTTGGTCACCCCTAAATAATGTTCTTATCAAAGATAAATACCGAAACCGCAATATCTTCTTCTACTTTGATGTCTGAAAATAAATGAACCAGCTTCGCTCCAATTAGCTCTTCCAGCCCCTCGGGAGGATGGTCGGCATACACGTCCTGAATTAACTTCGTTCTGGCCGCATGCACCATCTCCTTCCCCTCGGGCGTTTTGGCAATAAACTTTTCCGTTGGAGTTAAATTCCCATACAAGGTGGAAATAGCCATATTATCAACGAACACGCTATGAATACGCTCTGGGCCTTTGCCAAATAGATCTTTACGCAGCTTACGGATAATATCATTAAATTCATGAATTTTTTTGGACATACTAGCAGTCTCCTAATTGTATTTAGTATTATTACTAGTCCTAAGTCAGTATATCTTGTTTATTTTTAACATAAATAATATAATAATAATAATAATAACAAAGATGGAATCAGAATAGTGGAGATTGTTTTGGTTCTTTCAAATTTTAACATTTTACTGGATTGGCTATTTAGTATGAACTGCTAAAGAACTATTCCACCATGAGCACATTGTGTCTATTACCTAGGCATAGTTTCATGGTGGATTTTTTTATTTTAAGGCTTTGTTAAACGCCCCTGTTGATCTCCGCTGAGGGCGTTCCCGGAACCTCCTCGTCTCTCTATCGCACGGGAGTTTCTAGCCTTCCGCTCCAATCAACAAAGGGACAAATCATTAACATCACCTATTTTTAAAAAGGAGGCATACATATGAATTTCCATATGGCAGCGATCACGATCAATGGCAAAGAATATTCGGCTAATGTCGGCTCAACCATCTTAGAGGTCATTAATCAGCATCATATTCCCCATCCGCAAATTTGTTACGTGCCCGAAGTAGACCCCATTCAAACATGTGATACTTGTATCGTTGAAGTGAATGGAGAACTCGTCCGGTCTTGTTCCACTGTTATAAAAAGCGGCATGAATATTGAACTTTCTTCTCCATCGGCCAAAGCGGCACAGACAGAAGCAATGGATCGTATTTTAGAAAACCACTTACTTTACTGCACGGTTTGTGACAACAATAATGGCAACTGTAAATTACACAATACCGTCGAGCAAATGGAAATTGAACATCAAAAGTATCCCTACACACCAAAAGCAGACGTATCTCAAGTCGATATGTCCCACCCTTTCTATCGCTATGATCCCAATCAATGTATTGCGTGCGGCCAATGTGTGGAAGTGTGCCAAAACCTGCAAGTCAATGAAACCCTTTCCATCGACTGGGAAGCCGAGCGGCCCCGCGTTCTATGGGATAAGGGCAGCACGATTAACGATTCTTCCTGTGTCAGCTGCGGCCAATGCGTGACCATCTGTCCTTGCAACGCTTTAATGGAAAAATCGATGCTCGGGGAAGCCGGCTTTATGACAGGAATGAAAGAAGAAACTCTAAGTCCAATGATTGATCTCGTCAAAGCGGTTGAACCAGGATACAGCAGTATTTTTGCGATATCCGAAATCGAAGCCGCCATGCGTGAAACGCGTACGCAAAAAACAAAAACAGTCTGTACATTCTGCGGTGTCGGCTGTTCATTTGAGATATGGACAAAAGGACGCAAAATTCTTAAAGTCCAGCCAACTTCCGAAGCACCAGTGAATGCTATTTCGACTTGTGTAAAAGGAAAATTCGGCTGGGATTTTATTAACTCTGAAGAGCGCCTCACTACTCCTTTAATCCGCAAAAACGGAGAGTTTGTGGAAGCGACATGGAAAGAAGCTTTGGATTTAGTGGCCAGCAGATTAGGCTCGATTCAACAAGAACATGGGCCAGGATCAGTCGGCTTTATTTCTTCTTCTAAAATCACAAACGAAGAAAACTATGTCATTCAAAAACTAGCACGCCAAGTCTTTGAAACGAACGATGTCGACAACTGCTCCCGTTACTGCCAGTCTCCGGCAACGGATGGACTATTCCGGACAGTCGGCATGGGCGGTGATGCCGGCACAATTAAAGATATTGCAAAAGCTGGACTCGTGATCATTGTCGGGGCCAATCCTGCTGAGGGACACCCTGTTCTGGCTACTCGGGTCAAACGTGCTCATAAGCTGCATGGCCAAAAGCTCATCGTCGCTGATGTCCGCAAACATGAAATGGCGGAACGCTCAGACATTTTTATCAGTCCAAAACAAGGAACTGATCAAGTATGGCTGATGGCCGTAACAAAATACATGATCGATCAAGGCTGGCATGATCAAACATTCATTAAAGAAAACGTAAACTTCTTTGATGAGTATCAAAAAGTGCTTGAGACCTATACACTCGAATATGCCGAAAAAGTAACAAGCATTTCCAAAGAGACGCTCATTGAAGTAGCTAAAATGATTCGTGATGCCGATGGTACTTGCATTCTTTGGGGAATGGGCGTTACTCAAAATACCGGCGGCTCTGATACGTCTGCGGCTATTTCAAACTTGCTGCTTGCTACCGGCAACTACCGTCGTCCGGGAGCTGGCGCTTATCCGCTTCGCGGCCACAATAATGTACAAGGCGCCTGTGACATGGGAACACTTCCTGGCTGGCTTCCTGGGTATCAGCACGTGACAGATGATGCGGCACGTGAAAAATTTGAAAAGACGTATGGCGTAAAAATCTCTGCAGTCCCGGGTCTTGATAACATTCAAATGCTTCAATCTATCGAAGCCGGCAATATGAAAGCGATGTATGTCGTCGGCGAAGATATGGCGCTCGTTGACTCTAACGCTAATCATGTTCACGATGTATTATCATCACTTGATTTCTTTGTCGTTCAGGATATGTTCTTTTCCCGGACAGCTCAATATGCAGACGTCATTTTACCGGCAGCACCGTCTCTTGAAAAAGAAGGAACTTTTACGAATACCGAACGTCGTGTGCAGCGGTTATACCAAGTCCTTCCTCCGCTCGGTGAGGCTAAGCCGGACTGGTGGATCGTTCAAGAAATCGCTAACCGCTTAGGGGCCAATTGGAACTATAGTCATCCCGGCGACATTTTTGCCGAAATGACAAGCCTTGTCCCCCTTTTCAGTCAAGCAAGCTACGAAAAGCTGGAAGGGTGGAACAGCTTCCTTTGGGGAAGTCATGATGGATCGAGCACTCCTCTTCTTTACGTAGATGGGTTTAATTTCCCGGACAAGAAAGCACGCTTTGCTTTGTCTGACTGGGTTTCACCAGCTGAGTTTCCAGAAGAATATGATCTTCATATTAATAATGGCCGGATGCTGGAACATTTTCATGAAGGCAATATGACAAATAAATCAAAAGGAATTCAGGCGAAAGTACCAGAAATTTTCGTTGAGGTATCCCCAGAGCTTGCCAAAGAACGGGGAGTTAAAGACGGGTCGCTCGTGCGCTTAGTCTCTCCATATGGAGCCGTTAAGTTACCAGCTTTAGTTACCGATCGGGTTAAAGAGAACGAACTGTTTTTGCCAATGAACTCTGTCGATAAAGAATCAGCAATTAACTTTTTAACAGGTCCTGCTGTCGATCAGCGTACAAACACACCGGCCTATAAACAAACGAAAGTACGAATGGAAGTACTTCGTGTAGATGGAGAAAATCCACTTCCAAAAACGAACCCGCGCAACAAAAAACGCCATCCGCAAAACGGCGTCGAAGTTCAGCGCAAATGGGAGCGCCCAGGATATGTACATTTAACAACAAAATAAAAGAAAGGAGTGTTTACTCATGGCTGCACCGATCACTTCTATCCAAGAACATAAACAAACAGAAGAACGCACTCAGCAAAACCTAGAAGACTTACAAAAACTTCTGGCAGACAATGAAGATGCATTAAATAAAATCTTCAGCATCGTTAGTGAATTGAACGATATTGGAGCACTCGAGGCAGCAAATGCTATGCTGCAGGCCAAAGAAAAAATTGTGGATATCGCTCTACACCAGGCATCGCGTGAACCAGTAACTAATTTGATCAATCACTTTTTAGGTGCAACAGGGGCTTTGGCAAATATGGACCCGAACATGACGAAAAAACTGGCTGGCAGCATGACAGCGGGCATGGAAGAAGCAAATAAACATCTACATGACGATAAGCAAATCAACATGTTTGACTTGTTAAAAGTGCTAAAAGACCCCGACATTAACCGCGCCGTTGGATTCGGCATTCATTTTCTCAAAGGCATGGGAAAAGAATTGAAAGAAGACCATTCAGTTTAATCATTAGACAGCGTAAACAATGAAGAAAGCGAACGCTTGCCTGGGGCAGATATCTTTAGGCTGATTGAAAACGCTTGTCTTTCGAGGCGCGAAACCTGACGAGGAGCGGAGTGACCAAGGGGTCATGAGCACCACAGACAGGCGAGCAACGAAGAAAGCGAGCGTTTGACTAAGGCAGATATCTTTAGGCTGATTGAAAACGCTTGTCTTTCGAGACGCGAAACCTGACGAGGAGCGGAGTGACCAAGGGGTCATGAGCACCACAGACAGGCGAGCAACGAAGAAAGCGAACGTTTGCCAACAGCCTAAAGGAGGCTCCTACGCCAAATGCGCAGGAGCCTCTACTTTTGTGACTGACAACCTGACATATTGTCCGATTTGCTCACCCGGATATCTCTTTCATCCGCTTTGTCACTTCCATAAACCATTCTTTTTGATTTAAATCTACCGTTAGTCTAGCCAGGTCAAGAAGTTCTTCCGCTGTTAACTCATCATTCATCAGTGCCAGCTGATGATAACTGTATCTGTGCGCCCCAATCGGCTGCCCGTTTTTGATGACGAAGAGCACAGCCCCGTGATAACTTGCCTCCAACACAAACCCGATAACATTCCTGTTTTTAACTTTTACCCAAGCTCCTGCTTTATACAAATCAATGCCCCCATCTCCCGCCTTTGCGGGTTTTGTTTTCCCGGTCCATTCCCGCGACATGATGAGCAGCACAAACGAAAACTATGCTTTTTTATAGTATATTCAGCTATTCCTTTCAATGATAACCTTAACAATTAATTTCATTGAACTCTTTTTCGTATAGTCTATTTAAAATAAAGTTTAGGCAGTCATATCTCCCTATTAATAGAGAAAAGAACAAAAGCGCAAGCACCTTGGTCAGTCCGAGGGGGGCTGGACGCTGAAGTTAGAGATCGTACACTTATCCAAAAATTCTCTAAACAATAAAAAAGGTTGACTCGAAATCAAAGAGTCAACCACTGAAGTATCTTTCATTATCTGATATCTATATAAAAACTTAAGCAAAAGGACGCTGAAAATTCTAAACGGGTTGTTAATTAGAAATTTTCAGATTATTTTCTTCGGACGTTGATTCAGACACTTCTTCCGAAATTAATGATGATTTTTTCGAATGAATTCTTAAATAATAATATAGGTAACAAATGATCATGAATGGAATTCCACAGTAAATCGCCATTCTTTGGTCTTCAACAAATACCATGCTGACTAGGACAGTTGAGCACATGATAAAACCTACAATAGGTACGATCGGATAAAGAGGAGTACGGTACTGTAAATCCTCCACTTTTCCTCCCTCTGCAAGAAGGCGTCTGCGGAACAAGTATTGACAAACAGTGACTGAAGTCCACACGACAAGACCAGCCATTCCTGCAATAGATACTAACCATATATATACAGTATCTGCTGCTACAATGCTTGACAAAAGACATAAACAAGAAACAGCAAGAGTAACGAGTAAAGCATTTAGCGGCACACCACGCTTACTTAACTTACTAAGAGCAGGGCTTGACATTCCATCGCGGGACATCGACCACAAGATACGTGTTGAAGCGTACAGCCCGGAGTTTGCTACTGAAAGGACAGCAATCAAAATAACAAAGTTCATAAGATCCGCTGCATATGGGATACCAACACCATCAAAAATCATTACGAAAGGACTTTCGATCACACCGGCATTTTGCCATGGAATCAGACTAACGAGTACAATCATAGTTAATACGTAAAAGAACATCGTCCGCCATACTGTATTATTGATCGCTTTAGGAATCGTTTTGTGCGGCTCCGTACTTTCTCCAGCAGCGATCCCGATTAACTCGGTTCCCTGGAATGAAAAAGTAACGGCAATCATAGTAAGAAAGACAGCAGCAAAACCATTTGGAAAGAGTCCGCCGTTATTCGTGAAATTTGAAAAACCAGAGGCTGAATCAGTTCCATCAACATGAACAAATCCGAACATAGCTGCGGCGCCTATGATAAGAAATAACACGATCGCAGCAACTTTAATACTTGAAAGCAAGAATTCTGATTCCGCAAAGCTGCGGGCAGAGATAGCATTTAAAGTAAAGAGAAGTACGGCAAAGATTACACACCATATCCATATCTGCACATCAGGGAACCAACGCTGCATTAGCATACCTGATGCAGTAAACTCTACACCTATAGTAACAGACCAGTTTAACCAATACATCCATCCGATGACGAAACCGGTACTTGGTCCGATATATTTGCTCGCATATACTTGGAATGAACCGGCGACAGGCATGGCGACGGATAGTTCTCCTAAACACAGCATTACAAGATAGATAAGTAATCCGCCTACAATATACGCTAGAACAGCTCCTCCTGGTCCAGCTTGGTTAATCGTATATCCGGAACCTAAAAATAACCCGGTTCCAATCACTCCTCCTAAAGAGATCATAAATAAATGTCTGCTTGTCATGGTTCTTTTTAATTCAGTAGGAGCTTGATTTTTTTCCACGGTCATACACAGTTCTCCTTTATTCCGTTTTGTCTTTACACGGTTGATTAAATTAAAAGCTGTTTCAAGAAAAGAAAAATCATGTACGGTGATCTACACTTCGTTGCAATCGCTTCCACATTTCATTCAAATTTGTCTTTTCCCCTTGAGTCAGTCGTATGACACATCAAGTAGAGGCAAATAGATTCACTTCGTTAAGTATGACCACCTCCGCAAGACTAGTTTGAATCTTTCGAATCTATCGCTTCTTTATATAGTTATACAACACAACCATAAAAAAAAACTAGATTATTTTATTATTAAAGTAAAAAATAGACACGATATAACAATTTTCTTGTCTTTTTTATACATATTTTTACTATTTATTCAAATAAAATACAAATTTTACATATTTATTAGAATCCATGACCAATCATTCTAGTTAACATGTTACAATTTTCAATATTAGTTATCTATTTATAGTTATATTCAAACGATTCGCGGTGTCGATTATCGTCTCAAGCTGAAAAAATAAAAAAAACGGGCTGATGGAAGCCGCCCGCTTTCTTCGGTGCTTATGAACTTTATAGTCATCCTGCCCCTCGAAAGACTAACGTTTCCCATCAGCCTGATTGTATTTAAAAAGATTTTACCATATGCTTTTTTAATCTTCCTTCTCTGTTCCTATTACTTTTCCTGTTTGGGCGTCTACTTTTACTTCTTGTTCACTGCCGTCTTTCCCCTGCACTTTGACTTCATATATAACTGTTCCATCTTCATCATCTAATTCTACTTCTTTCACAGTCCCGGCCACTTTCCCCAAAGCGATTTGGATGCTTTCTTTTTCTGAGATCTTTGCTTGCTTCGCTAACATTTCCTGTTCTTGCTGATCATCATCGTCTTCTTCCTCTTTCTCAACGTTGATCACTTTTCCTGTTTGGGCATCCACTTTTACTTCTTGTTCACTGCCGTCTTTTCCCTGCACTTTGATTTCATATATAACTGTTCCATCTTCATCATCTAATTCTGCTTCTTTAACAGTCCCAGCCACTTTCCCCAAAGCGATTTGGATGCTTTCTTTTTCTGAGATCTTTGCTTGCTTCGCCAGCATGTCCTGTTCTTGCCGATCATTTAGTTCCTCTTGCTGCACAGTACCGCCTTTTACAGCAGATGCATAGACTGCACCCGTTGCCCCTCCACCGATAACAATCGCCGCTAATGCTGGAATAACAAATTTATTTATTTTTTTCTTCATTCTTCTTACCTCCTAGTTGATTGACCTTACACAAAGAATCTTATCCTAAGAATCTAAAAATGAAATGAAGTGTTCATAAAAAAATCATAAGATCATTATTAAAATTTTTTAATCTTTTATTTTATAAACTCCCCTGTTGATTTCCGCTGCAGGCACTCGCTTTCCATGGAGTCTCCCGTAAACACGCTTTGTCCACAGGAATCTCATACCTTCCGCTCCAATCAACAAAGAGGCAAAATTAATAATGATCGTTAACATAGCCATGCCTTTAAGTTTCAAAGAAAGAAAAGAAGGAATCCCAAAAAAACTTTGAGATCCCTTCTTTCTGTTAAAAGTGCAGCTATGTGATAGTATCTATCAGCTTGTTGCTTCCAGAGGAGCTCCATTTGAGTCACCGCTCCCCTTCTTCGCTTCCTCCTCTAATTTTTCCATTCGTTCAAGTTCAAGCGCTTTTGGAATAGAAATCCAGTAACATAAAATAATTGCTAACACAGCTCCAAGAAATTTACCTAGCATGACGGGGATAATAATAGTCGGCTGGAAATTAGCCGGAAAAGCAAGCTGATCGCCAATCATCCAGCCGCCGGAAATAGCATAAGCAATCGTTAACACTTTATCTTTAGCAGGCATGTCTTTAATGATTTTAAAAAGCGCCAGTGGATTCGCTGTCGCGGCAATCACTCCTGCACTGCCGATACTGCCTAAGCCGAGCATTTTACCGAAGTATTGAAGCGGCTTCGCTAAATATTTCTGAATGGCATAGACCATCGGAAAAGCACCAGCGAGCATAATTCCAATGTAACCAGCAATCTCTAATCCTCTAAATTGATCTTCTGCATCAGCAATAATCGGATCGAATCCCCAGCTCCCGAACACAGTAGAAAACACACCCGTAAAATATTCGACAATCGAACATGCCAGCACTAATTTCATCGCTGTGCTCATAAACCAGCCGATTCCCATAAACCCTTTAATCATCACATTAGGGAACATCCGTAATCCTACAGCGATAAATATTCCAACAACCGTTAGAGGGATAAGATTAATCAAGATCGTACTGATGGACATGGACAATTGATACGTCGGCTCAGCCGTTGTACTAATCGTGTCTCTAATTTTCGTGTCCGTTAGAGCAAGAATGCTCGTCGTAATGAATACACTAATCGGCACAGTAAGCACACCTGACATCATACCAAGGGCTAAATATTTATGATCACGTTTTTGGAGCATCGCGAGCGCAACGGGAATCGTAAAAATAATATGAGGCCCCATAATAATCCCATTGACTGTAGCAATAATCCAATTTTCACGATCACTGGCTAACACATCAGCAAGCTGGTAACTGCCCATGTCACTAGAAATCAATGTCGTTGCCGCCATCGCCGGATCAGCCCCAATTGCTGAAAAGATAGGACCAAATGCAAACTCAATGAACTTTGATAAATACGGAATCGATGCTAACGTAGCGGCAATCGGAATGAAGATAGGACCGATCGTATAAATCCCTTGCATAAACTCCTTTCCCATTCCTTCCTCCTCATTACGGACGGCAGCAATCGCCCCCATAATCGCAAAGGCCATAATGACATAAATCACATAAGTCCCTAAATTCTCCATAAAACCTCCCCCATTTCTCAAGCATTTACAAATAAAAAGAAAACATCCAAAAAATGCTTTTATGAATATTTGCAATATTCGTGCCATCTTTTGAAAAAGGACAAATTCTTCTCACTTTTTCTCTAAACAGCAGGCATCTCTCCTAAAAAAGATCATTGTTAACTACTTTATAGATAAAGCAAACAAAGGAATAACATTTCCAAAGTGAAATGTTATTCCTTTGTTGAAATATGAAAAGATGAAGTTTGTCCCGGGCCTTTATGAAGAGAGTTAGACTTATGCACATTGTACTAATTCATGAAAAAATGAATAGACAAACTTTATTTGTTAAAAGAAGAATCTGTTGAGGGCAGCCAAATGAAAGGTTTTTATTTTACTCCATCTCTTTTGAAAGACGATACTATTTTAGACAACGTCAATCCCATCTTAAAAAAGCTGAATTTGATCTAAAATGGATGTTATAACCATTCTGACACACTAGAACCGCGTTCTTGAATGTGTATTCGATTGCGGGCGCTAACGTATATATTGATTTACAAGTTAGATTACCTTAAAATAAAGTAAAGATTCCCTTTTCAGGGGAGTGAATCCTTCCAACTTTAACAAGAGGGAAAGGTATTCGATGAAAGGCATTGTCAAAGCAGCTTTCCCTACGGGGTACGCTGGTGACAATGCCTTTTTCTTTGGCTAAATGTTGATAGGTATGGATCCTATATAAAGAACCTTGATTCCTATGTAAAAAAATTCAGTTGTTTCGTGTTTTTGAACAGCTTCATCTAACGTATCTAACACATGTAAAATCACTCAGTAAAAGAAGCAATGATTGGGATGCAGTCCGTCCTTTAACAACTACTAAATCAAAAAAAGAGCAAAACTTGTCAAATAAAGTGAATTTATGGGCTATAAATATTTATTTGAATGATTTGAAAAACGGTACATTCGATAAACTAGGAGGAACTATAAGATGGAGTTTGATACAAGTACGGCCCCTCTAGTCACCATTAAAGTAATCGGTGTTGGGGGCGGCGGAAACAATGTCATTAACCGTATGATCGAGCACAAAGTTCAAGGTGTAGAATTTATTGCTGTTAATACAGATGCGCAATCTCTTAATTTATCAAAAGCAGAGCTGACGATACAAATCGGCACAATATTGACAAGAGGTTTAGGAGCGGGCGCAAATCCAGAGGTAGGCAAAGAAGCAGTTAAAGAAAGCAAAAAGCAACTCCAAAAGGCATTACAAGATACGGATATGCTGTTCATTACAGCTGGAATGGGCGGGGGTACAGGAACAGGAGCAGCTCCTGCTATTGCTCAAATTGCCCGTGAGCTTGGTATACTCACCATTGGTGTTGTAACAAGTCCGTTTACGTTTGAAGGCCGTAAGCGTGCAACACAAGCAACAGACGGAATTGCCTCACTGAAGAAAGCAGTGGATACATTAATTGTTATTCCAAACGATCGCCTATTAGAGATTATAGATAAAAACACACCATTACTTGAGTCGTTCCGTGAAGCGGACAACGTCCTTCACCAAGGTATTCAAGGTATTTCTGATTTAATTACCGTGCCAGGTTTAATCAACGTTGATTTTGCTGATGTGAAAACGATCATGTCTAATAAAGGCTCTGCCTTAATTGGCATTGGCAAAGCAGCAGGTAAAGACCGCGCTGTGAAAGCTGCCAAAAAAGCCATTGCCAGCCCATTGCTTAATACTTCCATCAATGGGGCGCAAGGTGTGCTAATGAAACTCACAGGCGGTCCCAATTTAAGTCTGCACGAAGTACAAGAAGCAGCAAATATTATTGCTTCCGCTTCAAATCACGATTTAAACATGATTTTCGGTTCTGTCATTAACGAAAACTTAAAAGATGATGTTATGGTAACGATCGTTGCTGCTGGCTTCAATTGTTGATTTATCAAATAAAAAAAGAGCTTATTTTTGACATAAAGTTTAATCAAAAATAAGCTCTAAACATATTTATTCGAATTTCTTTAGATAAGCTGTTAATCAGCCGCTCATAATCTTCTATTATATAACCCCACATCATAGGAACTGTTAAGTTATTCAAATCGATTTAGGAGTGTCACTCCCATAATCTTTCCCTTTAAAAATCATTTGATCGAGCGCATAGATCTTACTTCCTGTGATGGTAATAGATACTGCCATAGCGAAAAGTGCTAGGTCTAATTCATATCCCGCACCTTGCCCATTGCCAAGGAAGCCGGCAGCTAATTTTACTTTGAAGATCGCTCCAATCATTAATAAAGCGAAAAGAGCGGATACGATTCTAGTGCCTAAACCAACAATTAAGGCGATTCCGCCGACTGCTTCTAATAAGGCTACACCATAAGCCAAAAATCCTGGCAGCCCAATGCTTCCAAACCACCCGGCAATATTTTCAATGCCGCCTTGAAATTTTACCAGCCCATGAACAAAGAAAGTGATACCTAACACGACACGCAGAATGAACGTGCCCCATTCAGATTTGTTAATCATTTTTCCACTCCTCCAAATTGCCATACACTGTGGCTTAAATTCCCGTACCGATAGCTCCGGTGGATAAGTGCCGCTGTTGGCTGATTATGTGCTGCACCCATCGCGTAAAAAATAGGGATAAAGTGCTCGTTTCCATATGGCGGAACAGCCAAGCTCGCTGCAGGAGCTAAAGTATTGTAATTGAAAAGGGCTTCCAAATCCCAGCTTTTCAAATGTTTTTCTAGCCACCGATCAAATTCAAGTGCCCAATCATCGACTTCTCCATCGTCTGTCACCATCCTTAAGGCACCCAAATTATGCACGGTTCCCCCGCTGCCAATCATTAAAATATCTTTCTCTCTTAATGCTGCTAACGACTTTCCAACTTTGTACTGTTCCTCTGGCGTCAGGCGGGGATTAACAGACATAGCAATCACTGGAACATCTGCATTCGGATAAAGCATTTTAAGAACGATCCATGCTCCATGATCTAATCCGCGGCTTGTTTCTACTTCATACGTTATTCCGTGCTTAGTGAATAATTCTTCGATTTCCTTCGTTATTTCCTTTTGACCTTTTGCCGGATATTGAATACGATACAGAGCTTCAGGAAAACCGCCAAAGTCATAAATGGTTTTATATTCATCAACTTCACTTACCTTTTGAACGGCTGACTCCCAGTGAGCTGAAAATAAGACAACCGCTTTCGGACTCGGCCATTCCTTCCCTAATTGATTCAGAAACCTTGTGTACATATTCTCTTCAATCGCTAGCAGCGGCGCTCCATGAGCAATAAAAAAAGCTGGCATCATATGAATGTGTCTCCCTTCATTTTTCCTGTTCATATTTTTAATACATAAATCATTCATTCTTAATCAAAACTAGCTTTTGCTGTGTCATTTGTTTTGTTTGCATTCTAACATCTTTGAAAAAACCCTTTTTGTTTCTTAATATGAATCTTTGTTGTTTATAAGGTAACAAAATTACCGATAGATTGTCAACGTTTTTTTTGCTAATATGTAATTAAGTTTCTTATTAGAAAACACTAGAGGTGAAATACTATGGATATTGGTTCGACGATTCGATCGATCAGAAATAGAAAAAAAATCACAATTGCACAGATGAGTGAAGGAACCGGACTTTCCAAAGGCTTTATTAGCAATATGGAAAATAACAATACGTCACCGTCTATTAATACGTTACAAACAGTCTCTCACTTTCTTGGTGTGCCTTTGCCCTATCTTCTTTTAGAAAAAGATCAACGCATGCATGTCGTTAGAAAGCATGAGCGGCAATATACGACTCACAAGAAAGAAAATATTAAAGTCGAACATTTAATATCAAGAGATGGATTGACATTACAACATGTTGAGTTTCCTCCAGGGACTTCAACAGGAGAGCAGCCTCACACTCACAAAGGGATCGAGTGTCATTTAGTATTACAAGGGAAGATTCTTGCAGAACAAGGAGAGGATTCCGTCATTTTAGAAGAAGGAGATTCATTTAGCTGGAATGCGTGTGCCCCGCATTTAGTGAAAAATATTGGGGATGAACCGGCAATCGTGTTAATCGCCATTTATACAGATACCGAACTTGATGAGATGTAGAGCCCGAAAGCAAAAAAATAAAGTGCCTGCCCCCGCATCACCAATGTATGGATAACGGGGCCGACACTTTTGAACGAACAATACCTATTTTATCATCCTATTTTATAGATACCGCCAAATAATTCGAATACATCGCTGCTTTGGCTGCCAGAAAAACTCACCTGGAACGGCTTTTCTCCCCGTTTCTTTAGAATATTTGAAACCATTCCATCTCCAATCGGACTGCTAAATAGCAGATTGCCTCCTCGAAGCTCTAACATTTGGCATTGTGCCCCCAGTGATTCGTCAATAAACATTTCCCCGGCTGTTAAACCGAATAAACTCGACCACTTCTGCACTGTTTTTTCCAACTCATGAACAGCAAAGGCAACATGTGAAAAAACAGCTCCAGAAGGGTGAGGTTGAATCATGTTCCGACCGATTAACTCTTTTCTTCTCTCCTTGTCGCTCTCTTTCCATTGAATAATAAATGGCAGTTCCAGCCCGCCTTCAGGATCTCCTACGTATAAAAGCTGCCACTCAATCACCGTTCCATCAGGTCTTTTCCGGCTAAAAGGCTCTGGCCCATTCACTATCCATCCTTTGTCGCGAAAGTGTTGAGCGGCTCCTTCAATATCTGTCGTACGAACCGCAATCCGGGAAAACCCTTCAACGAACTGATCATTTACGACTGTCGCTAGAAAGCTATGCTGCGGGTGTTTCGTCTTCTTTACTAACTCTCTATCATATGTACTTAGTAATTCAATATAACTTAAATCAAAATAGCTTAACCCATTATACGTACCACGATTTTCATGCCTTCCTCCTTCAACCGCATATATTCCTTTCTCCTTTAAAATTGCCATCGCTTCATCTGGCTTCTCGACAAAATGGACTAAATGATCAAATGTAAAATTCATGTTTTCTCCTCCGTTTCACTTTCATTTTTATTTTTTTCGAATCAGTTAATTAACATAGTAGCAGACTTTGGAAGAGAGTGAATCTTTTCTAAACAAGTACTGACATTGTGAAATGGATTTTAACGAGGAGTTGTTGGACAATTCCTAACTAGCCATCCTGGGTTTTAAAGTAAGTTTTTAACACGTATAATGATAGAGAGATGATTAGTTTAAAACTATGACATATTTAACGAAGACACCTTAGACAAAGTCTATTTTAGACACTCCCAGGCTGATGCAATAGAAATGATTAAGGAAGTGGCAATTGTGTCAAAAAAATTATTTATTACAACTGATACACAGAGAGATTGGCTTCAAAAACTAGAAAAATATGAGGATACTTTTAAAAGTTATTCAAAAGAAGTGGATGAAACAGCTGCGTTTCCAAAAGCAAATATCCAAGCACTTGTTGATATAGGCTATACGAGGCTGACATTGCCAAAAGAATACGGCGGCGATGGCATTCGTGTAACAGATATGATTCTTTTCCAAGAAACGATTGCCAGCTTCGACAGCGCTACTGGTTTATCCATCGGCTGGCATCAAGGAGTCGTTGGTGAGTTGTATGAGAAGATTATTTGGAAAGAAGACAAACTGCGTACGTTCGCCAATGAAATCTTAAACGGCGCTTTAGTGAACAGAGCTGCCAGTGAAGCGCAAACCGGCAGCCCGACCCGCGGCGGCCGTCCGGGAACAAGCGCAGTAAAACGAGGAAACAAATGGATCATTTCCGGTCAAAAAAACTTTACAACGATGTCACCCGTGTTAACCCACTTTCTTGTATCTGCATGGGTGGAAGAGAAGCAAGGTATTGGATTCTTCCTAGTTAACCGTAATTCTAGTGGTCTATCTATTAAAGAAACATGGGATGTGATCGCCATGAGAGGAACAGAAAGCCACGATCTCGTGCTCGACCGTGTGGAAGTCACTGAAGAAAACTTTGTAGAATTTAGTTTCGGACCGAGAAGCAGCAATATAAATGGCTGGATTCTACATATTCCAGCTTGCTACTTAGGCATTGCTCAGGCAGCCCGTGATTATGCAGTGAAATTTGCCATCGAGCATTCCCCAAACAGTATCCATGGATCCATTAGTCAGCTGCCCAACGTCCAACGCTTAATTGGTCAAATGGACTTAGAATTAATGAAGGCAAGACACTTTCTATACAGTACAGCAGCTGCTTATGATGATCTTTCACGCCGTCCATACATAACAAATGAACTGGCTGCAGCCAAGTATATCGTCACGAATTCAGCCATTACGATCGTTGATCAGGCCATGAGAATCGTTGGCGCCAAAAGCCTGCAAATGTCTAATCCACTGCAAAGATACTATCGCGATGTAAGAGCAGGTCTTCATAATCCGCCAATGGACGATATGACCATCTCTAAGTTGGCTCAAACAGCCATTAACGAAGCTGAGAATCAATAATCAAATGACAACGGTAAAGTTTTTATTATCTTGTCAATTTTCTTTTACTTTTTTCCTATTTCACATATGAATGACAAGCTTCGTTGAATTAATTTTTTCTGTTGAAGACATACTTTTCAAGGCATTCACAACCGATCCATTAATGAACAAAGAAAACTCATTAATCATGGCATGAAAATTGCAAAAATAAGGAGGAAGCTCCGTCAATGAGCATTTACAGCTCATTTTGCCTCTTTTGTTATTTACACACGAACATCCGACAAGTTGTGTGTAAGTTATGCCTCTAAGGGGAAGGAGCCGTTCCAAACCCAAATTGTCAGACCATTATAGGACGGCCTCTTCCCTCTTACTATTGAGATTCCATTTAAAAGGAGAATAAAATCATTAATTCAGCTGCCATTAACAACTATTTTTTTGTTAATGGTAAAATATTCACTGAGAATCAAGCAAGGCTGAAGAAGCATAAAAACATGACATTCAGTTAGTCATATACGCAATTAGGGTGCAATTCATCATTCCCCTCCCCACTGTCTGCTCTCTGATTACATAGAAGCACTCAAACGTGCTGAACCGCTTTCTCCGAGCTTATTTAACACCCCTCTGCTTCTTCTGGTGCAGAGAATCTACTCTCTCCTCTTCATAGCCCGCTAACATGAACAGAAGCATCATTAACAAATATACTAGTTTGTCAATCATTTTTTCTATCTAAAGTAAAAATTGAAATCACCTTTACCGTCATTTATAATAGTAGAAAGTAGACTAGTGGTTTTTCAACCAAGATTACAACGATCAACAAAAAGCCATCCCTATTCCTTACAGCATCAGACTGTGAACAGGGTTCTTTTTTTGTATAAATAACTTTATAGACTCTACTCGTCGCCGCTGGAACTTTTAAGATTTGTATAACTAATAAACCGCTGTACAATAATATACCGTAAATGGGAGATAAACATGCTAACAAATCATTTAGATTTCAGATTAGAGCCAAGATTAAAAGAATTGTATGCGCTTCATAAAGAAAGATCAGAAAAAGTAGATTGGAGCTACCATGAATTCTTGCCATGGGATCAAGCGAAAGACTTTCGAAGAGTCCCTTGGGATGAAAGCCAGGTTACGCTGCCGAAGGGGTTAATTACTGCTGTTGAAACAGCCTTGTTAACAGAAGTCAATTTACCGTGGTTTACTTCTCATTTGGAGCAAACATTTAAAGGCTCCTTATCTATCGTTCGTGACTTTGTTCACACGTGGACAGCAGAGGAAGATCAGCATTCTAACTTGCTTGAAGATTATCTATTGATCACAAGAAATGTCGATCCGAAACGCTTACACGTTCTTCATAAACAAACGGTAGAAATGGGCTGGAGTCCGGATTTCGATACACCTTTCGAAACGATGGTCTATACTTCACTGCAAGAATTAGCCACAATGGTGTTTTACAATAACGTCGCTAAGAATGCTAGAGTACATGATGAAAATTTAACTGCCCTTTTAAAAAGACTGGCAAAAGACGAGACGTTACATTATGCCTTTTATCGGGACGTCATCAAGTATCATTTAGAATTAGAGCCAAACTATTGTTACTATTTAGGAAAAGTCATTATGAACTTCCAAATGCCTGGGGCTGTTATGCCTGACTTTGAAGATAGAATGTCCATTATTGCCAAAGAGGCAAATTATGGTCCATTAGAATATTTTGATCAAGTATTAGATGTCATCGTTGAGTATTGGGAACTTGAAAAATTACGGCCGATCGCACCTGAAGCAGAAAAAGCACGCTTGGAAATCCTCCGATATCATCAAAAAATGAAACGAATCAGAGACCGATTTTATAAAAAACTCCATGCAGGCGAGTGATTATTTATAAATGAAAGAAAGCGTTTGTTCATTGCAGATGCCTTCAAGCTGCTTGAAAACATTTTCCTTTCGAGGCGTGAAGCCCTGACAAGCAACCAAGAAAGCGAGCGTTTGTCAACAGCCTGAAGCGAATAGTGTCAAAAGCAACCCTTGCCTTTGACACTATTCGCTTATCTTTTTGCCATTCCACTTAAGTTTGGGGATTCTGTTGAGATTTGTTGAGAAGTTTATCATACTTTTTGCAGGAAAATACACTCTCTTTGCTAAATAGTTTTTAAAGAGAGAAATACACATCCCCCAACAAATAAGTGGAAAGGTGGCCGTTATGTATGAGCTCAGATTTATCTTTACAACAAATCGCCGAAAGCGTAACCAAATCCGTATTAAATGCCTCCGATAAAGATTTAGAAGGTTTCCAAAAAATCATGGAAGAAACGGTTAAAGTGAGAGAAGGACATAGAAATTTACAAAGATTAATTAAAAGTTTTTCCACCTCTACAATCCAGCGCTCCTAAACTGCGACAGCTGTTGAACATTCAACGGCTTTTTCTTTTCTAAAAATTCATCCTAGATTGCCCGCCGTCTACATTGATACTTGCCCCTACAATCCAAGAAGCTTTCTCTGAAGCTAGAAAAGCAGCCACATTCGCTATTTCCTCCGGCGTACCGAAACGCCCTGCCGGAATTTCGTTAGCAATAAACGCTTGAATCCCCTCAGGATTCTCTTCCAGACGCTTCTTCCAATTTCCTGTTTCATGCAGGATGCTTCCTGGCGCAATGCTGTTCACTCGAATGCCAGAGGAAATCACTTCATCTGCCAATGACTTCGTGAAACTGATGAGAGCCGCTTTTGCATTATTATATGTCACCTTGCCGCCGCTCTCTCTTCCGAATATAGAGGAAATATTAATAATGGCTCCTGTTCCGGCTGTTTTCATCCTTTCAACCGCTAACTTGCTTAGATGAACAGCGGAAAAATAATTCAGTTCCAGCGCCTCATAAAACAAACTCATCTCCGTTTCCACCGCTTTGCCGCCATTACTGCCGCCTGCATTATTAATCAGAACATCCATCGTTCCTTTTTGCTCGATAAAAGATTGGATCAGCTTCTCCCGCTCATCCTCATTTGAAATATCCGCTTGAAAAATAGATACGTTCCCATTAAGTTCCTCTTTCGTCTTCGTTAATGCTTCTATCCTGCGTGCCGCAATCGACACATTCGCTCCCTCCGCGACAAACACTTTAGCAATGGCCTTCCCTATCCCCATCGATCCGCCAGTAATTAATACATTCTTTCCTTGTAATTGTAAATCCATGAAAAACACCCCTATTCATTCGATTGACCTTGAACAGATCATACCAAAAATTAAAAAAATCCCCAATGAATTCATTCGGAATTTCACAAAACGATTATTTTTATGGCCCTGTTAAAGGTAATTATTGATTTTTGATACCTGTTCAAAGTCTTGATATAATCAACATAAGAACACGTATTCGGTGAGATTATCTTGTTAAAGTATAGCGATAATTATCTTGCTTGATTTATATTTGTTGATAGTCGTGGTAACGAAAGATAACAAAGAAGGAAATTCAAAAAACACGAACGATTGTTTCGTAATATTTCTTCTGAAATAAAAAATCATAGAAATGTTGATTATGGAGGTATTGTAGATGTATGTAACGATCTCAGACTTTATCAGAGAATGGAATGGGGAGGCAGCGCTGACTCAAAAGGTTTTGGAAGGTTTAACTGATGATTCATTGAAACAAGAAGTTTACCCAGAAGGGCGTACTTTGGGAAGAATTGTTTGGCATTTCACAACAAATATTCCAGAATATTTAGCTCATTTCGGGTTGAAAGTAGATAAAGTAGAAAATGCAGAAAATGTCCCTGACTCGGCTAGAGAAATTGCTGAAACCTTTAAACATATAAGTTCTTCTGCAATCAAAGTCATTGAAGAACAATGGACAGACGAATCTTTGAAGAAAGTGCAGACTGCATTTGGCAGGGAAGAAACAAATGCTCAAATTTTAATGGGACTAGTCAAGCACATTGTTCATCATCGTGGACAAGTTACCATTCTTATGCGTCAAGCAGGAATAAAACCTTTTGGGGTTTATGGACCACCAAAAGAAGATTGGATTCACTTAGGCGTGGAAACCCCACCACTTTAACGAACAAGTTTGTTAGTAATAGAAATGGGAAACCCCATATCTATTGGGTTTCCCTTAACTTTTGACCAATTATCAACATTGTAATTTAACAGAGCCATTTTTATAAATATCAGTTTCATACATTTAAATCGGTTTCTTTCAATAATTCATCAAGAATGACAAACTGGCTCTTTTTTGTTGTCTCATTTAATTCTAGATCCTCTTGTTCATATTTTTTAGCGAACAGGACTAAACACTGTTCGCTAAAAGAAGCTTCTTTACTTATTGTGATTGAATGCTTTTGGACATATTGAATAACCGATTAGCATATTGAAAATACTCTTTTGCTTCCCGCGAACTATAGTATGGATCCACATTTGCATAAGGGTGTTCATGGGGCAGCTCGAAATAGTAATAATAATCGCCGGATTGTTTCACAAATACGGACCATGGATTGTCATAGATTGACTTTTTACTCTTATGTACTTGATCGATTCCCCCAACCCAGAACGAATTATTTAGAAACGTTTGATCATTATAATAAAAGCTTGTGTAATAAATGCCGCCTTCTATTGTTGTATTATAAGTTAATTTATCCTTCATATAGTTAGGAAGCGGGAGAATAAAGTTGAATCTTTTATTATAAAAGTTAAAAGTTTTATAGCGATCGTTTAATGCACGTGCCAAGAATACAGAAAATTGCCCTCTCGTAAGAGTTTTAGATGGCTCGAATTTTCCTTCTGAGTAACCCAGTGTGATATTATTATCTGCTAGTGCAGAAACATATGGGTGAGCCCAATGGCTGGAAGGAACATCTGCAAACTTATTTTGGCCGGTAGGTTTCAGCTTAAAGCCAATAGCAATCATACGGGCCATAAGCTCACGTGTAATCGGTTGATTCGGATTCAAATAAGTGACTTTTGGGAAAATCCCTTCATCTACGATGGCAGCCGCATATTTATAGTTAGCGTTCGATTTTGACAAATCTTTAAACCCAGGATCAGGTCGATTCTTCAGATCAAGTTTTAATGCTTGAGCCATTAAAATCATGGCTTGCAATCTCGTAACCTGTGCTTGAGGGCGAAACGTTCGATCCGGGAATCCGCTAATCACTTTTTTATCAGTTAAAAAGGTGATTTCATCGACCGCCCAGTGCTCTCTGGAAACATCTTCAAATGCTGCCGAAGCCACTATTGTACTACTAATAAACAGACAAAAAACTAATAGTCCACTAAGGTATTTCTTCACATTATTACTCCTTTCAGTACTAATGACCTAATACTTTAGATTATAACATCAATAAAAAGTAAATAAAGTTAAATAGTGGGCTCAATCCAGATTATAACCTATCAAAAAATACTTTAATGGAAGATTGCCATCCGTATTTCGCTGCTTACATTTCGGAAAAATAGATGAGGTTCTTCTATCGATGTTCACTTTATTTCCACTAGGCTTTGTTGTTTTGCTTTCAATTGCTCAAACAATTTCTCCACTGTCCCAACCCCAACATTTGCATACTTAGCTAGAATGACAAGTTCTTGCGGCAGCTGCCCAACTGTTTCAATTTGATCTTCATTTAGCTGTCTAATGAGGCTCGGAATGCCTGTGAATTCATTTGCGTTAAGAGATATTTTGGACAATTCCTCTGTCACAATGATGTGCTCGGCTTTATAAAAGAAGAATAATTCCCCTGGGCGTTCGAGCATCAGCTGCCTCCGAATTTTCTCTTCTTCAGTGAATAATTTTAATTCTTCAAAGAAGGTTTCATCGTTCTTTTCGTTATAGCGTTTCACATGTTCATGTAGTCCTTCGAAATTGTTCGGCAATTCACTCATGATGCGCGCTTGCTGCTCGGCGCCTAGTCTAATAAGAAAGGTTTCAGACTTAGCAAAACGCTGGGGCAATAAGAAGGCATCACGCAGGAAATACGGAACTTCCAATGTTTGACCTTTGTATATAATGGTCCGAATCGTTGTGAAGCCTGGTCGTTCTAGTTCCGGCAGCGCTGGCACGGCAGGCTCCCCTGTTTTTTTCGTCTTCGGTTCTTGTTTCAGCTTTTGCATAGATGACATGAGCAGCTTCTCTAAAGATTTGAGCCGTTCTTCAAGTTCAGTAATATCATACGATTGTTCCGTCTGAGGCGATGGATCTTGATAAATCGGAACTGTAAATTCTACAGGTCCGTACACTTCGACGTACCATTTAACAATTTTATACACCGCTTCCCATGACAGCAGTGCTTCAGAATAGCGAAACATTCGGGAATCATGCGCCGCTTGGTTGCCAACTTGCCGGACATGATGAAGCGCACCACGAATGTCGGGTGTCAAATAACCATTCTCATTGAGTAAATCAATTCGTTCTTTCAAATTTGTCCATTGATCATCTGGTAACTTCTCTGCTTGAATCACCTGCTGCAAGATGTTCTCAACAAATATTCTTGCATGCGTCAGCATCGTACGCGGACCTGTAAAAATACTATTTTCAAGCTCACGCGCCACAAAAGCGAGCTCTTTTGAAATAGGTTCAAGAAACTGATAAAAATAAGATGGCTTATCCATATAATCTCCCCCCAGATCATTTGCCTACATTCTATTTTAAATCACTAGATAATACAACAAGCGTAGTAACCCCATATCATTGGACTTACTACGCTTTGATGTTATTCTATATGATCTTTTGGTTTTATAACTACAGCACTAACCCCATTGCTCTTATGTTTCATGAATTTATAGATTAGATGAAGGTATAAGGCATCTTCCTTTTCCATGAGGAACGCATAGTGGTGTTCCAAATAATAGATCCGTTGCAATGTCATAATCCATTTTAAAGAATCCTGTAGTGACTTCGACGGACGAATTCGCCCATTTTCGATTTTATAAAGATTTTCTTTATTATCTCCCTCTTTAATATAACGTTTAATAAAATCGCGCAGCTTCTTTGCCTGTCCTTTAACAAAAACCGGCGCTTTTTCAATGTAATATTGGTATACCGAGTCCGTCAGCGGATCTTGCTCACCTTGGTGGATATAATTATGCAAATAAGCGCAAGGATGTAATGTCATTTCCTGACTCTGAGCATTTTCATTGTAATCTTCTATTAATGAAGCATACGACCACGCCTGGTAAGAAGGATGAGTCGTTTCAACGATCCCTTTATTCATAGCAGTTTTGACGATTGCTTCTTTCCCCTTAACAGCCTCTACAGCGCCCCATTGCTTTAACGACCCAGTTTTGTCCCTCATCTTCCCCCGAGATCAGGAAATCCACTCTCTTAGATGTGTGCGGGATTTTAAACTCAATCGCCACCCCGGCATCGTTCGGAATTTCATGATCACCTAACACACGATACATGTATTGCATAGAATTATCCCAAGCCCGGATTTCCCGCTCATTAATCCGACCTATTTTCTCATTATAGTTTTTGCATATATTATTAACGAGCTCATCATGAAACACATCCTCTAGAAACTCCGTCTTTGTAGCTTCATATACAATCATACGCCCCCTCCCTTTATCGTATATCGTTACTTTTTATACAAATCATCCATAACGACTTATTTCCCGGGTACTATTTTATCATCAAACCAGATATTTGAAGAAATGACCTTTTAGATCTTGCGAGTTTCTCTTGTTTATGTGATTTATCCGGTCGAACAAAATAAGCAAAGCCGCTGAAAGAAACTCCTATTAAGCACAAAAAAACCGTAAACCCTTATATATCAAGGTTTTACGGCTTTAATAAGTATGATTCCGACTGGGTTCGAACCAGCGACCTCTACCCTGTCAAGGTAGCGCTCTCCCAGCTGAGCTACGGAATCGTTCAACTGACAACTCTTATTTTATGAAATATATAGTCGGTTGTCAACGGTTTTTTTAGAAAAGTTTTCTTTAAAGGGTTTTATTTTTCTGCTTCATCAAATACTGATATTTTATTACAAACAACTACCAGCATTTTTGCTTCTAGATACGTATGGTTTATCCATCCCTCACTTTGGGTAAAGGTATTTAGCCAGCGTCACACCTTTTCATCAATCAGCCACTTTTTTTATTTCATTCGATGAAAACATGCATAATTTGATGCTTTTGTTCATACAATGTACATTATCCGCCATACATAAGAAGCTGCAGAGGACGGCTAAAGGATGACAAGTTCCTGCGGCTTTTTTGCAGTGCTTCCTTCCTTACCATCCGGCTCATTTGTGCTAAAATCAAAGATGGATGACTACATATTGGTTTGGAGGATCGCTATGATGACAAAACGCGGCACGATTCATGATGAAAAAATTTACTCAAAGGAGCTCAATGAAGAGGTTGAGCTGCTCGTCTATCTTCCAGCGAATTTTTCTCCGTTATATAAATATTCGCTGTTAATTGCCCAGGATGGGAAAGACTATTTCCAGATGGGACGCATTCCGCGTATAGCGGATGAACTGTTAGAGGAAGAGCAGATTGAAAATGTGATCATTGTCGGTGTGCCTTATCGCAATGTACAAGACCGGTGGGACAAATATCATCCGGATGGGTCAAAACAAGAAGCGTACATTCGCTTTTTAGCACATGAGCTTGTTCCGTTTCTAGATGAAAAGTATCCGGGTTATCACGTTGGCTACGGACGAGCGCTCGCTGGCGACTCGCTGGCAGCAACGGTTTCTTTAATGGCTGCTCTTCATTATCCACATACGTTCGGAAAAGTGATCATGCATTCTCCCCATGTCGATCATAAAGTTCTGCAGGCGGTAAATGAAGCAAAAGACTTTAAACATTTAAGTTTGTACCACGTCATTGGCCTGGAAGAAACGAACGTGACGAGAATGAATGGAGAGACAGATGATTTCTTGTCACCGAACCGGGAGCTTCATCGCCTCTTCTCCGAGAAAGGCTTCGATTGCTTTTATGATGAGTTTCAAGGAGGGCATTCGTGGAAGTTTTGGCAGCCGGATTTAAAGCGGGCACTGCTGACTATGTTTGAATAAGTCGCTTTCCTTTAGAAAATTTAGAAGATTTGTTATAATAGTAAAATGAAGCATAATTAACTTTTATTTTATAAGGAGTGGAAATGCATGAAATTAGGTATCGTTATTTTTCCAGCAAAAAAACTTCAGGATTTAGCTAACTCATACAGAAAGCGGTACGATCCCCATTATTCACTTGTTCCACCTCATATTACGTTAAAAAGTGCATTTGATGCTAATGAAAGTGATCTAAAAAGTCTAACTGGCCAATTATCAGAAATCGCTAAGAAGCACCAACCCTTTGCTTTTCATCTAAGCAAAGTAAAGTCGTTCCATCCGTTAAACAATACTATTTATTTTAAAGTAGATCCGAATGAAGCCATTACTACTTTAAATGAAGAGCTGGAAGGCTCACTCGGAAATCAATCACAGCATGCTTTTGTTCCTCATTTAACGATTGGACAAGACTTATCTAACTTAGAGCATGATGATGTGTATAACTCTTTGCAAATGCTCTCCATTGACCATGATGAAACCGTGGATCGCTTCCATTTGCTTTATCAATTAGAGAATGGTTCATGGACTGTGTACGAAACATTCATACTTGGAAAGGGTTAATACATCTGTGAAAGTCATTACTGTAAATAACAACCAAGAGCGTGAGGATGCATACGACATCCGCAAAAGAGTATTTGTCGGAGAACAAGGTGTCCCACTCGAAATAGAAATTGATGAACATGAAGAAGCTGCGGCTCATTTCGTTTTATATGATAACGAAAAACCGTGCGGTGCCGGTCGTTTCCGTATCAAGGACGGCCTTGGCAAAGCAGAACGCATTTGCGTTCTGCCTACTTACCGCGGCAAAGGTGCCGGCCGCCTCATTATGGAGGCTGTCGAAGCGCATGCCAAGGAGCGGGATATTCCTGCCCTCAAACTTGATGCACAGGTTCATGCCATTCCGTTCTACGAGCGACTTGGCTATGAAGTGATTTCAGATGAATTTATAGATGCCGGCATACCTCATAAAACAATGAAAAAAACGTTTTAAATACATGCCAAGAGAAGGCTGTCTCAAAGCGAAAGTGTCAAATCCTACATCAATCATACATTGTCTATCATGTATGTAGAGTGAGATCAGACCTTGCGAGACAGCCCTTTTCCTTTATCCCTCTGTTCTTTAGACTGTGTATGTTACTCCATTACACGGTCTTATTAATATGAACTCCCTTGCCGCTGATCTTTGCAAGATGCACTTGAAAAGCCTCATGCTCTTTTTTCTTTGAAAGACGGGCCCCTGTGCGGTGATCAGAGGCTGTGTATGGATCGGGATAACCATCGTTAGCCTTCTTAAAAGAAATCCTTTCTACAGAACCGATCAATGAATACCTGTTGCCCGCGCTATTCACTATTCGTTCTTGATACTGACTATATTGATAGTGTGTGATTGGTAAGATATAGCCCATCTTCCTTCTCCCCTCTCCCTACAAACATTCCCCCTTTTTTCTTTACCCCTTTTCTAAAAAACAAAACATATTTTTCTGAAAATTCTAATTTTATTCTCTTTTATTTAACATATCCGTAATCGTTTGCATATCTAGTTTGCGGCCGTCTTTCACAATGGACTGAACAATTTGATCTTCCAGCTGCTGTGGAACTGATTTGTTGGCCAGCGCCGATACACGCTTAATAACATCCCTAACTGTCCGTTCGTCTTTAAAGTTCGCATTTTGTAAAGAGTTCGCTAACTCGATTACATCTTTCATTCGCACACCCGTTTTTTGTTCAATGTTTTTGAAAAATCCGTTTTCCACCTTTGTTCATCCCCCTTCTTCTCCTTTTCATCTTATGCTTCATTCATTAAAACGTTCACTTCCCGAACAAAAATGGAGACGATTCTCAGCCAAAAGATACGTGGAAGCAGAATAATGTACAAAGCACTTTATTACAAAACAAAAAAACCGGCTGAAGCGAGGCTTAAAACAGCCCCGTTCAGTCGGTCTCACCTGTTATTAGCAGTAGAAGCTTGCTCCGACGATAATTAACAAGATGAAAAGCACAACGATCAATGTAAAAGTAGATGTTCCACGATAGCCGCAGCCGCCATATCCGCCGCCGTATCCACCGCCGTATCCGCAGTAACCAAAGCCCATTTGTATCACCTCGCTTTTTCTTAGTACACTGTTACTATATGAGAAAAACGAAGATTGGTTTGGGCAAAACTCACGGATATCATCCTTTTGGTTTGAAGACTGCCGCACCGATAAATCCAAAAATGATGGCAGCGGAGATACCGGAGCTCGTTACTTCAAACATACCAGTCAGCACGCCGACAATGCCATGCTTGTCCGCTTCCTGCATAGCACCTGCAACGAGTGAATTTCCAAAGCTTGTAATTGGAATGGTCGCTCCTGCTCCAGCGAAATCAATTAACGGTTCATACAAATCAAATCCAGCAAGAATGGCTCCTGCAACGACCATTGCACTCAGTGTATGTCCGGGGGTCAGTTTCCCAACATCCATAAGCAACTGGCCGATCACACAGATAAGTCCACCAATCACAAAAGCCCAAAAAAACATTGCCAGCATTGATTACCACTCCCTTCCTATTAATTATCACCAAGAAGAATGTTCCTGCCTCTTTAAAACGCTTCATGCAGGAGAGTTCTCTGCATTTTACAAGTGAAGTAAAGCGTTAGAGGGTTATAATCCTCCCCATTGAATAAGGATGGTTTTAATTAGCGCTACGACAAAAGCCGAAAATACACCGAACAAAATAACGGAGCCCGCCAGCTTAAACATATTCCCGCCAACCCCAAGAACAAACCCTTCCGTACGGTGTTCGATTGCTGCTGAAATCACTGCATTTCCAAACCCCGACACAGGTACAGCGCTTCCTGCTCCGGCATACTGTCCTAAGTGATCATACACTCCAAATCCCGTCAACAGCATCGAAAGAAAGACGATGGTCGCCACTGTCGGGTTGCCGGCTGTCTGTTCGGTAAAGTCAAAAAAGTAAATGAAGAAATAAGTAATTGCCTGACCAACTGTGCAAATCAATCCGCCCACGAAAAAAGCACGCACACAATTTTTAAGAAGCGGCCGCTTTAATTCATGTTTTTGATTCAGCTTGTCATATTGTTGCTGGGTAGGTGTCTTTTTTTCATTGTTGTTAGCCATCAGCCTTCTCCTTTACGTTCGTTCTCTTTTCAGACTAATAATTTCATGGAGCCGCTTGTCTGCTTCTTTTTCATTTATTTTTCCGGCATCTATGTCTTCTCGCAGCCTGATCGCTTCAAGAAAAATTTTATAATCGCTCGATACGACAAACTTTTCCTTTCCATATTGTTCTTCAAGGTGTGTTTTTAGTGCCTTTTCAATTTTTTTCATGCGAAACCGTTCAAGATGTTTCACTTTATAAGCGACAAGTATATGATGGCTACCTTTAACAATCGCTGCATCGTATATTTCATCAATGCTCTCTACGTCTTTGCGAATATCTTCCACGGAAGGCCCTTTATGTTCGAGCTGAATCGGTTCTGGATTCGTCGTTTTAATTAAAGCGAGCCGGCTGTCTTCCTTCTCCTCTTGAGGGCTGCACCCTGCAAGGACGATGGCCGCAAGCACATAAATGACCGCTTTCATTTTCTTCCTCCATTCTTCTAGCGTTTATTACTTAGTTTTTTCCGTTTTCCTATTTTTATTTATCCAAAAGAAAAAATCGCCTTTATTCAGACGATTTATTGTTTGTTCTTTTCGTTTTGGAACAGCCACATGATTTACTTTTTTTTATTTGACTGTTATTCGTTTGGTTTTGATTTTGACTATCATTGTTTTGACTCGAAGACTGGCTCATGAAGTCATTACCTCCTTTTCCTTGCCTAACTTATCATATGATTTTATATACAATTAAGTTAATTACAATCCCCTAGAAAGGGATGGAAAAGAGAGCTGTAAGATCCATAAGCATAAAAGCCATTCTTCTTCTTTTTCCTCAAATGATAAAAATTTTATTGCCCAATCACACTAATCTTCTACACCCATTTAGCAAGAATGACATATGTTGATATTGTAACGAAATAACTTAGAGAAAGGAGAATATTCATGAGCTGCGGTAAACACCACGATGATCATCATGGTCGCCGTCATGACAGCTGTGTTTGCGAGGTGCTGCGGGCTATTCAAGATCTTCAAGATGAAGCGGACCGCGACGATTGCAAAGACTGTAAAGATTGCTTCAATGAACCGCTTGGCGATTTAGCAGGACCACGACGCCGTAATGCTGACACGCGCGTCTTCACACTCACACTTAAAGACGGTTCCCCGTTCTTTGCTTTCTTTAGACCTGAAAATGTAACTGGTCCATGTGACGCATGCGTATCCATCTTCTTCCGTGTTGAAGAAGTGTTTGACAACTGCTGTGCACGCCTGCGCGTATTAAAACCTTTAAACGGTCATGATCGAACTGTGAATCTTGCCAGCGACTGCGGTATTGACCTTTGTGCAGTCTGCGAAGTGGAAGATTTCGATAGAACAAACAGCTGTATCACAGTTGACTTGAACTGCTTCTGCGCTGTTCAATGTATCAGAGATGTCAACTTAAACATTTGTGACTAACGCAGAAAGAAGCAGCGGCGTTTGCCGCTGCTTTTTATTTGCTGGCCGATAACTCCTTACCGGCCAGCTCATTTATTCTGCTAAAGAATGAAGTTTTATTTTATAACGGGCCTAGCAGCCTGATCCGCTTTAGATCCTTCCGCTCGATATCGACTTTTTCACCTTGAATTGTTTTTACTTTGATTTGTTCGGGTGTCACCTCTTCAAGTACACCTTTATGAGAGATCTCTTCGCATTCAAATATGCATGGAAGTGTCGTAAATTGACTCATTAAATGCTGAAGTTTTTCATCCATTTCCATCTCTTGAAATCGTTTAACCGGCCGCATTCCCCTCCACACATGCTGCTTCGTTTCTGTTTCTGTTTCCTCTTCCTCCTCCTTCAGCTGTTCGTTTTTTATAAGGTCTTTCTTCACCTCTTTTTCCTGCCGCTGTACCTCTTCAATCATCGGCTGTTCCGCTTTCACCGCTTCATAAAGTTTCTTCTTTCTATTCTTCTCTTTTTTCTGTTGTTTATCTTTCACGTGATCCATCTCTTCTTGTGCGGTTTCTAATTGATTTGTTTCTGTCTCAGCTAATTCAGTTTCTTTTAATTCATCTTTTGAGCGATACGTACTTTGCATCACAGGTTCAGGGTAAACAAATTGAGGCTGATGAATATACAGAAGCGGCTCGCGCTTTTCTTCGGTTTTTTTCATATTCGCACCTCCTGCAGGGCTTTCCTTTCATTTATATGCTCGTTTTCACTCATTCATGAAAAATAATAAGACATAATTCATGAACAATAGTACATTCAAACATAGTATCAGATGCTAAAACCAGATATAATAAAAATGTAGATGAACCAACTATCAATAATTAATTGGAGGATACTATGGAAGATTTACTTAAATTAAAAGGGAAAAACATAGTTGTAACTGGGGTTGCCAATGAACGAAGTATTGCTTGGGGGATTGCACAATCTCTTTATAAAGCTGGGGCTAATGTAATCTATACATACCGTTTAGACAGATCTCTTCAAAAGTTGACCAGGCTGTTAGAAAAAAACGAACATCCAACAGATTTGATTTTCCAATGTGACGCAAATGACGATGAAAGTATCCACAGAGCATTTACGGAAATTGGTGAAAAAGTAGGAGTCATTCACGGAATCATTCATTCCATCGCTTTTGCTCACGCTGAAGATTTACATGGTGAGTTTATTAATACATCAAGGGATGGTTTTGCATTTGCTCATGACACAAGTGCCTATTCATTAATTGCCATCGCAAGAGAAGCAAAGCCTTTTATGACAGAAGGTGGTTCTATTGTGACCATGAGTTATCTAGGCGCACAGCGTGCAGTTGAAAAATACAATGTTATGGGGATCGCAAAAGCGGCTCTTGAATCAAGTGTAAGATACTTAGCACTCGAATTAGGAAAAGATGATATTAGAGTGAATGCTATTTCAGCGGGAGCCATTAGAACACTAGCGGCTAAAGGCATACCTGGCTTTAACGATATACTAAGAATCATTGAAGAAAAAGCACCTTTAAAACGTAATGTTACACAAGAAGAAGTAGGCGACATGACAGTTGCGATGTTAAGCCATCTGTCACGAGGTGTGACAGGAGAAGTCATTTACGTTGACTCCGGCTACAATATTATAGGTTAACTGTGATGCTGGAGCTGTCTCACAAAGATCTGACTCCCCATCAATAACTGTATGTAGTGGATGTCCATCCTTCTAATACAGAGCATATTATTGATGGGGAATCTGGTATTTTGGTTTGAGACAGCTTCATTTCATTTCCTGTATCTATGAAACAGTCACTAGCTGCTTAGCCGGGCAATTCCCCAGCCGTACATTCCAGCTGGGGGATGCCCTTTCCTATTTATCCTCCGTATTCCAGCTCGAGTTTTAACTCATCCACATATTCCTTCGAACCGGTTAAAATGAGCCGGTCATACAGACGAAGCTCGGTATCTCCATGTGGAACAATTGAGTCGTTCCCTCTGAAAATTCGGACGAAGATGACATCTCCTGTAAATGGAAAATTCCTGAGCGTAAGACCTTCGTAATTATCGTTGAGCAGTTCTACTTCATACAATGATGTTTCTTTATTCGTTAAAATACTAATAATGCTCGGTGATTCAATCAAGGCGCGCAGCAGCGCTTTCGCAGACAAAAAGTACGAGAACGTTTCAATGCCTTTTTCAATCAGCTGCTGTTCTACTTCCTCTTTTTCAGCATGGGCAATCACCCGATCTACCCCTTTTTCTTTTGCTGCTGTCGCGAGCTCTGCATTTTGGTCTAAGTCGCCCGTCGCAAACACGAGAATATCAGCGGCAAATACTCCGTTTTTCTCTAATGTAACGACGGAAAGATCATCGAGTTCAATGACATCAAAAACAGAATTGCTTAAATTACTTTCTTCAGATTGCGACTTTTTTCGATAAACAACCGTGTCATATAAAGCAGATTTCAATTCTTTTGAAATCGGCATCGTGTACTGATTGGCTCCAACGAAAGCAATTTTGATTCGTTTCTCCTCTTTCATATGAGGGGGAAACAGCTTTTTAAAGACAGTAGGTGTGATTAAACAAGTAAGTACAGCAACAAGAACTAACAAGCCGCTCATTTGTGGTGTAATCACCCCGACCCGTTCGGCAATTTTTGCTGCGGCAATCACAAGTGATAAAGTAGACGTTAGTAAAAAGGCAGATGCAAGTACTGTTTTCATGTCATACCACTTTTTTAAATAAAACAGCGGAAGCACTTTAGAAACAAGAAAAGCGATCATCAATAACGGAATGAGCATAAGCATTTTTTTATCACTTAACAGTGACCACAGATCGAGCTCTACACCGACCATTACAAAGAAAATGGGGATTAAAAAGCCATAACCAAACGAGTCAAGCTGTCGGGTAAGCTCATGATTCGGCGCAAGCAGGGAAACGAGTACACCCGCAAGAAAAGCACCAAGAATATTTTCCGCTCCCACATATTCAGACAAAGCGACGAGCACAATCATTAATGTGAACACTGCTCTCGTACCAATCTGTACCGTACTAGTGGACAACGCTTCAAAAAGAGGTTTATTTTTAAAGCGCTTGGCAATGAAATAAAGTAACACACCAGCCGCAAACAATACGAGCAGCAGCCACATGTTTCCTCCATCCGTTCCATTCACCGATACGAACACAGCGAGCAGAATCATCGTAACAAGGTCCGCAATAACTGCGATAAGCAAAATAATCTGTCCGATCACCGTTTTCATTAAATGGGCCTCTTTTAACGTTGGCACGACCACACCAAGCGAAATCGTCGAAATAATTAGTGTCATTAAAAAGGCATCATCAATCAATCCGAACCACACGAATAAATAAGATAACCCGAAAGACAACGCTAAGATACCGGTGAAAACGATGGAAGCCGCGGCAAATGAATTCGGCTCTTTCTTCCCCGGCAGCATTCTTGGAGCATTTTTTTTCTTAATAGAAAACGCGGTAAAATCAATTTCCACTCCGCTTAAAAACATTAAGAAAAGAAAACCAAGCGTAGACAGGGTTTCAAGCCAGACATCTTGAGAAACTACATCCAAACCGCTCTTCCCGATCAGTAAGCCGACAATAATTTCTGCAATAACAACTGGAATAAAGTTCAGCTTCAGCCGATGAAGCATAATAGGAGTTAAAAAAGCGGCAACAATAACGATAACCAGTGAAAGTAATGAGGCATGCTCTTCCATCGAAGAACCTCCTTTTCCGTGATGTTTTCTACTCTTTTTATTACTATATCAAAAGGAAACGATATGTTCTTTCACTACAGATTATTATGCGTCACAAATGACAAATGAAAGGAGCATTTTCTGCGTGAATATTGATATTATTGGAGACATTCATGGTTGTTTCCCAGAATTTGAAGAACTGACAAGAAAACTCGGCTATTCATGGGAAAGCGGCCTCCCTATCCATCCGGATAACCGTATTCTCGGTTTCGTCGGCGATTTAACTGACCGTGGCCCTGCATCTGTCCGCGTCATTGAAACCGTCTACGATTTATGGGAGAGAAAACTAGCTTATTACGCTCCCGGCAATCACTGTAATAAGTTGTATCGAATGCTGATTGGCAACAAAGTCAAGATCAACAACGGACTGGAAACGACAGCGGCTGAACTGAATGCACTGGATACCCGCGATTATAAACGCGTAAAAAAGAAGTTTGTGACATTATATGAACAATCGCCTCTTTATCAAGTGCTCGATGGCGGAAACTTAATTATTGCTCATGCAGGCATTCGTGAAGACTACATTGGCAAATATAACTCTAAAGTCAAAACATTTGTCCTTTACGGAGACATTACTGGCGCCTCCGATATTGACGGCTTTCCTATTCGGCGCGATTGGGCGACACACTACCACGGGAAACCGTGGATTATTTATGGTCATACACCAACAAAAGAAGTCCGAATCGTTAATCATTCTGCCAACATTGATACAGGTGCTGTCTTCGGCGGAGCCTTAACAGCCTTTCGCTATCCTGAAAAAGAAACCGTCTCCGTTCCTTCTTCCATGCCTTTCATTACGGAGAAATTCCGCCGTATCGAAGACTTGTGAAAAAAAACAGCTAGTCCCTGGAACAAAACCTAACATTTTTATTTAATCGCTTTGTTAATGTCTATTGGTGATGCTGCCTCTTTATTGATTAGAGCAGAAGGCGCGAAACTCCTGTGGGAAAAGCGTGTCCAAAGGAGACATCACAGGAACGACAGCGACCGAGGAGGCTTTCGGGCCGCCCTCGGAAAGCGAGCGCCTGCAGCGGAAATCAACTGGGAATTTTAGCATAGCCTATCTCATAAAGAAAGGAGCTGTCTCATAAAGATCTGACCTCATCCCCAATACACTGTATGCATTGGATATTCATCCTTCTAATATACAGTATATTGTTGATGTGAGGTCTGACACTTTAGTTTTGAGACAGCTCCTTGATCGTTTCTCTGCCAAAACGTGCGGCAGAGTCTCTTTATTTTAGTACGATTAGCTATTTCACTGTTTGGCACTTTCAACTGTTTATTGTTATTACTCTCCGCATATCTTCGGGAAGCGGACATTCAAAATACATCGGCTTCTTTGTAATCGGATGCAAAAATGATAGTCTTGAACAATGGAGCGCCTGGCGGCTGATCGCGGTTAACTCCCCGCCATACAGTTCGTCACCGAGAAGCGGGTGGCCGATATGAGCCAGATGGACACGAATTTGATGAGTGCGGCCGGTTTGCAAGTTAAGAGCTGCATGAGTGAACCATGAAAATGATTCAATCACTTCGAAGGTAGTACAGGCATACTGGCCGTCCTCTCTTACCTCCCGTTCAATAATGCTCGTTTCTTTGCGCCCGATCGGCTCTTCAACCTTCCCTTTTTGAACAGAAAAAACCCCGCCTGCCAACGCTTCGTACGTTCGAGATATCGTATGTTTCTTCTGCATTTCTGAACATAAATGATGAACGTGCCGATGCTTAGCAATGAGCACTAGACCAGACGTATCTCGATCGAGTCTCGTCACAATATGTACAGTCGCTTCGATGCCGTGATCGTCATAGTAACCGAGCAATCCATTCGCAAGACTGCCTGTGGGGTGTTCCCGTGATGGTATGGTACTCATGCCTGCTGACTTTTCCACAACGAGTAAATAATCGTCTTCAAATACGACTGTAAGTGGAAGTCGTTCCCTAAGGATCCCTTCACTTGGCACTTCTCGCGGAAAAGTCACTTCCACTTTGTCTCCCGTTTTTAATACAAACCGAACATTTTCCTCCCGGCCATTAACGGAAATCCGGCCGCCGCCGAATTTAATATCCGTCAGTGCCCGCCGGGAAATTTGCTGTTGGGCTAAAAAGTCGCGCAAGAGCTTCTGATCATCCCGCTCCGCTGCTGTCCAATGTAAGTGAAATTTCATCGCGTTAACTGCTGACAAACGAATCGTGCACCCGTGTCCAAAATGGGAATGGGCGGAAACGTGCGAAGCGGATTTTTTCACTAGCCACCCGATATTGAATGGATTTTACGTCTTTATGAAGCAGCGTCAAATGATCGATCGTCACGAGAAAATCAGATCTGTTGACTGGTTTTAGCATACACGTATGGTGCGCTGGCAAAATTAATGGCGAGCCGACCGTCCGGAACACGCGGTTGTTAATAGATGCCATTTCCGCCAGCTGCAGCGCACGTATGGATGGATGCAAAATAGCGCCGCCTAAGGCTTTATTATAAGCCGTACTTCCCGATGGTGTAGATATACAGAGGCCGTCGCCGCGAAACCGTTCAAAATGATCTCCACGGATTTCCACATCCATAACGAGAGTTCCATCCGCCGCTTTAACAGTGGACTCATTTAACGCGAGATATCTCGTTTCCTTGCCTCCGTTCTGATAACGGATAATAGTTTCGAGCAGCGGATATTCGATGATCTGATAAGGAGTACGGGCAATAGCAATCACGAGCTTTTCGATTTCATCCGGTACCCAATCCGCATAGAAACCGAGATGTCCCGTATGAACCCCAACAAAAGCTGTCTTGTCAAGGCGTTCAATGTAGCGGTGAAAAGCATATAAAAGCGTGCCATCCCCTCCAACTGAAATCACAATATCCGGCTTATTTTCATCATACGTTAACTTAAAGTCCAGTAAATAGGCACGGATCTTATGCATTAATGCGTTAGAGTCCGCATCTCCTTTAGACGTTACAGCAAATCTCATGTCGAACCACCTTCCTTTCTATTCCTTCGTTATGTGATCGCTGGCCTGTTCTTTTTTCTTCGTAAAAAAGGCCTGTGCCTCTTTAATTTCTTCACGAATGAGCGACATTTCCTCATCGAGCCGGAACGCTGCCTCTGCGGCACGCTGCAGCCTCGTTTTAATTTCTTCTGGAAACTGTCCATCATATTTATAATTTAATGAATGTTCAATAGTTGCCCAAAAGTTCATTGCCAACGTACGAATTTGAATTTCTGCTAATATTTTTTTCTCACCGTTAATCGTTTGCACAGGATACTCAATGACCATATGATAGGAACGGTAACCGCTCGGCTTTTTATGGGAAATGTAATTTTTTTCTTCAATCACTTTAAAGTCCTTCCGCATGCGCAGCTTTGTGACCACTTTTATAATATCATCGACAAACTGACACATCATGCGGAGACCAGCGATATCTTGCATCTCATGTTCAAGATGGTCAAGTGAAATGTTTCTATCCTTTGCCTTATCAAGAATGCTTGCGACCGGCTTGACACGGCCTGTCACAAATTCAATCGGCGAATGCTCGTCCTCATGTTGAAACTGTGTCCGCATTCCCTTCAGCTTTACTTTCAGCTCATCCACTGCTTGTTTATAAGGTATTAAAAACTCATCCCAATTTGTCACTTTTCTTCCCTCTCAGACATTACTGCATTATTGTTCACGAAAAAAAACGGCCTCTACTCTTTCTACCATTTTTTCTCCATAGTTGCTGTTCCCTTCGATGTTACTGACTAAATAAGCCAGTTCTTCTGCCCAGCTGATGAGTTCTAGGTTCTCGTCTTCACCTGCTGCAAAAAGACGAGCCTCCTCTTCCAACGCTTTCTGGAGGTCTCCCCACACTGTTTCATGTATGTATAAGTACATAAATTCGTTATTTTCTTCTGCTAAGTAGACAAAAGCCGTTGCATCGGAATCGACAATCATTTGTCCAGCTGCTTGAATGCCCGTCATCTTTACGGATGTTTCTGCATGAAGCTCCATTCCATTTTCATTCCATGATGCTTTTGTAAAATGAATCGTTTTTCTCATCCTCTTTTCCCCTTTCCGTGCCCGCTATGTTAAAATTTAAAAGCGGAAACGCCTGTTTAGCCGCGACAAACATAAGACAAGCCATCCAGTCCGCTAATCTTCATCTTAAGACGGATGGAGCGGCTAAATACCGGTAAAAAACCCATTTCATATTTTAACACATATGTTCATCGCAAATACAGAGCTATACATAAAGGTAACTAATTTAAAGAAAGCAGGGAAAATATGAGTCAGCAATTAGAAATTGAATTTAAAAATATGGTAAGTCAAGCCGATTTTGAGCGGCTCGCGGATGCCTTTCATATTCAGCCAGAAGATTTTCACGTTCAGCATAATCATTACTTTGATTCGGAATCCTTTCTTTTAAAGCAAGGGGGCTGTGCACTGCGCATTCGTGAGAAAGACGGAACATTTGAATTAACATTAAAAGAGCCTGCAGCAGACGGACTTCTTGAAACGAACGAAATGATTTCTCGTTCGGAAGCAGAAGCACTTTTAGCGGGTAGTGCTTTTCCAATTGGATTAGTGAAAGAAAGACTTCAGCACTTCATAGACGACATGACTCAGTTAAAACACTTTGGTACGTTATCTACGAAAAGAGCAGAAATAGAATTTAAAGAAGGGCTTCTCGTCTTTGACAACAGCTTTTATTTAAATCGGGAAGATTATGAAATTGAATACGAAGCAACAGAGAGAATAAGTGGTGAAAAAATCTTTATGGATCTGTTAAAAAGCTATCAAATTCCACTCAATCAAGCCGATAATAAAGTGAGAAGATTTTACAATGAGAAACTGCGCCAGTCAGCTGGTGAGCAATAAGGAGTTTACTATGAGCAGCGATCTATTTAAAACGATGTTTCAAACAACTGTCATGCAAAGTATGGCGTCGTACCCTAGTGCATCCTCAACAACCTCACCGGCTCCCAGCCAGGTGTTTGGCGCTGTCCTTCAGCAAGCGTTAATGCAAGGACTCGACCTTGCCGATGGAAGCTCTCTTAAAGACTCTTTAGCGGATACAGATATAACGAGTGCTCTTCCGACCAAACCTGGAGCCGATCTCCTTCAACCGGTAAGCACGTCAGCCAAAACAGATTTTGATGACATCATTACAAGAGCAGCAGAAAAATACAACGTACCGAAAAAATTAATTCAAGCAGTAATCCGCCAAGAGTCAAACTTTAATCCAAATGTACGGAGCCATGCTGGAGCAGCAGGCCTTATGCAGCTAATGCCTGCTACCGCCCGCGGCTTGGGGGTATCTAACGTATATGATCCCGAACAAAATGTGTTTGGCGGTACGAAATACCTCCGTCAAATGCTTGATCAATTTCAGGGTAATCTCAAACTCGCTCTGGCGGCATATAATGCAGGGCCAGGCAATGTAAAAAAATACGGCGGCATTCCCCCATTTAAAGAAACACAAAATTATGTACGGAAAATTACTGCAAATTATTACGCCTAATAACTTAGTTAAAGGCTATGTTAATGAGGGCTCATCTACAAAAGACCGATTTCTTTTTCTTCGGTCTTTTTTCACGTGTCGGATACAGCCTCCCTATTCCATCATTTTACACGAAAATTGTAAAAAATAGTCATAAGCACTTTATTTGTATTATAACAATCCCCTTGATAAAATAAATCTACAACTACAAGGAAAAAAGGAGTTATTGGTATGGGAGAAAAATCAATAGCACCATTTGAATACATCGGTGAAGAAAAGCTTTCGAAGCTCGTTAATATATTTTATTCAAAAGTTGGTCAACATCCTGACTTATTTCCAATTTTCCCTGACGATTTGACAGAAACAGCCCGTAAGCAAAAACAATTTTTAACACAATATTTAGGCGGGCCTCCTCTATATACCGAAGAACATGGCCATCCGATGCTTCGGGCGCGCCATATGCCTTTTCCGATTACTCCAAAACGCGCCTCCGCTTGGCTCGCTTGTATGCGAGAGGCAATGGATGAAGTGGGACTGCACGGTGATATTCGTGACTTCTTCTATCACCGGCTTGAATTAACTGCTAATCATATGGTTAATCAATCGGAAGAACTAGGTGAAGACTATTGAAACAATCATTGCTTCCTAATCTGATGGATTCCTCTCCGCAAAAGCCGTTGGAGATATACATGTTTGTGGATCCACTCTGTCCGGAATGCTGGGCACTGGAGCCTTTGATTCGAAAGCTGCATATTGAATATGGCCGCTATTTCCGATTGAAACAAGTACTAACCGGCAGACTGGCAGCATTAAATCTTCAAAAGCATACATGCGAAGTCAGAGCCCAGCATTGGAAAGAAACCGCAGTCAGAACTGGTATGTCATGTAACGAGACTCTTTGGATCGACAATCCTGTCTCTTCCCCTTTCCTCACGTCCATTGCCATTAAAGCTGCAGAATTGCAGGGTCGTCGAGCGGGAAGTCGTTTTTTGCGAAAAGTGCAGGAATTGTTGTTTATTGGTGAACAAAACATTTCTGATCTTGCTGTCTTAATAGAATGCGCGGAAGAAGCTAAGCTTGACAAGACAGAATTTTTAAACGATATTCATTCTTCCAGCGTGGCAAAAGCATTTCAATGCGATTTAACGATTTCAGCAGAAATGGAAGTAGAGGAAGCGCCAACCCTCGTTTTCTTTAACGAGAATATTGAAGAAGAAGGAATCAAAATTACCGGTCTGTATTCTTACGACATTTACGTACAAATTATAGAAGAGATGCTTGACGAACTACCTGAACCTCAATCCCCTCCTTCACTAGAAGATTTTCTAAAGCAATTTCGCTTTATTGGCACGAAGGAAATCAGCATCATCTATAATTGGACCGAAAGCGAAGTCGAAATAAAAATGAAAAAACTTCTCCTTCAACGCAAAGTTCGCAAAGTTCCAGTAAAGTTTGGTTCTATGTGGGAATACATTCATTAATACGATCAGTTGGAATGGATCATTCATTTTTTTCAAAAAGAAAAGACCTTGTATCAGCTACAAGGTCTTTTCTTACGAACAAAGGGGATGGGAGAAATTTTTCACGGTCAAACAAAGGGGTATATGTTTGTATGTGATCAACTTCACGTTTGTTATCTTATCATGGGCAAACAGGGAAAGACAAGCCCTTTCACACATTTGTCATAACAATGGAATAGTAAGCGTAAACTAACATATAATGGTACGAATTTGCAGGAGGTCAACAAATGAAATGGATGGTTTTCTGGCTTTATCTGTCTCTCGTGGCTGCTGCATTTTTCTTTAATGTACTCGGCTTACTTAACTTATATCCTATATACTTGACAGCACCGTTTTTATTTTTTGTCTTATTTCTGCCGGTATATGTCGTAAACAGACAAAAAAGACTGAAATAGAGGATACCCGCGTGGTATCCTCTATTTTCCTATTTTAAAAGTTGTTCCATTTCATTCAGTTTTTGTTCAAATACTTTGCATGCTTCTTCAATTGGATCCGCTGTTGTCATATCGACACCGGCCTTTTTCAATACTTCAATGGCATAGTCAGAGCTTCCTGCTTTCAAGAATTCGTTAATGTAACGGTCTACAGCTGGCTGCCCTTCTTCTAAAATCTGTGCACTGAGCGCAGTAGCTGCACTGAATCCTGTCGCATATTGATACACATAGTAATTGTAATAAAAATGCGGAATACGCGCCCATTCAAGACCGATCTCTTCGTCAATCACCATTCCATCGCCAAAGTATTTTTTATTCAATTCATAATACTCTTTCGTCAGCGCCTCTGCTGTCAGCGCTTCCCCATTTTGTGCTTTCATATGAATATTATGTTCAAATTCAGCAAACATCGTTTGGCGGAATACCGTCCCTCGGAAACCTTCAAGATAATGATTTAAAATGTACAGACGTTTCTTTTCATCATCTAAGTTCTTAAGCAAATAGTCATTTAGCAGCGCTTCGTTGCACGTAGAAGCCACTTCTGCGACAAAGATCGAGTAATCACCGTATACGTAAGGCTGGGACGTCCGAGTAAAGTAGCTGTGCATGCTGTGCCCGAATTCGTGGGCAAGCGTAAATAAGTTGTTTACGTTATCCTGCCAGTTCATCAAAATGTATGGATTTGTCCCATACGCACCAGAAGAATAAGCTCCGCTGCGCTTGCCTTTATTTTCAACAACATCCACCCAGCGGTTTTCTAATCCACTTTTCATCGTCTGGATGTATTCTTCTCCTAAAGGTGCCAAACCGTTCACCATGTACTCTTTTGCTTCATCATAAGTTACTTTCATTTTCATATCTTTCACGAGCGGCGTGTACAAGTCATACATATGAAGCTCATCCACACCGAGCACTTTTTTACGCAATTCAACATAGCGGTGAAGCAATGGCAAATGCTTGTTCACTGTACTAACGAGATTGTCGTATACCGCTTCCGGAATGTTGTTGCCGGCAAGCGCTGCTGCCCTCGCGTTATTATAATGGCGCACACGCGCATAAAAATTATCTTTCTTTACCTGGCTGCTAAGTGTGCTTGCAAATGTATTTTTAAATTGTCCATACGTTTTATACACTGCTTTAAATGCTTCTTCCCTTACACGGCGGTCGCTCGATTCTAAAAATTGAATGTAGCGGCCGTGTGTAATTTGTACATCCTCACCATTTTCATCTTTGATCACAGGAAACTCTAAATCTGCGTTGTTTAGCATACCGAATGTGTTGCTAGAAGCAGAAGTCACTTCCGAAGCCTGGGCCAGCAGGTTCTCTTCTGCTGCCGATAATACGTGCGGACGCTGCAAATTAATTTCTTCAATCGCTTGTCGATATATTTTCAGCCCCTCATACTCAGCGACGAACTGCTTCAGCTTTGCTTCATCGATCGCTAAAATTTCTGGAGTCGCATAAGAAAGGGCGCTCGCAATTTGAGTGTATAAGTTTTTAGCACGATCATCCATTCCTTGATAATGGGAGTTAGTCGTGTCTTGATCGTAGCGCATGTGGGAGTATGTATACAGTTTGCCCATGCGCTCGAGCAGCTCGTCTTGATAAGTGAAAAAGCGGAAGAGGTGTTCTGCGCTTTCCCCAAGCGTTCCTTGATACGTTTTCGCTTGTTCTGACAGTTGTTTCACTTGCTTAAATTCCTCTTCCCATACACTGTCATTCTCAAAAATATCTTCAAGCCGCCACGTTAATTCTGGTTGTACCTCTTCTCTCGCTGGCAATGGCTTTACTGCTTGTTCGTTTGTCATCTCTAACCCCTCCGTTTTCCATATTTTTCTCTTCTTCTCAATCATATTATTGTATGTGGAAAAACTCAAAAAATAAGCCGAGTCATGATTAATTCTTCAAAGTCCTCTGTAAACCTTCTTTCTTTTTCCATCTGTTCCAATGTCGTCTTACTCTCTTTCTCATTCATAGCTCCTATCGATTGAAAGAGCAATAAATACTCCTCTATCAGATCTAACAGAGTGGGAAAGGAGAAAAGCGGAAACATATTCAACTGTAAGTCCCCTTTCCTCACCCGCTCCTGGAGAACAGCAGCCGCTTCTTTTGATTCTGCTTTTGGCTTATGGACGAGTAAATCGTTCCATAAATAAAACTGCCATTCGACCGGGTGATTTTTGATGAGCGCCATGAAGCGTATCGGCACTCCGACCCATGGCGGCAGTAAAAATGGATTGTGTCCTGTTTTATATACTGTGCTTAAAAAGGGATGATATAACCCTTGCCTAAAATATAATTGCTTTTGCAGCCAATGCTGCTTTTGCCTGAACCAGTCAGAAAGGGTAAGAAAGGAACCAGACGTTTTCGCAAACGACGGCGGGTAAGGTAAAGAATGAAGCGGAATCATTTGCACAGAAGCAAAGTAAAGTGAAGATTGAACGGGAATAAGCTGAGAGTAAAGAATAAATAATTCACGATCGGGGCAATACGATAGGAACCAGAAGCCGAACAGCGGAGAATATTGAAAAAAGAGGCGATGAAACACAGAAAAATGATACAGCTGCGCCCGCTTTTTAATGGGCGGACCACCGTAGATCCAGAAAGGAAACAAACCGTTCTGTTTATAACCTTCCGTTCTGTTTACAAACAAATCAACTGACATATGAGAGCATTGATATTCCATAGCCACTTTACCGTCAACGAGCAAATCAGGACGCTGCGAAATTTCTGGCAAATAGGCTTCCATCTCCACTTCATGAGTACGTCTGATCCAGTTATGCATATCAGCTTTCCCTTTCAAGTGGCGCTCGGACTCTCCTTCAGAAAACGCCTCACATGCATGAGAAGATGCATGAGCAAAGTGAGGAATCTTTATCGCCCCTGCTTTCAAAATCACTGGCTGTCTGCATGAAGGGCAAAAATGGCGTGAAGATCGAACCTCATGGATCAACTGTTCATTTGGCCGGTTTGCCAAACTAACAGCCTGTCCATATTGGTCAACAGCGACAAGCATAGAACACTCCTCCTTCCTTACTTACTCCTATTCGCCATTCTCCTGTTCATTCCTGCAAGGGAACAATAAACTCGAAGGTGTTCTCTTTTTTCCAGCCCTGCCGCCATTAATAAACAGACTTCTTTAATTCATAATCATTTTTGATTTTTCCCCTTGGTTAATTGGAGCAGAAGGCACGAAACTCCTGCGGAAAGAGCATGTCCAGAGGAGCCGCCGCAGAAGTAACAGAGACCGCCCGCGAAAAACGAGCACCTAAAGCAGTAACCAACAAGCACGTTTAACACAGCCTCATTCACAACCAAAAAGCAAAGTCTAATGCCCTTTGCTTTTACAATAACGGCGACAAAAGCCTGGATGTGGATTCGATGAAACGGTAACCGATATGGCGGCTATTAAAATCATCTAAATGAATTTCTTCAGAGGCATTGATGTCGTTAATATATTCTCTTACTAGTGATTCGATACTATGTGTATGATATAAAAAGGCGTTGACTTCGAAGTTCAAGTGAAAACTTCTCATATCCATGTTCGATGTTCCGATCGAAGCCATTTCACCGTCAACAATGATAAATTTACTGTGCATAAACCCTTCTTTATACTCAAAAATACGCACTCCTGCTTCAAGAAGCTCTGGAAAATAAGATCGGGACGCATGAAAGACAATTCGCTTATCAGGATGCTTCGGCACTAACAAGCGAACATCTACTCCGCTTAAAGCAGCTATTTTCAAAGCAGAAAAAATATCCTCATCAGGAATGAAATACGGGGTGGCTACCCAGACAAACTCCTGTGCCGATGTGATCATGGAAAAGAAAATATTTTTGATCACACTCCACTCATTATCCGGACCGCCTGCAATCATTTGAACGCCGCCTGTTCTTCTTACTTTCTTCTCAGGCTCAGGTGTTAAGTAGCCTGGTGTAATAAAACTGTCATTCGTCATATAATACCAATCCTGCAAGAAAATTAGCTGCAGTGAACGAACAGCTTCTCCGCGCACATACAGATGGGTATCACGCCAAAATCCAAAATGAGCGTCCTTCCCTAAATATTCGTCACCAATATTTAATCCGCCGACGAATCCCACCTTTCCATCAATCACGATGATCTTTCGGTGATTTCGGAAGTTGAATTTACTGTTGATAAGGGGCATCTTCACTGGACCAAACGCTACTATTTCTACTCCAGCTTCTCTAAGCTCTTGAATATACGCCTTTGACAGTTTCCATGAGCCGACCGCATCGTATAAAAAACGCACTTTCACTCCATCTCTTGCTTTTTCGATTAGGATGTCTTTAATGTCATTGCCGATGCCGTCTGCACGCACAATATAATACTCCAAATGAATATGATGTCTTGCTTTTTTTAATTCTTTTAAAATGGAGTCATACGTTTCTTTTCCATTCGTCAGCAGTTCTGTTTCCGTATGAAAAGAAATTCCGACATTTCCAAGCCTCTCAGCCAAGGCGTAGATTTTATGTTCTCCATGTTTTTGAAAATGCTGTTTCAAATCGTCTTTCGTATGGGTGATCTTATACTTTTGATATGTTTCTTTATCAAGAATATACTTCTTCTTAAACATCCGTTCTTTTCGGTAATTCCTTCCGAACATTAAATAGAAAACAAACCCAAACAATGGAAAAGCCCCTAATACAACAAGCCACGTAATGGTTTGCGTTGGGTTGCGATTTTCAAAAAAGATTAAAAAACTAATCACGATCACAGAAAGCGTCAACGCGACACTCATATATTTCAACAGCCCGCCCATATAGTGATCCGCCCACAGTATATAAAGCCCTATGATCACCAAAATAAACCCAGCTGCTTTTACCGTATTTTTCATTACCCTTCTCCAGCCTCTCTGCTTCTGCTGCTGTTTCCTTTGATACATAAAAAAGAGGCTGTTCCGTAAGCGCCCAGCCCCTCCTTCACATCCCCATATAAAAATTATGGAGACGAAGGTGTCTGACTCTTTGCTTTAGGACAGCCTTTGTTTTCATTAGTTAAAATGTTTACGAACAGTTTGAAATACGTCATCTTCCATTACGCATTTTCCATACTCTTGAAGACGGTGAATCGTGCTGCCCGACTCATTCGCATATTCCAGTAAAATGCTTAATGCATTTTCTACTTCTTCCTCATCAAACATGTCTTCCGGAAATTCTACGAACAAATAATATCTATTATTGTAGGAGTATAATTGCGTCGACAATTCATCGAGATCTGTCCGTTTACTTAACTGGATTAAATCTTCAAAGTCGTTAAATGAAAGTACAAAGTCTAATATCGGTTCCTTCATTTCATTTTCTTCTTCATTCTCATGAAATTGTTCATCCAGCAGCTCTTCCAAACGGTCATCTACTGGGAAATCCTGGTACTTATCTTCAGGCAGCGGCAGTTCGATGCGTTGACCGTCTTTCGTTAAGTTTGCCTGTGTCACTAATATTTCTAAACCTTTATCCAAAGCCTGTACTTGAATCCATAGCGGCCCATCGACTGTAAAATCTTCCTCATCGTGTATCTCTTCCATCATGTCCCAGAAAAGTTCTTCGCTCCGTTCCCGGTTATACCAGATTTCTTCGCGGTCAAAGCCTCTTTCCTCTATATCCAAGTACGAAATGTAAAACTTAACCGTGTTGTCATTGATGCGTTCGATTTCCATAACTACCTCTCCCTTCTACCTAAGGGTACCTTAAGGACGAGCTCCCCTTATTATTAGGCATTTCCCTGAATGGCCTGTTGGTATACCTCTATCTAATACTATTGTATGCTAAACGTACAGTAAATGAAAATATATTGATTGCCAAATGTATTTAATATCTTGAAATTCTATCCCAATGTTATTAGAAGTTCAAGCGTTAAGAAATAGCTTTGTCAAACTCTCCTGTTGATTTCCGCTTCAATCAACAAAGCAATAACATCAACACTAGCCATGATCATAGTTAAAGAAATAAAAAACCCCCATACTTCTGGTATGAAGGTCTCTCTTCTTTAGTTGACAAGCCGTTGTGCTTCCTTAAGCTGGAACGTACGGACTTTTCTAGGCAAGAAGCGGCGAATTTCATCCTCGTTATAGCCCACCTGCAAACGTTTTTCATCCAGAATGATCGGACGGCGAAGCAGCCCTGGATTTGACTGAATGAGTTCAAATAAATTTTGCAGCGGCAGCGTCTCAAGATCTACGTTTAACTTTTGGAAGATCTTTGAGCGCGTAGAAATGATTTCATCCGTACCATCTTCTGTCATTCTTAATATTTCTTTAATTTCTTCGATGCTCAAAGGCTCGGAAAAAATATTTCTTTCAACGTATGGAATTTCGTGTTCTTCTAACCAAGCCTTCGCTTTACGGCAGGAAGTACAACTTGGTGAAGTATATAAAGTAACCATTCCTCAATCACACTCCTTAAAGTTTAGAATATAATACCTGTTATTTCATGAGGAATATCCATTCGTGAAGCAGTCGATTCAAACTTCTTCAAACACCTGGCTACACTATGTATTATACATGATCAAATGGCCCATGAATACAGTTTTCATTACATTGTAATAATAATTATAATAATTTCACACAGCGCTGACATTTTTTAAAATAGACTGATTACAGCTCGATATTGATTCTCAGCTCATTTTACCCATGGCGCTATTTAACATCGCCTTTAAAACAAGTGCTCCTCTTCTGTTTACCCACTGCCCCTATAGTTTAAACAAAACACAACTATTTTATTTTTCTCTTTTTATCCCTTTTAGCTTTATTAAACTCCCCTGTTGATTTCCGCTCTAACCAACAAAAGAGAAGCATCAACAATCATCATGAACATAGTCTTCATCTTTAGAGATGTTTAAGCATTTGCTTTATACTGCTTCCATTCTTTTTCAGAGCAGTATACAAAATGGCCGGGGGCTGCTTCTCTCATTTCTACCTGCTCTCCAGCCTTATAGTTGTGGACAGCTGGATCGTATCTTTTTCGCTGCCTCCTTCTTTCATACTCCGGATCAGGAACGGGAATAGCAGAAAGCAGCGATTGTGTATAAGGATGGAGCGGACGATGATACAAATCGCTGCTAGGCGCCAGCTCTACAAGCTTGCCGAAATACATCACACCGATGCGGTCACTAATGTACTTCACCATGGACAAATCGTGGGCGATGAATAAGTATGTCAGCCCCTTTTCTTTTTGCAGTTTCCTCATCAAATTGACGATTTGCGCTTGAATCGACACATCTAGGGCAGAAATGGGCTCATCCGCAATAATAAATTCAGGTTCTACAGCGAGTGCCCGGGCAATTCCGATTCGCTGACGCTGTCCTCCAGAAAATTCATGCGGGTAACGGTTCGCATGCCCGCGATTCAAACCGACCGTTTCTAGTAAGTTGTACACTTTATCCATCCGTTCCTTCTTCGTTTTGGCGAGACCATGAATATCTATTCCCTCGGCAATAATATCTGCTGCTTTCATACGCGGATTTAATGAAGCATAGGGGTCCTGAAAAATCATTTGCATCTTACGATTCAATTGTGTTAATTCTTCTTTTGACTTCTTACTTTGTACATCTTTCCCTTGAAAAAGCACTTGACCTCCCGTCGCTTCGTATAAGCGGATGATCGTTCGGCCTATCGTTGACTTTCCACAGCCCGACTCACCAACAAGTCCAAGTGTTTCCCCACGGAAAATATCAAAGGATATGTCGTCGACAGCCTTAACTATATTCGGACGGCCTTCGTTAAAATATTGTTTTAAATGTTTAATTTCCAGCAGTTTTTCATTCACATCAGTGTGCCTCCTTGAATAACCTCGGCTTGTCGAAGTTATTTGGCATTGTCCGCAAACTTTGCTGCACATTTGCCGGTGGCTTAAACGCCGGTGCATCTGGATGAAGCAGCCAAGATTTCACAAAATGAGTAGGTGACACTTGATAAATCGGCGGTTCTTGTTGGAAGTCAATGTTCAGCGCATATTGACTCCGTAAAGCGAAGGCATCTCCCTTGGGCGGTTGTAATAAATCCGGCGGTGTTCCCGGAATGGTGCGCAATTCCATCCGCTCATCGGCATTTAATCTCGGCATAGAAGAAAGCAGCCCCCACGTATACGGATGGCGCGAATCATAAAAAACCTCGTCTACTGTACCTATTTCCACCATTTGTCCTCCATACATCACGGCTACTCTATCGGCAATGTTCGCCACAACACCAAGATCATGTGTAATAAAAATGATCGACGTTTCCAGATTTTTCTGTAAATCCTTCATGAGTTCTAAAATCTGGGCTTGAATGGTGACGTCTAGGGCGGTAGTCGGTTCATCTGCAATCAAAATTTTGGGACGGCAGGCAAGTGCTATCGAAATAACAATCCGCTGGCGCTGCCCCCCTGAAAATTGATGGGGATACTGCTTCATGCGCCCTTCTGGGTTAGGCATTCCAACGAGTCCAAGCAATTCTATTGCCCGTTTCTCTGCCGTCTTTTTGTTCATGTTTTGATGTTTCATCAGCGGCTCCATCAATTGCCTGCCAATCGTCATTGTTGGATTTAGGGATGTCATTGGGTCCTGAAAAATCATGGAGATTTCTTTTCCGCGCACTGTTTCCATTTCTTTTTCCGAAAGTTGCACTAAGTCTCTTCCTTCAAACAGTATTTTTCCTTCTCTCATTCTCCCCGGAGGATGAGGGATGAGGCGCATTAATGCTTTCGTTGTAACCGATTTTCCCGATCCTGATTCCCCTACAATAGCCAGCGTTTCTCCTTTATTTAAATGAAAACTGATACCTCGCACCGCTTTGACTTCCCCTATATGCGTCTCAAAAGAGACATGCAAATTTTGAACATCCAATACTTTTTTCATTCTAATGTCCGTCCTTCCATCTTTTTATGTCCGCATTTTCGGATCAAATGCATCGCGCAGACCATCAGCCAGCAGGTTAAAGCTTAGAATCAGCAAACTGATGATCACGGATGGAATCACTAACATGTGCGGGTAAATTTGCAGCACTTTAAATCCATCATTGACTAAGGAGCCTAGTGAGGCTTCCGGCGGACGAATCCCGAGACCAATAAAGCTTAAAAAAGCTTCTGTGAAAATCGCACTTGGAATCGTAAACATCGTTGTGACAATCACCGGTCCGATCACGTTCGGCATGAGATGCTTCCAAATGAGACGGCGGCTGGATGCGCCCAGCGTACGCGAGGCAAAGACAAACTCTTGCTCTTTTAATTTCAGAAATTGTCCGCGGACAATTCTTGCCATGTTCACCCAGCCAGTAATCACCATCGCCATCGTGATCGAAAAAATCCCCGGCTCGAAGACGAGAATAAACAAAATGACGACAATTAAATGAGGAATCCCCATTAAAACCTCGATCGCCCTCTGCATCATGTTATCCACATGACCTCCGTAAAATCCTGAAATTCCTCCATAAGCAATGCCAATTAAGAAATCAATCGCCGCGGCCAATAGTCCAATATAAATAGATATACGTGTGCCATACCACGTTCTCGCCCATAAATCCCGCCCTAGCTCGTCTGTGCCAAACCAGTAATATTCCTTTACAGCTTTTGCTTTATAAAGGTCTATTCCGGCTTCATTTTCTCCATTGAATGGAAGCCAATCAATATTCTCTAATACAGGAATTTTCGGCGGCAATTTTGCATGGTAAATATTTTGCTCTTTATACGTAAATTGGCTCATCGATGGACCAAAGACAGCCATGAAGATAATAATGATGATTAACGTTAATCCAGCAAGCGCCCCCTTGTTCGCCTTCAGTCTCAGCCATGTCTCCTGCCAAACATTCAAGTACGGTCTGCTAATCCTCTCGTCCTCTTTCATCTGTTCATCTGCCAGCTGAAAGAGCTCCCTTGACAGCTGATGTTTTTGATCTGGGCTTTCCTTATTCATTCATGCCTTCCTCCACCTAACCGAATACGCGGATCAATCACACCGTAAAGAATATCAACAATAAAAACGATGAAAATAAACAACACACTATAAAAAAGAGTAATGCCCATAATAACCGGAAAATCATTTGTCATAATCGAGCGGACAAACTGCTCACCGATTCCAGGAATACTGAAAATTTTTTCGATGACGAGCGAACCAGTCATAATATTTACAGCTAAAGGACCTAACAATGTAATAATCGGAATAAGCGCGTTACGCAAGGCGTGCCTAAACATGATGGCAGCAGAACTGATTCCTTTTGCCCGGGCGAGCATAATGTAATCTGCACTTAATACTTCTAAAAGCTCGGCTCTCATATACCTCGCGACTGTGGCTATTACGAATACTGATAAAGTGATCGTCGGAAGAATAGTGTATTCAAATCCTTCCCAGGCAGCTACGGGGAATAGCGGATATTTCACAGCCAAGTAGTACTGCAGCAAGCCCGCAAAAACGAAAGATGGTATCGATATGCCAAGAACAGCAATCGTCGTCGCTGTATAGTCAATGAGACTGTTTTGTTTTAATGCGGCTGCTGTGCCTAATATCATTCCAATACCTGCTCCAAATACAATAGCTTGAAAGCCTAAATAGGCAGAGGGCCCAATACGTTCACTGATCAGCGTCGTCACTGGCCGGTTATCATATTGAAACGATACGCCCAAATCCCCTTTGAACAAATTAGCCATGTAGTTCACGTATTGCACAGGCAGAGGATCATTTAATCCGTATTTATCAAGGATGATCTCTTGTTGTTTCGGACTTAACTTTTCTTGATTAGCCAGCGGGGAGCCCGGAAGCAGTTTCATTAAAAAGAAAGTCATCGTGGCAATAATCAACAAAGTAAGCAGCATATAAACAAACCGTTCCAAAACAAACCTGGCCATCATAGCACTCCTTTACTCGTCTCATTTCAACAAGGCTCTGTTAAACTCCCCTGTTGATTTCCGCTCTTATCAACAAAGGGGCAGCATCAACACTAGTCATTCACATAGCATTCAACAAAGAAAATGAGGGTACTTACCTCTCACTCCTTAAATTCAGCCCACTTATAAGATTGATCTGCCCCTACTTTATGGAACAGTACCCCTTCTAATTTAGAATTCTTCAAAAAAGCACGTGACCGTTGATAAAGAGGAGCAATGGCTGCCTCGTCTTCTAATAGGATTTTTTCTGCTTTCATCATCGCTCTCCAGCGTTTTTCTGGTTGAAGGAGCAAAGTCGTTTTTGCCTCCTGAATCAATTGATCGTATTTTGCATTGGAAAACCCTTGCTGATTATGAGCACCGTCTGTTACGAACACATCCAAATATGTCATTGGATCTAAATAATCGGCTCCCCAGCCGCTGAGAGACATGTCGTAATCCATTTTCTTTTCTAAATCGAGCTTTTGTTTAAATGGCTGCTGTTTAATGTTGACCATTAAGCCTGGAAGTTTTTTTTCGAGCTCCCATTTAATAAATTCACCAGATTTTTTAGCTGAATCATCATCATAATTTAGTAACTCCAGTGTAAAGGTATCGCGTCCAAGTGCTTTTTTTGCTGCTTTCCAATGTTTTTTCGCTTCTTTTATATTTGTTGTTAAAAATTCGCCACTTGTTTCTCGAAAATCTTTTCCATTCGGTCCTATTCCTAATTCTTTAGGGACAAAATAATTAGCAGCCACAGAGCCGTTATTCAAAAGGACATCCGCCATTCCTTTTTTATTAATAGCCATGGCAATCGCTTTGCGGGCATCTGCGTTTTTTAACAAGTCATTCTTTGTTTGATTGAAGCGCAAGAAGAAAATGGATGATTCTTTCATGGTGAAGAATCCTTTCTCTCCTTTATATTTGTCTACAAATTCAGATGAAAGTTTAATTTGATCGACGACGCCTCTTTCAAACAAGTTCACATCTGTTTGTGTATCTTTTACAATTTTTGTATGGATCTGCTCAAGCTTCACCGTATCGGCATCCCAATATTGGGGATTTTTCTCCATATTAAATTTATCTTCATGTTTCCATTGAGCCAATGTAAATGGTCCGTTGTATAAAGTCGTATCCGCTTCTAAACCAAATTTCTCTCCTTGTTCTGTTACAAACTTTTCATTTTGCGGCAGGAACGTGCCAAATGTAACAAGCTGTTTGAAATATGGCACTGCATGTTCCAGTTTCACTTCCAGCGTTTTGTCATCTAGTGCTTTCACACCAAGTTCCTCTGGAGATTTTCTTCCCTCGTTGACTGCTTTAGCATGTTGAAGATCATACATGATATACGCATACTCAGCAGCTGTCTTTGGATTCAATGCTTTTCTCCAAGCAAATACAAAATCATGAGCGGTCACAGGATCACCGTTCGACCACTTAGCATCGCGAAGTGCAAATGTCCACGTTTTCCCATCTTCACTTACTCTCGGTTCTCCTTTGGCTATTCCCTCTACTACTTTGTCACTTTCACCTAAGCGGTATAGCCCTTCCATTGTGTTGTTTAATACATTGAAAGATACGGCATCCGTGGCCAACACCGAATCCATCGAAGGAATGTCCTGCGTTTCCGTAACATTCAAAATATGATTTTTCTTTTCATTCTCTTTATCCTCGCTGCATGCAGCTAACAACATACTTAAGGAGAGCAATAGTGCGAGAAAGAGAGGGTATTTTCTCTGCTTCATATCCATCCCCCCTTTTTCAAAGCAAACAAGCCGTTAATTTATTATCATTTTTTACCTCCAGCGTTTATTCTATTCCCCTAGTTTCATTTATTTAGAAAGTAGAGCATCCTTGCTTTATATTGCTATACTTGTTCGATTTGCTATGATAAAAGACGGGAGGACGATCTATGAAAACTTTGCAGAGATCTTTCGTGATGATCGGGTCTATTTTCGTTATTTCTGCTGTATTTGCCTTGTTTTCTTCTCCATTCTGGAACTGTTTTGTAGATTATGCTTTTTTAACCGCCCTTTTTTGTACAACAGCGGGTGCATGTTTATTCGTTTGGGAAGGCGGCTTTTTTAACGGAATGCGATCCAGCTTTAAAACCTTTCATAAGTCAACAAAAGCAGAAAGGTATATAGCTGAATTTGATACTTTAAAAGATAGAAAAGACTTTCATAAAGAAGATGGAAAGAAGATGACATGCGAGTGGACGTATCCTTTTTTAGCAGGCGGCGGGTTCGTCATCCTTCTTACTTTTGTCCTTGCACTCGCTTCCCTATCTTGAAAGATAGTTAGGATTTGTTTATAATTTTTTTAATGAAGAAATGAGGGGTTATTTATGCAAACTATATTTTCTGGCATTCAGCCAAGCGGTACGATTACACTCGGTAATTACATAGGCGCGCTGAAACAATTTACTGAATTACAAGATGACTATAATTGCTTCTTTTGTATTGTTGATCAACATGCTATTACAGTTCCACAAGATCGTCTGAAGCTGCGCCAAAACATCCGTAACCTTGCTGCCTTATACATAGCTGTCGGGATCGATCCCGAAAAAGCCACGTTATTTATTCAATCAGAAGTACCTGCACACGCACAGGCAGGATGGATGCTTCAATGTGTAGCCTATATTGGTGAACTTGAGCGAATGACACAATTTAAAGACAAATCAGCCGGGAAAGAAGCCGTTTCTGCTGGATTATTAACATACCCGCCTCTTATGGCTGCTGATATCCTGCTTTATAATGCTAATTTAGTGCCAGTGGGCGATGATCAAAAACAGCATTTAGAACTGACGCGGGATCTGGCTGAAAGATTTAACCGCAAATATAATGACATCTTCACCATTCCTGAAGTCCGGATTCCCAAAGCAGGCGCCCGGGTAATGTCTTTACAAGATCCAACAAAGAAAATGAGCAAGTCCGATCCAAATACGAAAGCCTTTATTTCTTTACTTGATGATCCAAAACAAATCGAAAAGAAAATTAAAAGCGCAGTGACAGATTCAGATGGCATTGTAAAGTTTGACAAAGAATTAAAACCAGGAGTATCTAACCTTCTTTCCATTTACTCTGTCCTTGAGCAGCTGCCGATTGAAGAAATCGAACAGCGTTACGAAGGGAAAGGCTACGGCGAATTTAAAGCAGATCTTGCTGAAGTCGTCATCCGTCATCTAGAGCCAATTCAACAGCGTTACTACGAGCTCGTTGAATCAGAAGAACTCGACCGCATCCTCGACGAAGGTGCAGCAAAAGCAAACCAAACAGCCGGAAAAACGCTAAAGAAAATGGAAAACGCCATGGGACTCGGAAGAAAAAGAAAGTGATGTAGAAAAGCGGAAGCGCCTTGCTCACCCCCGACAAGCACAAGACGAGCCTCATAGAAAAGGGTTCTTTACTTTTCTGGGAGGATTGTCTTGTACCTCGAGGGGGTAGGCGCTGGAGCTGGACAATCCGAAAAGCAGAAGCGCCTTTCTCACTATTAAATGAAAGACTATGTTAATGACTAGTGTTGATTTTGCCCCTTTGTAGATTGGAGCGGAAATCAACAGGCACATTTAACAAAGCCAAATGAAAAAAGCTGAACCCATTGGTTCAGCTTTTTTCATTTAATTGATTCATTTTTGAGGTATACTCTACTTCCCACAGCTTTTCAAAAAACGGCTGTCCTTTTATGATATTTTCACAAAGCCGGTCATGACGGCTCGTCCAGCCCTCCATTGTTTCTCCAAGAAAGACCTGTTTAATTTCTTCAACGTCCATGTTTTGGATTTCCACATATTTCTCTGGCATCCATTCTGTGTACCAATAGCGAATCTCAGCTGAATTTTTTGAAGAAAACAACTGATCAAGAGCCATGAAAAGCAGCTGTTTCAACTGTCTTTCCTTTCTCGTTAATCCTCTTACACTTTCAGGAGCAAGCGATAGAATATGATACTCCTTTTCTGTTGGTTTTGCTTCCAACTCATAGGCAGTAACCGGATGCACTTCAAACATTTCAAACGCAAGCTGCTCCTGCCTAGGAACGAGACGGCTTTTTCTAACAGGAATCGTATAGCCCATTGTGTCAACGGCAAGGATCCCTTTGCCGTCTGTAACGACGAAGCAATGTTCAAGCTGAATGCGTTCATGGTTTCTTCGCAGGAACGCTTTTTTGCGGACATCTTCTAGAAGCTGTTTCGGTAATTCATCTAAATAATTTTCAATATAATAAAATAAATCCTCTTCTATTAAAAGTAACGGGACCTGATCCAGAAGTTCGACAGCATCATCTTTGCGCCATTCGTGAAAATGACACACATTGTATCCGTTTTCCTCCCCTTCAAACCAATTTACCCAGACATCATGAAGATATAACATAATGAACCTCCTCACTTCTTCATCTATTTGTCTTCAAGTATGGGCAAAGCGAAGTAAATTTATTCCTCATTCGTTTATTTTTTCTTTACCTTCTCGTTGGAAAGTAGATCGCGGCCGTCATCATTACAATACCAGCGGCTAACAAATAACATTCTGTCCGCTCTAAAATAAAGTCAATATATCCCTGAACCGTCAGACCGGCTGCCAGCAAATTTAAATACATGATGCAGCTTACTCCCCCAAGAACAGACAAGCCGAATCCAGTTAAAAAGATAACTAGGCGTATGGCCATTTTCTTCTTCCTTTATAAAATTAATTAAGCTGCAGCAGCTTGTCCTATATATGTATGCCTTCATATAAAAAAGATGCTAAAAATGGGAATGTTACACTATTATCTGATTATTTTTGAATGGGGAGAAAAGGGCGGGCATGAGTAAATAAAAAGATATCATGAATAAAGAAAGAGAAACCATGATTCGCTCCATGCTTATCCTGATTCACTATGTATATATCATCAATCACAGCACAACAAAGAGGATGCCCAAGCATCCTCTTTGTTGGTATTCTCTACTTATTCAGGTTTATATTTGCGCAAAGCAATCGTCGCATTGTGGCCGCCGAAGCCGAGAGAGTTGCTGAGAGCGACGTTTACTTCTTTTTTCCGTGATATGTTTGGTACGTAGTCCAAATCACATTCTGGATCTGGTGTTTCGTAGTTAATTGTTGGAGGAAGCATATTATTTTTGATTGCCAAAGCAGTGAAAATCGCTTCTACTCCTCCAGCTGCACCGAGCAGGTGACCCGTCATCGATTTTGTTGAGCTGACTGCAAGTTGGTAAGCATGTTCACCGAATACCGTTTTAATGGCAGTCGTTTCAAATTCATCGTTGTATGGCGTACTCGTTCCATGGGCGTTAATGTAATCTACCTCTTCAGGATGAATGCCGCCATCCTCAAGCGCGATTTTCATCGCTCTCACACCGCCTTCTCCGTCTGGGGCTGGCGCAGTAATATGGTGGGCATCCCCTGTAGAACCGTAGCCGACAATTTCTGCGTAAATGTTGGCCCCGCGTTTCTTCGCATGCTCCAGCTCTTCGAGAACGACAATTCCCGCTCCCTCTCCCATAACGAAACCGTCACGATTGGCATCGAATGGACGGCTTGCTGTTTTCGGATCAGGGTTTTTAGACAGAGCTGTATTCGCACAAAAACCAGCCACTGCCATTTGCGTAATTGGCGCTTCGCATCCACCAGTAATCATCGCGTCGGCATCACCGCGCTGAATCACTTTAAAGGCATCGCCAATGGAGTTTGTTCCTGTTGCACACGCTGTGACTGTACAAGAGTTTACTCCTTTTGCTCCCAAGAAAATAGACACTTGTCCAGCAGCCATATCTGGAATCATCATTGGCACAAAGAAAGGGCTGACACGGCGGTAGCCGCGGTCAAGAAATGTTTTAAATTGACTTTCAAATGTTTCCATGCCGCCAATCCCTGAACCTACCCAAACCCCGATGCGGTCGGCGTTAGATTCATCGATCGTTAAGTCAGCGTTTTGAACAGCCATTTTTGCTGCTGCTACTGCATATTGAGTAAATCGGTCCATCTTGCGGGCATCTCTTTTATCCATGAAATCTTCCGGATTAAAATCTGTAATTTCAGCTGCCACTTTTGTTGGATAATCATCTGGGTTTACTCTTGTTAACGGCTTAATGCCGCTCACTCCACTTAAAATATTAGCCCACGCTTCTGCAATGTTATTTCCAACAGGCGAAACAATGCCAAGCCCGGTAATGACTACTCTTCGTTTTTCCATGTTTTCACTCCTTCATTTACTATATGAATCTAGCGTCCCCATCTCATCGCAATAGCGCCCCATGTAAGACCGGCACCAAATCCAACCATGATCAGCAAATCATCTTCTTTGATTTTTCCTGCATTTAATTCTTCCATTAATGTAATCGGAATGGAGGCAGATGATGTATTGCCATATTTATTAATCGTAACAGACATCTTTTCCTGCGGGAGATCAAGCCGCTGACGAGCCGCTTCCATAATACGAATATTCGCCTGGTGAGGCAGCAGAAAATCAACGTCTTCTTTTTGAAGACCTGCTTTTTCCAATACGTTCACACATGATTCACCCATTTGGCGCACAGCAAATTTAAATACTTCCCGGCCGTTCATATGAATATACTTGTCCTGATATAAATGCTGGAAGCCTGAACCATCCGCTCCAAGTTCAAAGGCCAAAATGCCGCGGCCCTCGGATACTCCGCTCACAACAACTGCACCGGCACCATCACCGAATAGAACAGCTGTATTCCGGTCCTCCCAGTCCACTGCTTTAGACAACTTCTCCACACCGACAACAAGTACATGCTTATAGGCCTGTGATTCAACAAATTGTTTCGCTGTCACGATTCCATACATAAACCCAGCACAAGCCGCACTAATGTCCATAGCCGCCGCGTTTTTCGCACCAATTTCCTGTTGAATCATTGTTGCTACCGATGGAAATGGATAGTCAGGTGTAACAGTCGCCACTAGAATCAACCCAACTTCTTCAGGTGAAATCCCTGCATCTTCTAATGCTATTTTGGCTGCTTTTACTCCCATCTCAGATGTACTGAGGTCATCTCCCGCAATTCTTCTAGATTCTATACCAGTTCTTGTACGAATCCATTCATCGGATGTATCCATTATTTTTTCCAAATCAAGATTGGTTACTTCTTTTTCAGGTACAAAATGTCCTATTCCAATAACCCCTGCGTTCATCAGGTTCCCTTCTTTCAACAACTTTATTATCATGTATCATCAATTATTAAGACTTGGTGCTAATTTTACTGAAAAAAGGCTGATTTTGCAATAGATGAATATTGTCGCCTGCCTGCTCCAGCTGTCTTTTCTTATTCATTCGATAGACATTTCTTATCTTGATGACATCCCTATCCTTTACAAAAAAAGGACTGCCGCTCAATCAGCGATGCGCCAATGATGAGGACTGTCCCTTTGAAGCTAAAATGAACTAAAGACCGCGTTAATGACTATTGTTGATTAGAGCGGAAGGTGCGGGACTCCTGCGGGAAAAGCGTGTCCACGAGAGACCCTGCAGGCGGAAAGCGAGCACCTGCAGCAGAAATCAACAGGCACGTTTAACAAAGCCAAGCTAAGCTAACTACGAACCTCGTTCGCTAACAGAGCCAGTGATTATTCAGCCGTTTGCTGTGCCTCTTTCTTGCCAAGCTCATACGCTTCATTCATGACATTCAAAAACATCCCCATAAACGGTTCGATTAAATCCATAGAAAAGTCAATTCCTGACGCTTTCAGCTTTTCTTGGGCTTCTGGCAAGTATTTCATAGCAATTTGCATAAATTCCATGTTTTTGTTTTCATTCATTTTTGTTTCCCCCATTTACCTATTTATTCGGCAGCTTGCCTGTTTCGATATATTCGTCTATATACCCTCTCGTCTTGTTCTGAAAAGCTTGATCCACTTTGGAGCTGAAAGGGCTTAGCGAGATCACATTGTCCGCAAAGTCAAAGTGAAGATTCCCTGATTTCAGCGTTCCCTTAGTAAATTGATTGGCAACGAGCAGATAAAGTTTATCTACATGCTGCACGGTACTCGTCAGCACCGTTTCTTTTCCAAGTTCAGACTGGTCAGATACATAGCCGATCGCGTGCAAGTTCTTTTCTTTTAATTTTTCAATAACAGGTACATTATAGCCATCTCCGGCCGGATAGACAACATCTGCACCTTCATTAATCACATGATCCAGCAGCTGCAAGGCTTTATCTGAGTCATCCCAGTCATTGACGTATTGGATGGCAATCCGAATATTTTTTCGTTCAAATTTAGCCCCTTCTACAAAGCCTTTCACTTCTGGCTGCCATTTATAAGTAGCCACAATGCCAATTGTACCTGTTTTTGATTCATGTGCCGCTGTCATACCTCCGAAAAACCCCATGGCATGTGCTTCAAATTTTAAGCTTGTCGTATTTTTTTCGGCGGCATTGCCATTAAAGCTGACAAAATGTATATCCGGGTAATAAGGAGCCAGCTTATTGAAGTAATCAGCGTATTCATTGCCGTGGCCGAACACAATCTTGATCCCTTTATGAGAAAATTCCTCCACAGCCCGTTCTGCCAGCGCTTGTGAATGAATATTTTCTTTATAAAAAATATCTGATCCGTAGGCATCTTGTATTTTCAACATGCCTTTATATCCTTTTGTTCCCCAAACTTGATCGCTAATTGTATCGGGCACAAGTAAACCCACTTTTTCCAGCTGTTCGGATTTCTGCTTGCCTGAACATCCTGCGAAGCCTGCCGTCAAAAAGATACACACTATCATTTGTAACGTTTTGTTTATCATTTTTCTTTCTCCTTTTAAACGAAGCCGCCTACCTTTCTTTATCTTACTGGTATTTATGAAGAAGAAAAGGTTTTTTGAATAAGTTCATTAAAAAAGTTAAATATAATGACAAAAATTTATTTAAAATTAGTTGTTGGCTATGCTATGATTAGTGTTGATTTGTATACATATCTTCTGCTAAAGGAGGGATATTTCATGCAATACATTATGACTTTCATTTGGACTTTTTTACTAACAGAAATGTTAACATACGTTGTCAGCTCAATGAATGGTGTTGAATTTAGCTTTATGACGGGCTTCATTCTCTCTATCGCTGCTACAGTGATCCTATTTGTTCTTTCCACGTTAATCACGAATGAGCATGCAGAACAGCATTAAATAAGAAATAATGAAAGCAGCTGCCTTAGCAGCTGCTTTCATTATTTCTAGGCACCTTCAGTTTTCATTTCACAACAAGCTCTCCATCCTCTACATCAATCACTGCCTCGCTATGAAGGGGGATACTGCCTTTGATGATCGCGCGAGCAAGCTTTGTTTCAATCTGGCGCTGAATAAAGCGTTTCAACGGCCGAGCCCCATATACAGGATCAAATCCTTCTTTTGCAATGAACTCTTTCGCTTCTTCTGTCAGCACGAGACTGATTTGCTGATCCTCCAGCCTTTTCTTTAATCCTCCAATCATGCGCTCAGCAATTCCTTTAATATTCGCAAGACTTAACGGCTTAAATAAAACAATGTCATCTACACGGTTTAAAAACTCCGGCCGGAAATGAGCCCGCAGCTGACTCATTACCTTTTCTTTCGTTCCTTCCTGAATTTCTTCCTCATTCTCTTTACGATCCAGTAAAAACTCAGACCCGATATTAGATGTCATAATGACGACCGTGTTTTTACAGTCAACCGTCCGGCCTTGTGAATCAGTAATTCGGCCGTCATCGAGCATTTGCAGCAGGATATTAAATACTTCCGGATGAGCCTTTTCAATCTCATCAAGAAGTACAACAGAATACGGCTTTCTGCGCAGTGCTTCTGTCAGCTGTCCGCCCTCTTCAAAGCCAACATAACCGGGAGGTGCACCAATCAATCGGGAAACCGCGTGCTTCTCCATGTATTCAGACATATCAATCCGAATCATTTGTTCCTCGCTGTCAAATAATGTATTAGCCAGCGTTTTCGCAAGTTCTGTTTTCCCGACACCCGTCGGTCCGAGGAAAATAAATGAACCAATCGGCCGATTTGGATCTTTAATACCTGCCCGGGCACGAAGTACCGCATCGCTGACGAGCTGAACCGCTTCCTCCTGTCCAACCACCCGTTCATGCAAGATACTTTCTAAGCGCAGCAGTTTCTCACGCTCTCCTTCCACAAGCTTCGTAACAGGAATGCCTGTCCAGCGGGCAACGATCGAAGCGATCTCTTCCTCCGTTACCTCTTCCCGTAATAAGCGATTGTCATTATTATTCGCCCGCTCCATCTCTTGTTCAAGCTGAAGCACTTCCTTTTCCATCGCCGGAATTTTTCCGTGGCGAAGCTCCGCCGCCTTATTTAAATCATAGCGATTTTCTGCATCTTCCAGCTCTCTTCTCAGTTTCTCCAGCTGTTCTCTTTTTTCCTGCACTTGTCCAATCGCTTCTTTTTCTGATTGCCAGCGTGCTCTCATTTCATTCGCTTTTTCTTTTAAATTCGCTAATTCTCCTTGAAGCTGAGCTAATCTTTCCTTACTCGCTGAATCCGTTTCCTTTTGCAGCGCCGCTTCTTCAATTTCCAGCTGCATGACACGCCGGGTCACTTCGTCCAGTTCACTCGGCATGGAATCAATTTCTGTCCGGATCATCGCACATGCCTCATCCACTAAATCAATCGCTTTGTCAGGTAAGAAACGGTCAGTAATGTATCGATTGGACAGTGTCGCTGCCGCTACGATCGCCCGATCATGAATTTTCACCCCGTGGTGAATTTCAAACCGTTCTTTTAATCCGCGCAAAATGGAAATCGTATCTTCTGTTGTCGGCTCCTGAACGAGCACTTGCTGGAAGCGGCGCTCTAATGCCGGATCTTTTTCGATATATTTACGGTGTTCTTCGAGTGTTGTTGCCCCGATACAGTGCAGTTCCCCGCGGGCAAGCATCGGCTTCAGCATATTGCCTGCGTCCATCGCTCCCTCTGTTTTTCCCGCCCCGACGATCGTATGCAGTTCATCAATGAATAATAGAATCCTGCCATCACTTTTTTTAATTTCGTTCAACACAGCTTTCAGTCTTTCCTCAAATTCTCCGCGGAATTTCGCTCCAGCAATGAGAGCGCTCATATCTAACGCAAAAATCGTTTTATCTTTCAATCCTTCCGGTACATCTTTGCGGACAATTCTCTGCGCAAGTCCTTCAACAATTGCTGTTTTCCCGACACCCGGCTCCCCGATCAGCACCGGATTATTTTTCGTTTTTCGAGAAAGGATACGAATAACATGACGGATTTCATTGTCGCGGCCAATAACAGGATCAACCTTCCCTGAACGAACCTCTTCCACTAAATCACGGCCATATTTCGTTAATGCTTCATAGCTTGCTTCTGGCTGCTGTGATGTCACTTTTTGATTCCCCCTTATTTCTTTAATGGCTTCATTTATTTTGGCTGTTGTCAGTTGTTCTTTTTCTAAAAACCTTTTGATTTCGTAATCATTTGTCTCTGATAAGGCAGACATAATATGTTCGACAGAAAGATAGTCATCTTCCCATCTCTCCCGAATTTGATCTGCTTGATTTAGTACAGTTTGCAAAGCAGCCGCAACATAGGCTCCGTATTTCACTCCTTCTCCAGAAATGGACGGCTTCTTTGTCAGCTCTTCCTGAAGAAAGGCAAGCCAGCGTGTATTACTGCTGCCTGCTCGTTCAATGATCCGCGCCATTAAACTGTCTGTCCGGCCGGCAAGTGCCAGTAGAAAATGGACAAGATCAATTTCTGTATGTTTATTTTCTTCCGCTGTTTCTTGTGCTTGCGCCAGCGCTTCCTGCACCGACAGCGTCATCCGTTCGATATCCATATCACTTTCCACCCTCCTTTGACCTTTATTGACCTTTGATTAGATTATATTTCCTTGTAGGGCAAATTGTAAAGCGATACGACATTGTAAACGTAAAAAGGATATCTTTATACTTTCTTACCCGAACGTGCTACATTATAAAATGAAACTTTTATCAGTGGGGGATTTTATAGTGGAAAACGCTTATTTACTGCTAAAATACTTATTTTTAGGCTTGTTTCAGGGTTTTACGGAGCCGATTCCTATTTCTTCAAGCGGTCATTTGCAAATTGCTAAACATTTCTTCGGTATTGAAATTCAAGGACTGTCTTTCGAACTGCTTGTTAACTCTGCGTCGCTGCTCGCAGTACTGGCTATTTATCGTGCTGATATTATGCATCTCGCTGTAAATGGATTGAATTATGTAAAAGACCGAAATCCAGAAGATCGGTCCGAGTTTATGTTTATTGTATACTTAATCATCGCAACGATTCCTGCGGGAGTCATTGGTGTCGTGTTTGGTGATTTTATTGAAGGTCAGCTGTCTTCTGTCCGCACAGTTGCGATTACACTTATTATTACCGGAATCGCTCTTTGGACCATTCGTAATTTAAGAGGCCGCAAAAATGACGGTGACATGAAATTAAGTGATGCCATCATTATCGGCTGTGCCCAAGCAGTCGCTCTCATCCCGGGAATCAGCCGTTCTGGGGCAACGATTGTTGCTGCGATGGGGCTTGGCATGAAACAGGAAACCGCCCTCCGCTTCTCTTTTCTGCTATTTATTCCTGTCAGCGTCGGCGGCATGGTTTTAAGTTTCTCAGACATTCTAAGTGATCCCAACCTGAAGCAGCTGGCGATCCCGTACACTTTAGCGTTTATTGGATCATTTATCATGTCTTATGTCTCATTAAAATGGTTCATGAATATCATGGCTCAAGGAAACTTAAAATACTTTGCAATTTACTGCTTTATCGTTGGACCGCTTGTATTAATTTTCCTTTAATCAATAATCTAGTTTAGTAGATTAGATGAGAGTTATTCACGACCTTGATCGTGTTATTCACATTTTCGAGGTTTTGTTTATCATTTCGCCCACTTGTTCACTACTTCCCTGCCATTAAAAAAAGCATCGGCACATCGCCGATGCTTTTTTAATTATTGGATGCCAAGGGCAATTTTTGCGTAGCGGGACATTTTGTCTCGTGACCACGGTGGATTCCAAACGATATCCACTTCTACTTCCTTTACTTCTGGAATATCTGCAAGGGCTGCTCTTACCTGATCCACGATCACGCCGGCAAGCGGGCATCCCATCGACGTTAACGTCATTGTGACTTTCGTTTTCCCTTCTTCATCCATGTCTACATCATAAACGAGACCAAGGTTGACAATATCAATGCCCAGTTCCGGGTCAATCACTTGTTCCAGCGCCCCTAAAATATTTTCTTTTAAATCCTGATCCATGCTTTTTTCCTCCTTCTAACTATGTGTTATTCCTTATGATAACAAAGTGACGCATTATTTATCAGCTTGAACACTTATTTTCGGGCAAATAAGTAAACTTTATGTAAATATTCGTGCTTCATTGGACATATGTATCTAGTTAGGCGTACACTTGTAACAGGGAAACTATGAAAAGGAGTGTTGCAGTCTATGGCTGAAAAGCATTTAATTGTAGTCGATCTGGATGGAACGCTGCTTACAGATGATAAAAAAATCTCTCCTCGTACGAAACAAGTATTAGCAAAAGCGAGGGAACAAGGGCATGAAGTGATGATCGCTACAGGCCGTCCTTATCGCTCGAGCGGAATCTATTACCGTGAACTTGAATTAACAACACCAATGGTGAATTTCAATGGTGCTTTTGTTCATCACCCGCGAAACAATAGCTGGGGGATATATCATGAGCCAATGGATATGAAAACAGCTGCGGAAGTTGTGGAAGCGTGCCATGATTTTAACTTTCATAATATCGTTGCTGAAGTACAAGACGATCTATACTTTCATTACCACGACGAAAAGCTCATTAATCTATTTAGTATGGGAAATCCTGCTGTCACTACTGGAGATTTGCGGCAGATGCTTATTCATGATCCTACGTGCATGCTCATTCATGCGACAGAGGAAACAGCTCCCCTTATCCGCGATCATTTAAGTGATGTCCACGCAGAAGTGATTCATCATCGCCGCTGGTCACCCCCATGGCATGTGATAGAGCTTGTAAAGCTCGGATTAAATAAAGCGATCGGCATCCAGCGGGCTGCGGCTGATTTAAATATCCCTAAAGAGCGTATTATCGCTTTCGGCGACGAAGACAACGACCTTGAAATGATCGAATATGCAGGGATCGGCGTCGCCATGGGCAATGGCATTGACGAACTGAAAACTATTGCAAATGAAGTGACATTAACGAATGAAGAAGACGGTGTCGCTTCTTTCTTAGAAGCTAAATTAAACCTTAAGATCGAAAAACCAACGATCTAAGAAAAAGCCGGCTTGTGCGCTTCTTTTGCGTACAAGCCGGCTTTTTGATTCGTTATTCTTTTCTAAAGAAACCGAACACACCCGATGTCTCCAAAATATTCGTGAATGCACGGGGATCCACCTCTTTAATAATTCGCTCTAAATCATATAATTCATACCGCGTAATGACGCTCATAAGCATTTCACGCTGCTCTCCTGAATATCCGCCTTTTGCTGGAATCACAGTAATGCCGCGGACAAGTTTAGCATGAATGGCTCTTTTCATTTCTTCCGATTTTTCCGTCACAATCATTACCGTCAGCTTAGCATAACGTGTATGAATGGCATCCACAACGCGCGTGGATACATATAAGGCCACAAGTGTGTACAATGCTTTTTCCCAGCCAAAAATGAGGCCAGCAAGCAAAATAATGACACCATTCATCACTAAAAAGTAATTTCCAATCGGCCGGTCTTTCGTCCGTGAAAGAATCATCGCAATGATATCGAGTCCTCCAGTAGAGGCCCCCCATTTCAACGTCAAACCGACACCAGCTGCACTGATGACACCTCCGAAAACAGCATTCAAAAGAATATCATCTGATAAGGCCTTCACAGGAATCCATTCAAGGAAAAAAGTTGAAAGCAAGACAGACAAAAAGCTAAAGAGTGTAAATGATTTACCTACCTTTACCCAGCCGAGAATGGCTACGGGAATATTCAATAAGAGCAATAGAATCCCTGTTGATACATGAAGCGATGTAAATGATGTAAAGATATTTGACAGCAGCTGAGCTACACCTTGAAATCCGCTTGAGTATACATTAGCTGGAATGAGGAAAAAGTTCATCGCCATCGCATTTAAAAAGGAGCCAAAGATCACAATACATACTTTTTTCGTTAATCCCCAAGTGGATTCTTTCAGCAATATATTTTCAACTCCTCCTCCAGGCTGCTCGATATCCTGGATTCAATTTAATTGTTATTTTTTAATAAAGCCTTTACAATTATTACAGATAAAGGGGGAGATTCAACAAATGAAACTATTTGCTGATTCGGCTTGCGATTTGCCATTGGATTTTTTCGAGCGCAATCAAATCACGCTGATCCCGCTCCACGTTCATTTGAATGGCAAGGACTATGAAGATATAAAAGGCATTCAGCCACAAGAGGTGTACCAAGCCATCCGTCAAGGTGACATGCCAAAAACCTCCCAGGCTTCCCCGCTCCTTTTAGAAAAACTATTCACTGAACTAGCGAAAAGTGGTGAGCCCGGTATTTATCCAGCCTTTTCTTCGGCTCTCTCCGGTACGTATCAGACGGCTGTGATGATGCGCGATCAAGTAAAAGAAATTTATCCCGAACTTGATTTAACAATTATTGATACGAAAGCTGCTTCTTTAGGCTACGGTTTAATTGTCATGAGGGCCGCTGAATGCCTTAAAAAAGGCTGGTCTAAAGAACATGTGAAAGCAGATATACAATTCCACTGTCAGCACATGGAGCATATTTTCACCGTTGAAGACCTTGGCTACTTGGCGAAAGGCGGCAGGCTCTCTAATGGTGCTGCCTGGATCGGCGGGCTGTTAAATATCAAACCCGTTTTGCATGTGGAAGAAGGCAGACTCGTTCCTCTCGAAAAAATCCGGGGCCGTAAAAAAGCGTTAAACCGTATGCTGGACCTTATGGAGGAACGCGGGAAGCACATTGACTCACAGCGAATCGCCATCAGTCATGGCGATGATCCCGAAACAGCGGAATGGCTAAAAAACAAAATCACTGAACGTTTCCGCTGTCAAAAGATTGATATCCATATTATCGGCTCAGTCATCGCTTCTCATGCAGGACCAGGTACGATGGCATTGTTTTTCTTAAATGAATCTCCCTCTGCCGAAACGTTTAGCTAAATGAAAACAGCATCAATCATAGATGAAAAGAAAGGTGGACACAAGAATGGCTAAAGAAAACTCATTTGATATTGTTTCAAAAGTAGATTTTTCAGAAGTAACAAACGCGATTCAGCAAGCAATGAAAGAGGTTAAAACACGCTATGATTTCAAAGGGAGTAAAAGTGATATTTCACTTGATAATGAAGAGCTTGTTCTTCTCTCTGACGACGAGTTTAAACTCGAACAACTCAAGGATGTGCTGCTCGGAAAACTAATTAAACGATCTGTGCCTGTAAAGAACCTTGATTACGGGAAAGTGGAAGGCGCTTCAGGCGGAACGGTCCGCCAGAGGGCAAAATTGGTGCAGGGCATCGATAAAGATACAGCAAAAAAACTCAATACGATCATTAAAGAAAGCGGATTGAAGGTCAAATCACAAATCCAAGAGGATCAGCTGCGAGTAACTGGCAAGAATAAAGACGACCTTCAGAAAATCATGGCAGCAGTCCGCGAAGCCGATTTGGCAGTAGATGTACAATTCGTTAACTTTCGCTGATTCAATATTTCCGGGTGGAACCATTCCATCCGGTTTTTGTTTTGTATGCGATTAAATAAATCTTCCCCGGGTAAACATAAATGGATGACAAAACTGGTATCAGGGGTGATTAAATGAGTCAACAAGAACAAAAACAAACATTTCCGAAACAGCATCAAGACGTACAGCCCGGAAAAACAGAGCTAATGAATCCAAAACCTGATCACATTTGCGATGATTATAAGGGCAGCGGTAAGCTATCAGGCAAAAAAGCGTTATTTACAGGAGCAGACAGCGGTATCGGACGGGCAGCAGCTATTTATTATGCCCGGGAAGGTGCAGATGTCGCCATTGTTTATTTAAATGAGCATGAAGATGCAAACGAAACAAAAAAATTAATCGAACAAGAAGGCCAGAAATGCCTGCTTATTTCAGGTGATATCGGCTCTGAAGATTTTTGTGAAGAAGCCGTTCAAAAAACGTTGGATTCGTTTGGTCAAATTGATATTCTTGTCAACAATGCCGGCGAACAGCATCCGCAGAACAGCCTGCTCGATATTACGGCCGAACAACTGGAAAAGACCTTTCGAACGAATATTTTCGGCTATTTTTATATGACAAAAGCCGTGCTGCCACATCTGAAAAAAGGAGCAAGCATTATTAATACAGCTTCGATTACAGCCTATCAAGGCAACCCAACGCTAATTGATTATTCAGCCACGAAAGGAGCTATTGTATCGTTTACACGTTCTCTTGCCATGTCACTTGCTAAAGATGGCATTCGCGTCAACGGCGTAGCTCCCGGCCCCATTTGGACGCCTCTTATTCCTTCTACTTTTTCTGCTGAAAAGGTGGGAGCATTCGGTGCGGACACACCATTTGGACGTGCAGGACAGCCAGCTGAACTAGCACCTGCTTATGTGTTTTTGGCAAGCAATGACTCCAGCTACATGTCCGGCCAGATGATCCATATTAATGGCGGAACGATTGTAAACGGATAAAATATCACAACAAAAAAACTGAGGATGTCCTAAAAGTCTTATCCTTTGGACATCCTCAGTTTTTTCTATCGGGCGGTCATGGAGCCCATAAACAAAATAGTGTTAGTCATTGCTGGCACGTGCTGCTTTTCCCCGTTTCCAAACGAGATAAATGAAGATCATAAAAATGACATACACAGCAGCAAGTGCTGTGATAAACAACTTATTCACGCCCGTTTTTTCAGCTAATGCAAATATCTCAGATTCCTCTCTGTCGATGATGAGCGTAAATTTCTCTTCTTCCGGACGAACCATGCCGCCGGAAAGTAAACCGCGCAGCTCTTTATTTCCATTCAGTTCTTCGGCAGGAATAACGACTTTTTGCGCTTTATCAGAGTTATTAACGGCTACTACGATCGTTTCATCTTGATATTGCCGTTTAAAGACGGTCATGCCATCTTTATCATAGATCGGTTCATAGGTTCCTTTTGTCAACGCCGGCAGTTTCTGACGCAATTCACTAACCTTCTTCATATGATCAATTAATTCCTGATCTTCTTTGAAGCTCAGCAGGCGATGGCTTTCGACTCCTTCTTCCCCATTAAGGGCGACTTCTGAACCGTAATAAACAACTGGAAATCCGGGTATTGTATATAAATAAGTGAACGCCAGCATCCAGCGTGTGCCAGGAAACATATTTTCCTGCTCTATCATTTTTGTAAAACGAGCCGTTTTGTTAGAATCAAAATAATTTGCTGATAAGAAAGAATCTTTTTCTGTCGTTTCGTTCAGCAGGGAAGCACTTTGATCAGAAGGCTGATTCACCGTTTTAAACTGTTCCCGCAGCGAAGCAGATAGTTTAGCATTCATCATGCTGTCTATTCCTGCCTCCTTAAAGCGCTCTATGTCCTCTTCTTCACTGCCTTCACCAAGCAAAAAGAAAGAGCTTTTTTGCTGCTTCACTTCTTTTGAAAAGTCTTGCAGGAAAGAAATTGGGGAATGAACAGCATCGCTTAAATAGTAGCCATCCACGTCCGTTTTTTCGATCCACCACTTGCCCACTTTCATTAGTTCCTGTTTCACGGCCTCATTTTCTAGATTGAGCACAGCCATCGGTCCGAGCCATTTTTCTTCTTGCTGTTCGCTTTTCGCTCTAAACCACTCCGCTTTCCCTGTGTCCTTCACCCATGGATGGGCAGGACTGACCCGTGTAATCGGAAAATCTACGATCACTTTCATGCCGCGATCATGCGCTTCTTTGACAAGTTGCTGCAATTCTTTCAGCGAACCAAATTGTTTGTTTGTTTCATAGAAATCAGTTATCCAGTAGCCATGATATCCAGCGTCGGCATTTTGGAAAACCGGACTAATAATAATGGAAGTAAACCCCATATCTTTTATGTAATCTAATTTGGATGCTGCACCTGTAAAATCTCCACCTTGATACGCGTGCATATCATTGTTATTTATTTCTGTATCGTTTTTATTATCCCCATTATAAAAACGATCGGTCATTAAATAATACATCGTTTCATCTTGCCACGTTCGTTCTTCTTTTTCTACAGCGCCGACAGGAAAGGCGTATAAAAGAAGAAACGGCAATAAGACGAGCGAGCATAGTTTCTTTTTCACTTCCGCTTCCCCCTACAATAAATGATCATATCGCTTCTTAGATTACGCTTTTCCACGACTGCCGTCAAACGCAAAAAAGAAAGTTCATTAAATCTACAAGGATTAAACATCCATGTCCCACTTAGATGCAGAATCGTTCTATTAGCCACGTTATCCATCATGTGATAATGATTACCCTTCTGCAAAAAAAGCTGCCCCGCCTTATGAAGCAGGTACAGCCTTTCTCTAAATGATCCATCAAGCAAAGAAATTCAAGCCCATTGGCAGTTTGAATCCTAAGTAAAGAGTGACGATCAGCAAAACAATGGCGCCGATCAGTACTTTGCTCGTTTCTTTTCCTTTTTTCTTGCGGACGAGCACCATTTCCATGAGCCCGATTGTTAATAAGCCGGCAAGCATCTTCATGCCATACAGCATATCGTTAATGCTGTGATGTCGAATAAAGAGAAGTACACCGGTTACTAATACGAGTACGTAAAATAGCCTCAATGCCATATGAGCACCCGTTGAATATTTACCAAGAGCGATAAAAAATAAAATAATCGCGATCACCCATGTTGTGATATGTAAATGGGTACTGTTAAAAAATAAACTTTCCATGTCAGTCCCCCTCCTTTCTGCTTTTCCTTTCTATAGTATCATTTTGGCAAAAGAGAAGGAAAGATTGTACTACGCGTTATTGGACTTTATTTGACAATGTACCAATTTGTTCAATATTAATCTCAATTGTGTCTTCTGATTTCAAAAAGTTCGGCGGATTCATCCCTTGACCTACTCCTGCCGGGGTACCTGTCGCAATGATATCACCAGGCTCGAGTGTCATCCCTTCAGAAAGTGTAGAAATGATTTCATCAATCGGGAAAATCAAATACTCCGTGTTAGACTGCTGACGTACTTCTCCATTTACTTTTGTTTCAATGTTCAAGCGGTGCGGATCCTGCACTTCATCTTTTGAAACGATCCACGGCCCCATTGGACAAGTGCCGTCTAGGCTTTTGCCAAGAAAAAACTGCTTATGACGCTTTTGAATATCGCGGGCTGTCACATCGTTAATAATCGTGTAGCCAAAAATATAGTCAAGCGCTTCTTCTCTTGGAATATCCTTTCCTTTTTTACCGATAATGACGCCAAGTTCTCCTTCATAATCAAGCGTTTCCGTCAAATGAGCATGAGCGGGGATTGGTTCATTCGATGCAATGACAGAAGTAGGCGCTTTCGTAAACACCATTAGATCGGTTGGAATGCTTTCTACGCCACCCATTTCAATGGCATGATCGCGATAGTTTTTCCCAATGCACATAATATTCTTTAATGGTCGCGGAATTGGAGCCAGCCACTCAACTTCTTCTGCAGAAATAGCCGTTGCTTTCGTTTCTTTTTCTCCAGCAGCTTTTAGCCATTGTTTCACTTGCTGAGTGAACTCTTCTCCAGAAGCAATGCCTTCAACCAGTGTATTTGGAAGCGTTCTTTTTCCAGACACACTTTCTTCTAATGCCGGCACGTTCCAGATCACTTTTTCTTCCTCCATATATACCCCATACGTTTCTTGTCCATTTACACGATAGCTAATCCATTTCATCATGTGCTCCCCCTTTATTGATGATCGACTTTTCCTTCTTTTTGAAACCCATAAGTAACTTTACGCCATAACGCTTCCACCGGCCCCCGCTTACACTTGGATAACCATAGTTCAGAGAAAATCACCTGTCCAGCAAAGATAGCAACGGCAATCCAAACACCCGTAGAAAGTTTGATCTGACCATACAAATCAAAACCATAATGGTAAAAAAGCAGCGTACCAATGATTGATTGCAGCAAATAATTGGTTAATGACATTCTGCCAGCAGCTGCAAACGGCTTCAAAAACTTGCCTGCTCCTCTCAACGAACTGGTCCAAATGACAAGTGCCGCATAGCTGACAGCGAGAAGCGGGCCGCCGACAGAATCTTGAATATATACGTAAGCAAGATTCGGCTCAAGAACATGCGGCATCGCTTTTAAAATAATCCCTGTCACAAAAAAAGAGATAAAAACACCAAAAGCAACAGCCGGACGCTCTTGCCCTCTCTTAAATACTTGCAGCTTCTGTGCACCTGCCCCGATAAGAAAGTGCGGGAAAATAGCAATGAGCTGCATCCAAAATGCGGCTGGCCCATTCGTAAGCAGCCAGTCCGCTGCCCTTTGTTTCGTGATTTCTGTAAAGGTGCCGCTGCTATAAGCAGCAATAGAACTCTCAATGCCGCCTATATCCGTCCAATGCAGTGCGCTCGTCGGATCAACAGCCGCCATGAGAACGAGCAGGATACTCAAGAATACATTTGGCAAAAACAATAAAAGACTACCTATGATAATTAATATTTTTCCAGAAAGCCGTAAAAACAGCAACAATAAACATCCAAAGACCGCATAATTGATTAAAATATCACCCGGCCAGATAAAAAAAGCATGAATAACGCCAATCAATAGTAAAAAAGCAAAGCGGCGAATGCCCGCCGCTGTATACGACCTGCCGCTTTCAATAGCATGTTCCCTTTGCATCGCTGCTCCGAAGCCAAACATCATCGCAAACAGCGGATAAAAACTCCCTTGTATAAACAAATCAATCCAGCGATAATGCCAGGCATCTTCTGCCCCTTTCCACCATTCATAAGGATCATAATACAAGTAAGGTGAATGAAAAGAAATCATATTTACTATGAAAATACCTAACAGTGCTAAGCCCCGTAAGCTATCCAGCGCTGTAATACGCTGTTCTTCTTTCATCGGTGTTAATTGCACACATTTCGTCCTCCCATTACACACGATCAGCTATCAACCTCAAGCAAATGTGCCCCATCAAAAAAGAAGAGAAACTTTTTATCCACTTTCCGCTTCCATATTTGTTCGATAGCTTGTGCATACAAATTGATTTGCACACGGTAGCGTTTTTCAAGAATCGGTCCAGCCTGCTCCATTCCTCCTGGAAAACGCCCGGTTATTTTGTCTGTTTTATAATCAAGCAAGTATAATTTTTCGTCTTTTTCAATGAGACAGTCGATCACTCCCTGAACGATGATGATTTCTTCTGGCCCTTCCCATTCAGGGTAACATTCGTCCGCCTTCACGCCCATGTTAAATGGGATTTCTCTGTGTACACGGTCAGCCTGCAGTAACGCCTGTCCAAGGTCCGTTTGGAAAAAGACAGCTATTTTTTCAGGGTCAACTGCCGCCGTCTGCTCAGCAGTTAGCAGCTCTCGCGTAATCAGTTCGCTTAACAGCCGTTGGATGTCTTCCACCTCAGGCTGCTTCTCCAATGATACGTGCTGCATGACCGTATGAAGAGCTGTTCCCGCTTCCGCTGGCGATAGTGTCTTTTCCTGCATAAACGAAGGCCGACGAAAAATAGGACGCTGGTATTCTCTAGAAATATCAATTCCCGCCCCTTCATTAAAGATGTCATTCATCCGTTTTAAATCAGAAACCGACTGCTTTGAACGCAGATGCGTTGCAGGCTTATTTGCATATTCCCAGTTCATCCTTTTTTCAATTTCTTCTCTAAATTCAGAAGAAGCAGGAATAGGTGTAAATGACTGCACCTTCTCCAGCCAGCTGTCGCCTTCTCCCATTGGGTCAATGACTGTCTGTTGAAGAGCTGCAGCCGGCACCACTTGCACACTCCACTTCGAAGGGTGTTCCGCTAAAGCAGCCGGCACCGCTAAATGACTAGTGCCTGTCAAAGTAAAATCAACATGACGAGTAAGCGCCGGTCCTATCCAATTTAAATAAGAGGTAGCTGCAGCTCTTGCCTCATCATCTAAAAGCCAATTCGATTGTTGGCGGGCTCTTGTCCATCTGTTTAGCTCTTTTTCTGCTTCTTTCACCGTGCCGAGCAAAAATAGCTTTTCTTTCGCCCGGGTCAATGCAACATAGAGCACACGCATTTCTTCCGCAAGCAGTTCAATCCTCTTCTTCTGTTTTAACGCGAGCTGCGGCAATGATGGATAACTGATTCTCTTCTCCGCATGAACATACTTCACACCGATGCCAAGTTCTTTATCAAGCAAATAATTTTTTCGCAAATCCATCATATTAAACGATCGATTTAAACCTGCTACGAATACGACAGGAAATTCCAGCCCTTTCGAAGCATGGATTGTCATTAGGCGAACGACATCTTCCTGTTCGCTGAGTGCACCGGCTTCTCCTAAATCATCGCCCCGGTCCTCCATCCGCTCCACAAATCGTAAGAAACGAAACAATCCACGAAAAGAAGTTTCTTCATATTGCCGTGCCCTGTCGTAAAGAGCGCGCAAATTAGCCTGCCTTTGCTTTCCGCCCGGCATGCCGCCGACGAAATCGTACAAGTGTGTATCACGATACAGCTGCCAAATCAATGTCGACAGTGCACCTTGACGGCCAAGGGCACGCCAGCCTAATAGTTTCTCCAAAAACTTGCTGATTTTCTCATGCAGCTGCTCATATTGCGGTTCGGGGCGGACAGCTGCGAATGCCTGAACAGCTTCATAATAGGAGCCTGATTTGGCTGCAAGCCGAATGATGGATAACTCATTTTCCGTACAGCGGACAATAGGAGAGCGCAAGACCGAAGCAAGAGGAACATCTTGGTACGGATTATCAATCACTTTTAACAACGAAATCATCACAGCTACTTCCATCGCTTGAAAATAACCGCCTGATACTTTCGCATGGAGCGGAATGCCCGCCTGCTTGAATTCTTCTTTGATGACACCGGCCCATGTCATTGAGCGCATTAGCAGCACGACATCCCGATATTGAATTGGGCGTTCTGTTTTTGTTTTCGGATCATACACAGGATGCCTTGATGCGACAAGTTCTTTAATCTTTTCAGCCATCCATCTCGCCTCAAGTTCAGATTGTGCTGCTTCTGCCATCTCTGGATCGTCCGAGCTATTATCCGTTTGATCAATGAGGATGGTTTCAACCGGAAACGGCATATGTTCTGGATAACTGGCCCCTTTGACAAGTTCTGCCTGCCGGTCATATTCAATTTCACCGATTTTCTCATCCATGATTTGCTTAAACAAAAAATTCGTCCCGGACAATACTTCGGCCCGGCTTCTAAAGTTTTGCGCTAAATCAATCCGCAGGCCGCTATGTTGGCCTTTCGTTGAAAATCGTTTGTACTTGCTTAAAAATAAATTCGGCTCCGCCTGACGGAAACGATAAATACTCTGTTTCACGTCGCCGACCATGAACAAGTTCCCGCTTTCTTCCTCACCTGACTTTAACAACTCGATAATCGATTCTTGAACGATATTAAAATCCTGATACTCATCCAAATAGATTTCTTTAAAATGCTGCTGATAAGCAAGCGCTGCTTCAGAAGGAACATTTTCCTCTCCGGTTAAAATGGCCAGCGTAAAGTGTTCTAAATCGTTAAAATCGACGAGCCCTTTTTCTCGTTTGGCCACTTGGAATTTAAGAGTAAAGCGCTGAACAAGACGAGCAAGCGCAGCGATCGTTTCCTTCATCTCACCCATATTTTTCAAATAACTTTCCGGTTTATGAGAAAAGTATTCGTCTTGAAGCTTGCTGACAACCTCTTTCGCCTCTGAACGCAGCACTTTTGACTGTTCGGCCAATTCCGGATCATACTCTTCCCCTTTATAGGTTTTCAGCCGGGGAAATTGAACGGTCTGCATTTCTTCGTACAGCTTTTGCCACGATGGAAGGGCAGCACGAAGACGGCGGACCATTTGCAGTTCTGCGGCAAACATGTCTTCCCTCGGCACAGGGCCGCCCGGCATTTGTACCATATCGAGGCATTCCACAAGTTTCCTCTCAGCTGCTTCCAAGGAGAGATCAACCGTAAATTTTAAAGAGTCCATAAACGGCAGGCTGTCCATTTCCTCTATTCCGCCTGATACGTTATACAACTGATCAAGGCTGTCCAGCCATTCGTCAGGGCGGGGATGTGACTGCGCAAAGTCATATAATGTATTCATCATCGTTTGCAGTTCTGCGTCACTGCGGTCATTAGAAAATGTATCAACAAGCCGGTAAAACTCTTCATTGTTTTCTCTGCCGTATTCCTCTTCAAAAAAGTCATCGAGCACTTCATCCCAAAGCAGCTTCAATTCGCCTTCATCAGCAATTCGAAAAGCAGGGTCGATATCGATTAAATAATAATATTTACGGATGACTTCCAAGCAAAAAGAATGAAGCGTTGAAATGGATGCTTTATTTAACAGCGTCAGCTGCCGGCGCAGATGATTCGACGACGGATCTAACTCCATTTCTTTCTCCAGTGCTGCTCCGATACGCTGCCTCATTTCCGCGGCGGCCGCATTGGTGAAAGTCACGACGAGCATCTCATCAATGTTTATCGGATGATCTTTATCTATCACTTTACGAATAATCCGCTCAACAAGAACGGCGGTCTTTCCCGAACCGGCAGCCGCAGCGACGAGAATATCTCTTCCATTCGCTGCAATTGCTTTCCACTGATCATCCGTCCACGTGGTTCCTTCTGGTTTAGCAGGAATCATTAATTCACTCATTCATCTGCCCCTCCTCTGCCAGTTTTTCAAGTATATCTTTCTTCGGCATAATGAGCCGATAATTATTCTCTTCAAGTGATTCATCAAATTGACAGACAGGCCGATAAGAACAGAATTGGCACGGTGTCGTCTTTTTATATTGATAAGGTGTAATATCGACGCTTCCATCAACAATTTGGTCACCCGACTGCTGGTATAGCTGCCGAATATGGCTTCTCATTCCTTTAAACACTTGTCTATCAGCTGTTTGTGATGCTTTAGCTAGTTTGCCGCTCTTTGTAAAAGAAGCCGGGACAATGTCTGAAATGCCTGTCGCTAGGTTCATATCCATGAGCTGCAGCGCTTCCTCTTCTCCAAGAATGAGCCCTTTCATTTTAAACTTCTTAAACATTTCCTGCTCGATCTCTTCTAATGTCATGATTTTCTTGCTGCTGATGAGCGGATTGTGCACATGAAAATATAGCACACCCGCTGGGGAAGCCTGGGTACCGACGATCTGCGGCGAATACGTCAATATAATGTCTAAATAAGTAAGCATCTGCAAGGAAAGACCATAATACACTTCCGTCAAATCGAGGTCACGACTGCTTGATTTGTAATCAATGATCCGCAAATACACGCCCTCTTTTCCTTTCGCCTGATCCACCCGGTCAATGCGGCCGGCGAGCGCCATTTTCGTACCATTTTTTAACGTAAAAGACAATGGCGGCAGTTCTTCTCCCGGTCCGAAGCCAAGCTCAATACCGACAGGAGAAAAGCCGCTCGCTTTCGCCTGTCCGCTCAAGGCGTAGGAAGCCCGCCAAATAATCTGCTCTAGTTTTTTACTTAAATAAAGATGACGGTTAGAACTTAATAGTATTTGGTTTTGCAGCTGAGGCGCCAGTTGTGTCACTGCTTCGCCCGCTAATCTTTGACATTGCTCCTTCGATAGTTCAGGCCATTTTAATCCTCGTCTTTCTACTTCATCAGCGATCCACTTTAATGCACCATGAAACAAGTTGCCTATATCAGGCGCCTGCAGACGAAAAACATCCCGCTCCCGCAGCTTTAGTCCGTGTCTGGCAAAGTGTGAAAATGGACAGCTGTTAAACAGCTCCATCCGTGTAACACTTGCCAGCATTTCCTCTCCGTACAAATCTGTAGTGACTGTCTCATCAAGCTTTACGGCTTCATTTTTATAAAATAAGCTCGATAATACCCGTTTCGCTTTTTCTTTCTGCTGCGGGTGGTCCATGTAAAAGTTATACACGTCCCACCAGAAGTCATACACCGGATAGTGAAGTCCCTTTAACTGAAGCTGAGAGACTAAATAAGCTAACGTTGGATCAGGATGACATACGTATTGCAGCTGCGCCTGCTCATCCAATTCAGAAGGTTCATTTACGAGTAACTTTTCTTCCATAGCCGGAAACAATTCTTTGATTCTTTTAATGTATAAGGAGGGCAGCAATGATTTACCTTCATCATCGGCAATCGGGTAGGAGATATACAACCGGCGTGATGAAACAGTGAATGCGCGGTATGCCGTAAACTCCTCATCCAGCATTTTCCTCCTGCTGCTGAGTGCGAGTTTCATACCGTCCGCCAGCAGCTTTTCACGGTCTTCATCTGCTAATATGCCATCTTCTATTTGCCTTGCCGGCAATACACCATCATTGACGCCAATCATAAATACAGTATCGACATCACTTAAGCGGGAAAGTTCAAGATTCGCTACTGTCACTTGGTCTGCAGCAGGCGGCACGTTAGCAAATTTCATCGCTTCAAGCCCAGCGTCGATCACTGAAGAAAAATTTTTTAATGTCAGCGCTTCTTCGCCAAGCACTTCTACATATTGATCGAGCAGCTCCATGACCGCGTTCCATGCCTGGTTATGTTCTCTTGCTGCAACCAGATCTTCCCTCTCCTCCGCTTCTAAGCCGAACTTCTCTAGTTTTTCAGGAATATGAAGTTCTTCTAAATATAAATAAAGTGCTTCAGCATATTCTTTGCCTGTCGCTGCTTTTTTCAATCGGCGGGCCAATCGGGATACTGGTTCAGAGATCATCTTTCTTACTTCATTTAACTCTTCTTCAATCGCACGTTCTTCATCTGTTTGAATTTTATTTATCTGATCTAGTCCCCGATAGCGGCGATAACTCCAGTTTTCTTTTTCTATCCAACGGTCGCCTTTTATGCCATAAGCGAGCACGTAGTTTTCAAGCCGATCCATTTTCTCACGAAGCCGCGGCCAATTCTCCTGCATCGGGAACAGCAAATCTGTTTTCACGACACGAAAAACAGATTCATATCGCCAGTTGCTGCTGATCGTTTCCAGCGTGGCGCGAATCAGTTCAATTAATGGATGATTCAGCATTGGGCGCTTTTGATCAATGAAAAAAGGAATCTCATAATCTCGAAATACGGTCTCAATCAGCTGTTGATATTCTTTTCCATTACGGACAAGCACAGCCATTTGCTTAAAGCGCAGGCCTTCTTCACGGGAAAGTTTTCGAATTTCTCTTGCTACCCCTTCAATTTCTGCTCTCCTGCTTGCTGCCTGCATCACGCAAAGATTTTCCGTTGATTCGAATGAATGAGGCGGACGGCTGTCGAAAGATGCTTCCAAATGTCTTAAGCTGTCCGTCTTGTATCGTTCTGGCGCAGTTAAAATGATATCTTCCTCTACGTGTATACCACTATCTCTTGCCAATTCATAAACAGTCGCATACGTTTCCCCGGTCATGCGGAATAAATGAGTTTCTTCAGGCAGCACAGAACGAAAGGGCTCATCGATGGTTAAAGCGATCGTTACCTTCTTCGCCCGTCTCATTACCTGATGCAGCACCATGTATTCCTGTGGAGTAAAGCTGTGAAAACCGTCCACAAACACTTCCGCTTGTTGGATATAATCTGAAACAGCTATAGCTTCTGCCAGTAAGTGCAAATAATCCTCCGAGTCGACATACTTGCCCATCAGCACTTCTTCAAAGTCACTATAAATCGTCTGCAAATCATGGAGTTTATCTGTTAACGCCTTCGCCCCTCCGCTTTTCTTCAATTCCTCTTGCTTTTCTTCCAGCTCTTGTGGAGTAATACAATACCGTTTAAACTCTGTCAGCATAGACTCTACATGACTAATAAAACCATTCTTATCTGCTGCACCGGAAAATATTTTTAAATCTTCTTTTTTATCTTCAATGATTTTACGGATCAGCATATTCAATCCTGCTGAAGAAATATGCTGCCTGCTTATTCCTCCTGTCTCTTGAAGAACCCGCCAGGCAAGACGTGTAAAGCTGTATACTTGCGCTCTGATCATGCCTCCAAGCTCCCGATCAGAAGCTATTGAGTACTCAGATAAAAAAGTCATCTGCTCCGGTACAAGGTAAATGACGGGGTCGCCGGCAGGGTGATGTTTAATCTTATTTTTTATTGATTCAAGCATTCGTCTCGTTTTGCCGGTACCTGACCGGCCGATCATAAATTGAACAGACACGCTCTTCCCCTCCAATAGGTTTTCTTCCTGCAGCTGTTTATATTATCTTTTTATCATAATACAGATCATACGTTCTGTCATCTTCAGAAAAACACTAAACAGACGGCCAACGAAAAAAAGAGCCGGCGTTCTTCCCCGCTCCGCTCCTAGCCTCTTACTCTTTTCCTTTTTTCTTTTTTTTCAAGACGCCCTTCAATTTGCTTTCCAGCGATCCATAAAATAAAAATAATGCTCCCGAGGATCACTGTGCGAACTGGTTCTTTTATTAATGAAACGACATCATACCCAATAAAACTAATGGTAAAAATCATGACGGCTTTCCCGGTCATCACAGCCAATAAATATTGTTTGATGCTGATGTTGGATAAGCCAGCGACAATATTAACGACCGCAGACGGAGTGAAAGGAAAGCATAGGAGCAGAAACACCGGCCCAAAACCATGATTATCCACCCAGTTCATTAACTTTTTTACTTGATGGTGCTTGTACAAAAAGGATAATATTCTCCGCTGTCCATAATGTCTAATGAGCAGAAATACAAGCACGGCACCAGTAACTGAGCCACTCCAAGAGAGCAAAAAACCAAGCCAGAGCCCAAATGCACTAGCGTTTGCTAAAACAAATGCAAAGAGCGGCAAGACAGGCAGGAACGATTCAAGCATAGGCAAAAAAAAGCCCGGCAGCGGACCGAACGATTCATACCTTTCAATCCATTCCATTATATTTTCAAGTGTAAACCATTCTTTCAAAGTGTTAACATCCATGTTGTTATTCCCCTTGCATCTGCTGCGTTCATTTTTCTCATTTTATCATATATGAACGGTACGATTTCAACTAAAGCATACACCTCGTCAAGAAAACAACTGCTGTTTGTCATCTTCTTTCTTATTTAAAAGGCAAATGATTTTTCCCAATCTTTTTAAAAGGGCAGCGGCGTTATGACTAAAATTTGAATTTTCTAAAAATTTTCAAGTTTTTGTTGATTACTTTCTGGGTATCACATATAATAAGAAAAAGGTATCCGAGGTGATGAAAATGGAAAATAACCAGTATTTTACCGAAATGATGAAGTCCCCGATGCCGCGTGAAAAAGTTAAAAGTGCAACTGCTGCCTACATTGACAGTTTTCTCAACGGAATTCTCTTCAAACAAGAAAAACAAAAGTTAATGGATGCGATCGACAAGTCACTTGATGAAGGAAATCGTGAATCATTTATCGAGTTGTCCGCCCTGCTAAATGAATTAGAGAAAAAATTCAAGGCAGAATCCGTCCTTCTTTAACATTCATCCTCTTTTATACTATGTTCCCCTTATGCCTGCAGGGTACGAAATCAGGGGCTGACTCAAAACAGCAAGTACATGGCACCTCTCTCAGAGAGGAGCCATGTACTTGTGGGTCAGTCCTGGCTTTTTTGAGCGTCTGCACCTTCCTTTTTCTCCTTTTCCTTTTCACCTGGCAACGGATACGTTTCTATCATATAGATCCTTTCAGCCATTGCCGGGTGGCCGTACCGGAAGATCTTCACAAGCCCTGGAGGCTTCATTTCCGACAGTCCCTCTTTAGACAATTTGCGAAAAGCACTAATAGCAGCGTCTTTATTTTCGGTCATTTCAATGGCATAGGCATCAGCCTGCTTTTCTTCAAATCTAGATATGGCATTCGTAAATGGACTAATAGAGAATGTGAGTATGGAAATAACGAGTAAAAATAAAGGCAGCGTTCTTAATTGGGACAGTTCATGGATCTGCAGCTTCTCCCCATACTTACTGACCAGTTTCTCCATCCATTTGGCTGTGAGCCAAAATCCGAAAAAAGCAAGAACCAAATAACTGCCAATTCCAATGTAAATGTGCTTCTTTACATAATGAGCCATTTCGTGAGCCATCACGAATAAAATTTCATCCTCATTCAATTTATTTAACGTAGTATCCCATAAAACAATACGGGCATGATCCCCTATCCCCGTGACATATGCGTTCAAAGCATTGGTTTCTTTCGACTTGTTTACTTCATACACATGATCGGCCGGGATATCCGCCCTGTCTGCAAGGTCCAAAATTTTTGCTTCCAGCTGTTTATTTTTTAATGGGTAAAAATCGTTATATAGCGGATCAATAATCACCGGCTGGACATACATCATAAAAATAGTGAAAGGCACAAATAACATCCATGCAGCCAGCCACCATTTTTTCTTAAATTTTTTCATCAGACCGTACAACGTAAAAATGAGCACGGACATAATCGCATAGCTGATCCAAAAGTCAATGAGTTCATTTTTCATCCACTGTGAAAACGTTTGGGCAGAAATATGGTAGGCTTTCGAAAAATGGTAACCGATGTATTGAAGAGGAAATGCGAGCAAAAATGTGAGTACAGATAAATAAAATAAGTATATGGCGGTCTGTCCAAAAGAAAAGCGCACCGTTTGCTTTGACCATTCCTCAAACTTTCTGGATATCCCTAGTATGACTATAAAAAAGTAAACGAGCCATTCAAACGGGACGCTAATAAAAAACAGCAAGTTTTTTATCGTTGAATATTCCTTAATCAAAGCCTGTTCTGCTTCACTTAAGAAAAGAGATGGATCAGCACTCGTCCCTTTATAAATCTCCGGGATGCCCCCTGCTGCCATTCCATATAAATAATAGTAAATGGCCAGCCCGAACAATCCATATCCCAATAAAGCAAAAGTGACCCACTTTTTCACTGCCTGTCTCACTCCTTTCTCTATCCTTTACTATATTTAATATACAAGTTGTCCATTTAGAACAAAAAAATTCGCCGCTGCCAAAGCAGCGGCGACTGAACGAGCCAAATTAGGTGTTAGTATAATAAATCAGCAAGCTCTTCCGAAGTTACTTTTCCGAAATAATGAGGCACATCAAGCGAATCAAGCGTTTGTTTAATCACACTCTTTTCATGTCTGACTCCTGTAAGTGCCTCCTCAATCTCATGTACATCGCCTGCTCCGAAAAAATCACCATATATTTTGCAATTTTGAATCATCCCGTTTTTCACATGCAATCTAACATCAATTAATCCAACTGGAAAACGGTGAGAGCGCTGAATGTTGAACGCAGGGGACTTCCCATAATTCCAATCCCATTTCTTATATCGCTCCTGTGAGATTTTTTCAATCATCTGCCAATCTTTTTCGCCAAGATGATATTGCGGGATTTCGTCTTTCCCATCAAAAATATTCTTTAATAAAAACTGGCGGAATTCTTCAATGGTCATCGGCAAGTCCAATAAATCGGCGATATTCGCCACGCGGCTTCTGATCGATTTAATTCCTTTTGACTCAATTTTATCTTTTCTCACTTTTAAGGCTGCTACTACATCGTCCATGTTCGTTTGGAATAGTAACGTCCCATGACTAAACATCCGCCCTTTCGTAGAAAATTGGGCGTTACCCGAGATCTTATATCCCTTGGCGATAATATCATTCCTTCCACTCAATTCCGCTTCTAGTCCCAATTTATTCAAAGCCTTAACGACAGGTTCCGTAAACTTTTTAAAGTTGTGAAAACTGTCTCCATCATCCTTCGTAATAAAACTGAAATTCAAATTGCCCAGGTCATGATAAACGGCTCCTCCTCCTGACAAACGGCGGACAATATGAATATGATTTTCCTCTACATAATCCACGTTGATCTCTTCAATTGTATTTTGATTTTTCCCAATAATAATAGATGGTTCATTAATATAAAAAAGTAAATAGGACTCGTTGATATCTAAATACTTTACCGCATATTCTTCTATCGCCAAGTTGACTCTTGGATCATTGATTCCATTGTTATCAATAAACAGCACAGCTATTCCTCCGTTATAATCCGATTTCTAAATCTTCTACCGCGAGCAAGACAGTTCCATAAAACTCTTCCTCTGCCTCCGCTTTCAACTTTTCCAATTCCCCAAAATGAGGAAGATGAGTTAACACAAGTGTATTCACTCCTGCTTGGCTGGCAAGCCGGCCCGCTTCTGTACTTGTCATATGGCCAGCAGCCTGTCCATCCATTCCTTTGTAAAAGTTACTTTCACAAAGAAGAAGGCTGCTGCCTCTCGTAAATGAAACGAACGCTTCTTGATAAGCAGAATCGGCCGTATAAACAACTGATTGTCGATGATTAGAAATTTTCATGGCATAACAAGGGACAGGATGAACCGTGCGCAAAAATTCCACTGTAAATGGGCCGATCGACAGTTTTTCCTCCGGACGATATGCTTTCCCTTCTGTTAAATCTTTATATGTAAGAGCAGCAAATCCTTTTTCATCTTCTTGGTGTCCATAAATCGGCAGCGTGGAGACCTCTTTTCCTACATGTTTCCCTATTAAGAGCGCGTGTTGTAGTACACCAATGTCTGCTATGTGATCCGGATGGTAATGTGACAATAAAACAGCATCAAGCTGTTCGGGCTGAATATGATTTTGCAAACGTGATAGTACACCGCTTCCACAGTCAACCAGCATTTTAAAGCCACCCTCTTCAAATAAATACCCAGAACTTGCTTCATTCACTTTTGGATAGCCGCCCCAGCAGCCAATAACCGTAACATTCATGCAGTATACCCCTTCCATTCACTTTCCTCTTTATCCGTATTGTATTCCCGAAATCCCTTTCGTTCAACTTATCTATTTATTCGATTTTTTCAAAGATTTAATAAAATATTGTTGACGAACACAATCTGTTATAATACAATTAACACAAATGAAACATCCGTTGTATAACAAAATTGAGGAGGAACCAACAAATGGTTAAAAACATCATTGATTTTTTCAAAAACTTACCTGCTAAACAATGTACAAAGTGCAGTTCTTACATCGAAGAACAGCATGAATGCTACAGCCAACTTTGCGATGAGTGCACTGGTGTGAAAGATCTTTAATTGATTGCTATCTCTTCATCTTTCAATTTTATATAAAGGGTCTATTGTTGATAGGAGCAAAAGGCGTGTGTCCTCGGCGGAAATCAACGAGCAAGTTGAACAAAGCCTATAAAGAAGAAGCTGATCCAAAAGGTCGTTAAAAATGACTTTTTAGGGTCAGTTTTTTCTTTAGATTTTTTTGACAAAGTTCAAACGTTTATTTTTCACTGAGTTGGTTGTAGTCCAAGGCCCTAAGGCTCACCGTTTGCCCCGTGGAAAGTGAAGCGACTGGGACGGAAATGAACGAACCAGTTTAAAAAACCATACAAAAACAGAATGCCCCTAAAAGTTGGGACATCCTGTTTATTATCTAATATGTTTATTATCTAATAAACTCAGTGCCTGGCTGTTCTACTTCTGCTGTACCATATTGTCGTTTAAACAACCGTTTAAAGAAAAGTACTGTAACAAGAAGGCACGCTGCTGCAAATAAGGCAATGATTCCATTGTTCATCCACATAAAATTGAAATCGCCGCTGGAAATGACCGCTTTAAAAGCGCGGACGGAATAAGCCATCGGTAAAATCGAGTTAAATGGCTGCAGCATTTTCGGTATTAATTCCAATGGAAACGTACCGGCACTTGCTGTTAATTGCAAAATCAAAATCAAAACAGCTGCGAAACGGCCGGGATTTCCCCACATCGTTGCCAGCATTTGAATAAGGGCCATAAAAGCGACACTCGTAATGATCGTTGTCAGTATAAATAAAGGCACGCTTTGCACTTCCAATTTTAACCCAAACAGCAAGACAGCTGAAACGAGGAGCGACTGTGCCAGTCCGACTAGAAGCATGACACCCGCCTTTCCGATAAACCAGCTGAAGCCGCTCGCTGGCCGCTCTGCCGGCTCTCTAAGTGGAAATACGATCGTTAACATGAGTGCTCCGACGAATAAACCAAGTGATAAAAAGTAAGGTGCAATTCCTGTTCCATAGTTCGGTACATGATGCTTCACTTCTTTATCCACTTGAACGGGTTCTGCCATCATGTCATGCGTTTTTTCTTTTGCCTTTACTTCATTCGCTTTTTCTGCTGCTTCTCCGAGTTTTTCATGCAGCTCCTTTGTTCCTTCTTCTAGTTGAATCGAACCGTTTTCTAATTCTGTTGATCCTTCCGCCAGCTTGCCGGCCCCTTCCGATAATTTCGCAGATCCGCTCTGTAGCTCTCCCATTCCCTCTTGCAGTGTCTGGGCACCATTTGCAAGCGCAGATGATCCATTTTTTGCTTCTGACAATTTTTCACCTAATTGATTCATACCTGCTGCTAGTTTTTCCTCTCCACTCTGCAGCCCGCCGACACCGGCCGTCAATTGATCAGAACCTTCTGCCAACTCGTGGATTCCCCCTTGCAGCTGTTTCTGACCAGCTTGGACTTTGCCAAGCCCTTCATTTAATGCCTTTATGTTAGGAGAAAGCTGACCATTGATTGCTCCGTTAATTTCCTTGGAGCCCGCTTCCAGCTGCTCACTTCCAGCTTGCAGCGGAGCGATACCACTTCTAACCTGCTCAGCCATCTTCTCTTGCTGCTGTTTTATCTTTTGCTTCAGCAATGCTATTTCCGCCGGTGACAATTTTTGTTGTAACAGAGGCATATACTGTTCCAATTGCCCATTGATTGACTCATTCATCCCTGCAATCAACTGTTCTTCAACCTGCCCAAGCCCAGTGTTTAACTGCTGAGCCCCAGCTGCTAGTTCTTTTGTTCCTTTTGCAAGCTCCGGCAGCTGTTTCTGAAACTGTTCCACCCCTTCTTTCATTTCTGTCGTGCCGGAATACAATTCGCCCATTTTCTTATCCACTGTATGAAGACCTGTCTGCAATTGAGAAAGGCCAGAGGCAAGTTCATTCGTGCCGCTTTGCAATTCTTTACTGCCTGCTGTGAGTTTGTTTTGTCCCTCTTCTAACTGTGCAAGCCCGGAGTTTAATTTTGAAGCCCCATTTGACAGTTCTTCTGATCCGTTCCCTGCTTTTGACAGTCCTTTAGAAAACTGAACGGAGCGATCAGCTAATATTACTAAGTTTTCTTTTAATTGAACGGCTCCTTCTGAAAGCTTTTTCGCCCCCTCATCCAGTTCTTCTGATCCCTCACTTGCTGTTGTCAGACCTTCTCCCATTACCTTAATTTTGTCAAAGATCATTTCCGAATATGTTTTCGTTACGCTTTGTTGAACAGATGTCTGGATTTCTTTCACAGCCCTTTCCCCCATTTGGGAGGAGACAAAGTTATAACTTTCATTCGGGATATATTTCAGCTCTAATTTTTTAGGCTGGTCTTCTAGCAATGTCGTTGCGTTTTTAGAAAAGTCTGCTGGGATTTCAATCACCATATAGTAATCCTGGTGATCCATCCCTTTTTCCGCCTCCTTTTCACCTACAATATGAAAGTCAAAATCATCGCTTTTACCTAGTTCCTTTGCCAGCTCTTTACCGATTGCCAGCCTTTCCCCCTCAAATGCTGCACCGGCGTCCTTATTAACAACAGCGACCGGCAAATCTTCCAACTGCGAATAAGGATCCCAGAAAGCCCACAGCAGCATACCGGCATATAAAAGGGGAATAAATAAGATAGCTAGTATCGAAATAAGCAGCATTCGATTGCCCGTAATCTGTTTTAATTCCTTTATAAATAAAGATTGTTTCATAATTTCCTCCTTAACCCACAGGTTATGTTAATGGCTATTGTTGATATTGCCCCTTTGTTGATTAGAGCAGAAGGCACGAAACTTCTGGGGGAAGAGCGTGTCCATGGGAGACCCCGAACCGCCTAAGCCAAGAGAGCACTCCAGTGGGAATCAGCAGTGGAATTTAACGAGGTCCACCCCAAAAAAAAACAATTGACTACTTTATTCATTTGGTCATTCATTTGCAAAAGAAAAGGATTTTCCCTCAAGTGGATAATCCCTCAAACAAATAAAGCTCAAACAAGTGGGAAATGTCTTCCTCGCTCAATGGATCCTTTCTTTGTTCCCAGTCAAAGATAAGCGAAATATACATTTTCAACATAACAAAGGCAGTCACTTCCGGATTACACGGCTTGATTTCGCCTGCTTGAACAGCCATTAAAATTTTTTCTTTAATAAAAGACAAGATAGCATCCTCCATCATTGTCATTACTTCTACCACTGCAGGCGTGCCCATTTCCCTTCCTTCTTGGAAGAGCTTAATTGTCAGCTGATGCTTTTTCCGAAACTGCAATATTTGAAAAAGAGCTCTATGAACATTTTCGTGAAAAGAAGAATCTGGATCGATCGCTTCTTCCGCTGCCTCCCTCATTTCAACAATGATTGTCTGGACAATTTCATCAAACAGTTCTTCTTTATTTTTGAAAAATGTATAAATAGTGCCTTTGCCGACATTCGCCAGCTTCGCCACTTGGTCCATTGTCGTTGCTTTATAGCCAAAGAGCGAAAAAGATTTCGTAGCCGCTTCAATAATTTGTTTTTTTCTATCGACTGTCAACCTTCCCCCTCCTTTTGACCAAATGAACAATTCGGTCACTTTATATAAAGTAAGATACTACAAACAAATATAAATAGCAACTGTTTCATATCAACATTGTTTTCGTTCAATATTTGTATAGTATGTACTAAATATCATTTTCCCCGGTTCCATGCCCTCACTTCAAGCACAAAAAATCCCCTTCTTTGATCATCTTCTTCAAAAAAGGGGAGATAAAAAGAGCAGAAACGTTTAAGACGGAGGTAGCTTTCCTCTTCAAAAGCAGCAAGACCAAGCATTTCTTTAGATTCACTTCTCCTGCTTTTTGATCAATCTCTTATTGTATTAAATTCAAAAAGCGCCGCGTCCGCTCTTCCTTCGGGTTCGTGAAAATGTTCTCAGGTACATCCCTTTCCACAATAACACCTTTATCTATGAAAATCACTTCATCTGCTACTTCTTTGGCAAACTTCATTTCATGTGTGACAACAATCATAGTCATGCCTTCCTGCGCTAAGCTTTTCATCGCTGTTAAAACTTCTCCGACAAGCTCAGGATCAAGAGCGGATGTCGGCTCATCAAAAAGCATCACTTTCGGTTCCATCGCAAGCGCCCGGGCAATGCCTACACGCTGCTGCTGCCCGCCAGATAATTGAGAAGGATAATAATCTTTCCGGTCAAACAGCCCCACTTTTTGAAGCATTTGTTCACTCATTTGGCGCGCTTTTTCCTTTGCTTCCTTTTTCACGATGACCGGCCCTTCCATAACATTCTCCAGAGCAGTCATATGCGGGAACAAATTATATCCTTGAAATACCATACCGGTCAGGCGGCGGAACAAGGTAATTTCTTTTTTCGTTACCGCTCCATTAAAATTAAGCTGTTGATCAGCAATTTGAATCGTACCGCTTGTTGGGCTTTCTAGTACATTTAAACACCGTAAAAAGGTAGTCTTTCCTGATCCTGAAGGGCCAATCACAACAATGACTTTTCCTTTTTCGACCTCAAGATCAATCCCATTCAGTACATCCAGCCGTCCAAATGATTTATGTAAATTTTTTACTGAAATCATTCCATCATCTTCCTTCCTAGCCACTCCTATCTTGCTACATAACGGTCAAGCCGTGCTTCGATTCTTCCTTGAATAATTGACAAGGTAAAACAAATGATCCAATAAAGGAGCGCTGCTTCGCTGTAAAGAAGCAAGAACTCATAATTGGTTGCGGCAATTTCCTGTGCTCTGCGGAACATTTCTGTCACAAGTATAAGAGAAGCCAGTGACGTATCTTTAATAAGGCTAATAAATGTATTAGATAAAGGCGGAATAGATACACGTGACGCCTGGGGCAATATGACCCGCTTTAGCGCTTGTCTGTATGACATGCCGATGGAGTAAGCTGCTTCCCATTGTCCTTTTGGAATAGAAGAAATAGCCGCTCGGATAATCTCAGAAGCATAAGCACCGACATTGAGTGAAAAACCGATCACAGCAGATGGAAATGGATCAAGCGTAATTCCGATCGTAGGCAGCCCATAAAAAAGAATAAATAATTGTACGAGCAGCGGCGTGCCTCGAATAACAGACACATACACCCGCGCGATGCTTTGCAGTATTTTATTAGTCGATAGTCTTGCTAATGCTGTAAATATAGCAATAACAATACCGATTGAAAATGTCAGAATTGTTAAAGGCAAAGTATATTGAAGAGCCCCTTCTACCATAGGCATCAGGGAGCTCTTCGCAATGTCAATTAAACGCTGCATCCGTTCCGGATCTTGAGCAATATTATTGAGATACATCTTCGGCAAACCACTTTTCAGAAATTTTCTTCAGCGTTCCGTCTTTTTTCATTTCATTTAACGCTTTATTCACTTCTTCGACTAACTGGCCGCTGTCTTTTCTAAATAGCAGAGCACTTTTAGACACTTCTTTTTCTTCATCAATCAGTTTAATTGGCGCATCGGGCTTTTGTTTCAAATAATCGAGTGCAGATAACTTATCATTAAATGTGCCATCTACGCGCTTTGTTACGACTAAGTCAACTGCCTGATTAAAGCCATCTACTTTTACTATTTCCGCTCCGTACGACTGGGCAATTTCTCCAAAGTTGCTCGTTAACGTCTGAGCCGCCTTTTTGCCTTTGATATCCTCGAACTTCTGAATTTCTTTTTCATTTTCACGAATGATTAATACAGCGTTCGTTTTTGTGTAAGGCTCGGAAAAATCATACTTTGCTTGCCGATCCTCTTGAATTCCTACTTGATTGGCAATCATATCAAATCGTTTAGAATCAAGGCCGGCAAAGATCGCGTCCCACTGTGTTTCCATAAAATTAGCTTTTACACCAAGACGCTTAGCTACTTCTTCCGCTACTTCTACATCATAGCCTGTCAGCTTACCAGAAGCATCATGGAAAGAAAATGGAGCATACGTTCCTTCTGTTCCAATATTTAAAACCCCTTTTTGCTTCACTTCATCGTATAAAGTGCTTCCGGCATTCTCATTTTCCTTCGTCGACTCTTTAGTTGTCCCACCGCAAGCTGCAAGCAGCGTAATGGATAAAACAACGAATAAAAAAGTAAACAGTGACTTTTTCATAGTTGAATAATCCCCCTTCTATTTGTATGTATTGTATAATGTGAATCGTCTATTCATTATAGTTTAAATGTTCTCACATTTTAAGAGTTATTTTTTAAAAGTAAGCACATTTTTTCTAAATTCCTCTATATTTCGACAACAACTTTCGTGTATGGCGGGGACATACTGCTAACTATACGAAAAAGAGTGCTCCGAAAACCTAGTTTTTGGAACACTCTCCTTCTGATCTATGTGTTAAAGTTATCAATTAAAAGTGAAAATCCGATCGTCTTTTTCAAAAAACCTTTCACTTCAGTATGAATACAGCTTTAATGTCCTTGATCTTTTTGTTTTTCAAATCGTTCGTTTCTTTCTCCGCCGTCTGCTAACTCCTCTGAGAATTCTGCGTTTCGTCCAGTCTCCGTTTCCATGGCATGTTTAATATCTGCGGAGGTCAAGTTATTATTAGGTGCTGCTTGTTCATTCCATTTCTCCATCCTGTTCCCCCTCCTTTTCTTTTGAAACAGATTCTAATCCATATCCTGTTGAACTTATTTCCAATCTTTCTTCATCAACTTTTCTTTCCAAAGCTGAACGTAAGTGACCATGGTACTGCTCTGCCTTATCTTTTTTCATACTGATTCCTCCATCATTAGGTGTTCATTATATTGTTCCCTTCGACAAGAAGACATATGAAAAATTGTTGGAACATTGAAAGGACCAGCCTCACTCATTGACTTATGAAACTGATAATAGCTTTTGAGCCAAAAACTTTGTTAAATGTGCCTGGTAATTTTCGCTGCGGATGGTCTCACGCTTTCTGCTCCAATCAGCCGTAATCATTAACATAACCAAACAAAAAAGAGGCTGCCTTGACCTCAATCAGTCAGGCACCCCTATAGCCGTATGCAATATGATGTTTTAGCGTACTGAAAAACCGCACACTTAAAGTAGTCTCTTTTCGTTAGGATCGTTCAGAAACGCTAATGTTTTCCGAGCCGCCTCTTCTCCCTGCTCAATGCAATCAGGAAGACTGATTCCTCTAAAGGAGCTGCCGCCGATAAAAAGCCCAGGCAATTCCTCCTGTATATGTGCTTCGATGGCTTCAATTCTCTTAGTATGACCCATCGTATATTGAGGCATGGCCTTTTTCCACCGGCTTACGATTGTAAACTCCGGTTTTGACGATATCGACATCGTTTTCTTTAAATCATCCAATACAATTTGTTCAATTTCAGCATCCGATAAGTCAACGATGGCTTCATCACCAGCCCCTCCAACGTAACAGCGCAGCAGTACTTTTCCCACAGGTGCTGTATGTGGCCACTTTTTGTTCATCCATGTGCATGACGTAATCGTGTAATCACTGTTTCTGGATACAACAAATCCTGCCCCATCCATGTTCCACGAAACATCCTCTGCATGAAAGGCCATATGTACTGCAGCAACAGAGATCGCCGGCATCTCTTGCAGCTCATCAAAAAAACGGCATTGAGGCATCATGGAAGGCAGTGTGAAATGAGGGGTGGAAATAATCACACTGTCAGCCAGCAATTGCTGCCCGCTGTTTAAAGAAAGGTTAAATTTCCCATCGTCTCTTTGGACGATTTTCTCCACACGTGTTCCTTTTAGAACAGTCCCCTGATCCAGCTGCTCCTCTACTCCTTTGACCAGCTCCCCCAGACCGCCTTCCAGTGTAGCTAGAGCACTGTTTTCTTGATGGACAAAATCGGGTGTCTTCTTTCTCATACCGAGTATTAAGCTGCGATATTTTTGTTCTATTTCATGAAGTTGAGGAAACGTGGCCATTAAGCTGAGCTTATCAATATCTCCTGCATACATGACCGACAAAAGCGGTTCAATTAAGTTTTCCACGATTTCACCGCCCAGCCGGCGTCTGAAAAATCTGCCGAGTGAATCGTCATTTTTCATCGCCGATCTAGGAAGTAAAAAATCTAAACCTGCTCTCACTTTTCCTGAAACGGAAAAAAGATCCGTTTTAAGAAAAGGCATCATTTGTGTTGGAATGCCCATCGCGGAGCCTTCCGGTATGGCATGAAGCTGGCCGTTTACTAATGCGTAAGATCGGCCTATGAGATGATTCACTAGCTGGCCGCTCAGTCCCGTTTCTCTTATTAAACGAATGACACTTTCTTTTCTAGTCAAAAATGAATCGGGCCCTTTTTCAATAATGAAGCCGTCCTTTTTTACTGTTTGAATTTTGCCGCCTAAACGAGGCGACGCCTCGATTAATGTCACAGCTACTGGAAGCTGGCTGGTCTTTGCTGCTTTTTGCAAATAATAGGCCGCTGTTAATCCTGTTATTCCGCCGCCTACAACGACAACCTTTTTTGTTTCTCCCAGCACAGTCTCATCGCCTTCTTTTTATCAGTTTGCGTTCGTTCGTAAATGTTTCATCACTACATTGCCAAGAGCCTCAATAAACTCTGGACGGGCATTCGGCATAGACGGACGATAATATGACACGCCTATTTCATCTGTAACCACTTTACATTCGTAATCGTTATCATAGAGGACTTCCAAATGATCCGCGACAAACCCTGCCGGCACATAGAGAAATGCCTGATAGCCTTTTTGCTCAAATAAGTCACGTGTCAAATCCTGTACATCTGGGCCAATCCAAGGTTCAGGAGTATTGCCTGCACTTTGCCAGCCAATTTCCACATTAGGAATACCAGCTTTTTCGGCAATCATATCTGCCGTTTCCTGCAGCTGCTGCGGATATGGGTCCCCCATAGAAATGATTTTCTCTGGCAGACTGTGTGCAGAGACGATGAGCACGAAATGATTGCGCTCTTCTTCAGGCATTGAAGCAACTGTTTCTTTTACTTTTTCCACCCAATAATCAATAAATTTCGGCTCTTTATACCAGCTTTCGATCGATGTGATGACTGGTCCATTTATTTTTTCGGCTTCTTTCTTTGCTCGTTCGTTATATGATTTCACACTGAATGTCGAGAAGTGGGGGGCAAGTACAATAGACACTGCTTCTTCTATGCCATCTGCCTTCATCTGCTGGACCGCGTCCTCGATGAATGGTTCAATATGCTTTAAGCCGATGTACATATTAAATTCAATTTCGTCTTGAATGGCATTTAAATGCTCTTCCAGCTTTTTCCCCTGCTCCTTCGTAATAGAGGCAAGTGGAGATATACCGCCGATTGCTTCGTAGCGCGAACGTAAATCCTTGAGCATTTCAGGTGTTGGTTTATTCCCTCGGCGAATGTGCGTGTAATAGCGTTCAATATCTTCTTCTTTATATGGGGTCCCGTAAGCCATAACTAATAAACCCATTTTTTTCTTCATCGTCTCTCACCTCTGCATACTTGTTCAAAAAAGGGGACCAAAAGAAGTCCCCTGCCCTTTATTTTCGTTTTTCTGCGCTGTACTCATGAACAAAGCTCGTCAGACGTTTCAATGTATCCGGCCTCACTTCAGGGAACACACCATGTCCTAAGTTAAAGATGTGTCCCGGTTCAGCAAGTCCCTGATCTAAAATGGCACGTGCTCTTTCTTCAATGACTTCCCAAGGAGCAAGTAAAAGGGCTGGATCAAGATTTCCCTGCACCGTCTTTGTAAGCCCCATAGCTCTTGCTTCTTGAATCGACAGACGCCAATCAAGACCGACGACATCAAGCGGAAGATCATGCCATTCTTTAGCTAAGTGACTAGCTCCGACACCAAACATGATTAATGGAACATTTTCCTTACGAAGCTCATTAAAAATACGTGTCATCACAGGCTTAATAAACGCGCGATAATCCGCCACATTTAAGGCTCCTACCCATGAATCGAAAATCTGAACAGCACGTGCACCTGCTTTTATCTGTGCCCGCACATACGTTACTGTCATTTCTGCCAGCTTATCCATCAACGCCTGCCATGCTTTTGGCTCTGCGTACATAAACGCTTTCGTTTTATTGTAATTCTTTGACGGACCGCCTTCGATCATGTAGCTTGCTAACGTAAATGGCGCGCCGGCAAACCCGATCAGCGGCACATCAAGTTGTTCTTCTGTTAACAGCCGGATCGTCTCGAGCACATATGGAACATCACTTTCCGGATCAATTTCCCCCAATTTTTCTACATCGGCTAAAGAGCGGATTGGGTTATCAATCACCGGTCCGATACCAGATTTAATATCAACATCTACCCCAATAGCAGGAAGCGGCGACATAATGTCTTTATAAAGAATCGCTGCATCGACATTGTATTGATCCACTGGAAGCTTCGTTACGTAAGCACACAATTCAGGCTGGTGGGTAATTTCAAAGAGTGAGTATTTTTCTTTTAATTTACGGTACTCCGGCTGAGAACGCCCTGCCTGACGCATGTACCAAACCGGTGTATACGCTGTCTTTTCCCCTTTTGCTGCTTTTAAAAATGTTTCATTAATCTGTCTCATAACTGCTGAACATCCACCTTTCATCCCACAAACATCGATCGTTTATTTTATAGGAAATCAATGAAGAATCTCGTCTATTTATACGTTTACACTATAGTTCTTTTACGCCAAAAAGTATAGCCGGGGCTCTCAAATGTCATAAATTCGCCAAAGAAAACAGCTTTTCCCCTTGTTTTCATGGGATTTCCTTCCTTTCTCATTGAATAAACCAGAAAGTTTAAAGGAGAGAAATCAAGTGTACAGTAATATAATAAAGAAGAAAGACTATTATCAAATTGTAGACAAAGTTTATTTTGAATACTGCCAGGCTAGTTGAAAACGTTTGTCTTTCAAGGCGCGAAGCCTGACGAGGAGCAGAGTGACCAAAGGGGTCTTGAGCACCGCAGACAGGCAAGCAACGAAGAAAGCGAGCGTTTGCCAACAGACTGGACTATTATCAAATTGAGGTGAGGACATGAACATCTTTATAACAACCGGCACGTATGACTTTATGAAAAAAATAAAAGAAAAGCATGCATCCGAAAAGATCCTGTTGATGGAGAACTCAGAAGGAGCCACTCTCCTACATGAAACAACACGCAAAACCATTTTTCAATCGCCGCGCAAGTATGAAGTGATTGATGCATGGGGAGAATTAGCTGATTACGGCTGTGTCATGCTTCATCACATTCCAGTCACTGACCAGGGGCGTCCTATTTTTGAATACCGCTTTAAAAATAGAGAGCGGACGATCGAAGGTATGCCAGGATTTATGGCGATTCGCGTCATGCGGCCGCTGAATTCGGACACATACGCCGTTTTGACACAATGGAAAGATCAGCAGTCACTCAAAAACTGGCAGGATTCTAAAGATTTTAAACAAATACATGGAAATAACCAGTCAGAAGCTGGCGTAAACAATCAGCCAAAAATCTTCTCCAGCCCTTCTTATGTAACTACCTATATTGTTCCCACAGAAGAAGATTAATTCCTATTTTTTCATTTATGATCATAAGACGAGGCTGATCCAAAACGTGATGTCCTCCCTTTCAATATATTGTACGGCGAACGGCGGCCTTTAAATATACAATATATTGTCGCAGGGTCTGACACTTTCCCTTTGAGTCAGCCTCGTTTTTATTATTATGAAGTCCTTTCAATCAATCTTTTATTGAGAGAACTGCCTAACCAGTTTTCCAAGCCTTGCCGGCGCATACAGTTTCACAAAGAACAAGGTAAAGATCAGTCCGGCCACAAGAACAACCGCTGCCTGGCTTAAAGAGTGCCCCGCCCATGCTGCAGCGCTAAAAACTACTGCCTGAATGAAAAGCAGCCGGCCAATTAAGGCGAGTAATGATGCGCTTTTGCGTTCCGAAGCCACCGGATACAGTGACACCCATATCTTCATGTCATGACGACGGATCATCGGCAAAAGCTGGAAACCAGTTAAATAGAGGAACAATACGGCGATGATAAGCTGCAAGACAATCTGTCCGCTAAAACCGATGATGAGAGCAGCAATGATCGTAAGCCGAACATATAACCCAAAAAATTCACTCATGCGGATGAAAGTGCGCCGAAACAAGTACGTATACGTCTCTTCCGCTGTAAAAGAGACGTGCCCAAGAAATCCGTCCAGCCACTTTCGCCGCTTCACGTTTCCACGCAAATGCGGGACATCCGTAAATAAATTAGCCAGCCGGTAAAAAGCGGACATTCGCTTTTCCTCAAGCTCCACAAGCACCTCCCACTTTAGAGCCAGCTGTTTAGCTGCCTTTTGAAAATAAAGATAATAGGCGATCATGATAGCAGCTGCTGCACTAACGAAAAAGATGGATGCCCCCGAAAATACAAAATATAGAAGCAAGACATTCAATAATAAGCGGACAATCCAATCAATCTGCCTGCTCTCTTTTTCTTGGATCTTAAGCACATGCCAACGAACCCCTAAATTCCACATCTTCATAACCGCAAGAACAAGCAGCCACAGGAAAAAGACCCGCATGGAACCGCCCTTCACTTGTGTATATAACGGCATCAATACAGCAAGGACTGCTATAAGTAAATAACTTTGAGAGATAAAGCTCGTCACGATCGCTTTCTGAAAGTAAGGTGTCATTTTCTCTTCAAGCGGCAATAGAAATACAGTATCTGCCCTCCTTAAAAAAGTATATACCGAACTCCAGGAAAGCAATGCCCCTAGAAACGCAGCCATCACAAGCGGCGCTGGAAATGACTTGTCCAATGTTTTTACCCAGCCGCTGTAATAGTATAGAGCGGCTCCAAGCCCAAACACGAGAACAAAAAGAAGGTGGTCATTCAACATATATCTCAAATACTTGCGCAGCTCTATGTAATAGGCTGTTACTCTTGATTTCCACAGCTCGTCTATCTTGTTCATCGGTCTTCTTCCTTTGTCAGCTGAATATAAATGTCGTCAAGAGAAGCGCCTGGCATTTGAAATTGCTCCCGAAGCTCGGCGATCGTCCCTTGGGCACGAATTTCACCGTTATGTAAAATGATAAAGGAATCGCAATATTTTTCTGCTGTCGCTAGTATATGTGTAGACATGAGAATACCAGCGCCGCTGTCGCGCATCCTCTTCATCCATTCCAACAGTGATTGAATGCCAAGCGGATCAAGGCCCACAAACGGTTCATCAATGATATATAGGGAAGGCTCTGTTAAAAATGCACTCATGATCATGACTTTTTGCTTCATTCCTTTAGAGAAATGAGCTGGAAACCAGTTCATTTTCGAATCCAGCCGGAATTCCTTTAACAACGGGCCAATACGCTGATTGTATGTCTCCTCCGTCATTCCGTATGCCATCGCCGTCAATTTCATATGCTCTTCAAGCGTCAGTTCTTCATACAATATCGGCGTCTCCGGAATATATGAGAATTGGCGGCGATATTTTTCCGGACTGTCGTGAAGAGAAAGACCATTAATTAGGACTTTTCCTTTCTTCGGCTCCATTAGTCCGATAATATGTTTGATTGTCGTGCTTTTGCCTGCCCCATTTAAACCGATCAAACCAACAATCTTTTCCTTGTCTATAGAAAAAGAAATATTGTTCAGCACAGGTTTGCGTGTATAGCCGCCAACTAGTCCTTCTACTGTTAATAAAGACATAAAAAAACGTCCTTTCTCGTAAAGTCATACGTTTATTTTAACAAAATCTCCGCCGAATCTCATTGTTTAGCTAGCCTTTTCCTCCACTTATCTTGTCTATTTAACAAAAGAAGCTTTTATGATAAGATTTTGACAATTATACATAGGGAGGATGAAAAAAATGAGTGATTGCATTTTTTGTAAAATCATTAACGGCGAAATCCCGTCTGCGAAAGTATACGAGGATGAAGAAGTATATGCTTTTCTAGATATCAGCCAAGTGACGAAAGGACATACATTGGTGATTCCGAAAAAACACAAGAAAAATATTTTCGAGTTCTCCCCAGAGGAAGCGGGCCGCTTGTTCCAAAGAGTACCAGCCATTGCCGAGGCATTAAAAGCCGCTTACAAGCCTGATGGGCTAAATATTCTAAACAATAATGGCGAAACAGCGGGTCAGACCGTCTTCCATTATCACCTTCACCTCATTCCGCGCTTTGGCCAGGATGACGGCTTCCATCCTGTTTTTAAGACGCATGACAGTGAATATTCCAGCGAAGACCTGCAGGAAATTGCGAAAGAAATCGCCGCCCATCTTTAATGGCCGCACATTCTGAGTTTCATTGTATAATCTGTGTTGAGGCGCTCACACGCTGCTGTACAAGCATAAACAACCAAAAAGAGGCTGGTTCAAAAGGTCGTTAAAAACGACTTTTTAGTGTCAGCCTTTCTTTGGATTTTTTTGACAAAGTTCAAACGATTGCCTTTGGCTGAGTTGATTGTCATAGAAGACGCCAATACTCCTGCGGGGAAAGCGAACAGACGAGACCCCGCAGAAAGCGAAGCTCCTGGAATGGAAATCAACGGACAAGTCTCATGCACTATACAAGGGTCCCCATCAAAGTTGATACTTTTCCGACCCCTTCTTTTCATCTATATACGAGCAATACAGCTAAAAGCAAAAAGAATCCGCCTGCGATTCCAAGAATCCGAACCCTTTTGATCAACAGGGGTCTTGACATGGAAATCCCTGGTCTCCATATAGCCCTAATATGATGCACCATACTGATCAAAAGAATAAAGCTCAGTGCAAACAAGCCAAAGATGACACCTTCCATCTATGCCACTCCTTTAATCAGATTAAATCGTTTGCTTCCTTCACAATCAGGGAATTATAGTAAAGTGTAGCCTTCTTACATACTATGCATCTTCTATGCGACAATGAACCTGTCCTGTATGGAATTAGAGGAATTTTGTTTTTGAAGGAGAACAATAATGAATAGAGGTGAATAAAATAAAATGAATAAAAAATCTTTGTTAGCAGGTATCATCACCGGCATAGCTGCTGGAGCAGCCGCTGCCCTATTCAGTGCACCGGTGTCTGGACGTGAAGCAAGAGAAAAAGTAAAGGACGTCCAAGTAAATATAAAAAACAATGCACAAGTAATGAAAATGGAGCTCGGGGAAATCAAACAAGCAGTCACTCATTTAAAAGATGTCAGCCAAAGTACCATCGGCGAAACTTTAGACGGCTTAAAGACAAGCACAGGAATATGGATAGAAAGTGCAGGACCTCATATTGAGAAACTTCAGCATGAGATTTCCGAAGTTCAGGAAACAGCCCAAGAGCTTCAAAAAATATTACCTGTCCCTCCATTAAAATAGGGAGCCGTTTTCGGCTCCCTATTTTAATTTCGAAAATTTAGTCAATTTACACCTTTATTATTTTTTACTTTATTGGCATAATAATATTAATAAGGTTTTATAAATATTTATACTTTGTTATCAACTTGGGGATGGAAGAATAGGGAAAAGAGGGTGTAAAAGTGAAAGATTACCAATATTCGATGAAAGAAGCGCTTATATTCAGCCAAAGAATGGCTCAATTAAGCAAAGCTTTATGGAAAGCAGTAGAAAAGGATTGGCAGCGCTGGATTAAACCGTATGACTTAAATATTAATGAACATCACATTTTATGGATTGCTTATCATTTAAATGGCGCTTCTATTTCTGATATCGCCAAATTTGGTGTTATGCACGTTTCCACTGCCTTTAACTTTTCTAAGAAATTAGAAGAAAGAGGCTATTTAAGATTCTCTAAAAAAGAAAACGATAAGCGAAATACGTATGTGGAAATTACTTCGGATGGTGAAACCCTTCTTCATGAACTAATGGAAACATTCGATCCGGACGAGAACGCTGTGTTTACAGGCAGCGCTCCTCTGCGTAATTTATTCGGAAAATTTCCTGACTTAATAGAAGTCATGTCTATTGTAAAAAACATTTATGGAGACGATTTTGTCGATATTTTTGAAAAGTCAATGCATAACATTAGCGACGAACTTTACGAGGAATCTGGAAAACTAAAAAGAAGACCTCTTGAACAAAAAGTTTAAGAGACTAGAATAATCCCCTCCTTCTTCTGCCTTGTCGATCAAGTTCATGTATTTGTAATAAAAAATGAGTTGATTTTTCTTTGTACACATCGTACAGTGAGTAGGCAATAGCAAGATTTTAACGTCAAACGGAGGGATTATTCCGATGAAATGCTGGCGTACATTTAACTTCGAAAAGAGATATGGGCTGAATAAAATTATTATTTATTCCATTTTGCTGACGCTGCTGTTCTTTTCCTTCAGCTTTGCCTTTATGCAATCTCTCTTTTCAGAACCATTATATTCTGGTTATTTTCATTTTTTTCTCATAGGTTTGCTGGCTATTTATCCACTGCATAAACTCATACATCTTTTGCCGATTTTACACTACTTGCCGAAGTTGAAATGCCAGTGCAAAGCCTGTTACTTTGGTCTGCCAGTAATTTCAATTAACATAAAACGGCCTGTTTCTAAGAAATGCTTTATGGCCAGTCTCATACTGCCTTTTTTTATTATAAATCCAGTTCTTCTAATTTGCGGCGTGATGTTTCCGCATTATATTCATTACTTTACAATGCTTGCCTCTTTTCATACAGGCATATGTGCGATCGATTTGCTTTATTTGAAAGCAATGGCTACTTCTCCTAAACATGCAGTAATTGAGGAACATGACAGAGGATACGAAATCCTCATTCCACAATAAAGCGAGACAGATGTAAACAGGAGCTGCCCTATCATCTGCTGACTGGAATAAAAAACTTAGGTGCTTCCAAAAGAACGGACAGCACCTAAATGTCTTCTTCCTGTTCACTCTAATGAATCTGTCTTTGATCCGTTAACTACTCCCCTGCCGGCTTTAGAGTCGAGATCATCCTCTTCTAAGTTCTTACATGCAGTCTACACTGTTTTCCTATCTTTTTTTCGTAATTTTTGATATGTTTATTACATATGAAAAAAGAGGGAGGGAATAAATTGATCTCCATTATCGTCGTATTTATTATTTTTTCAGCTTTTATTCTTTATAACATCAACCGTATGACTACTATTCTTTGTATTCAAAAAGAGATACCGGAAGAACGCCACCCCAAAATTTTCCGCACGATCAATATCTACATCACGATTTTATTAATCTCCTCGTATATTGAAATTCTATTTACATAAAATGGGCCGCTTGAAAAAGCAGGCCTATTTTTGATGGTACACACTCTTATTAAATTGAAAGGCTTTGTTAAATTTCCATTGCAGACACTCGTCTTCTGCAGGCGGTCTGGGAGCCTCCCCCTCCAATCAACAAAGGGACGAAATCAACAATAGTCATTAACTAGCCAATTCAAAGAGCCATCTCTTTTTATTTTCCACCATATGCTCAATTCCTTTGGACGCTCATTTAAAATGTGATATAGTATATCCTGTACAAATAAATGGATGCCGCTGCTTCAATGAAGGCCGGCTAATTAATCAGGGAGTTGTTTAAAAGATGAAAAAATGGATCCTGTCTGCTTCTTTACTTGCAGGAGCTGTCGGTTTGGCTGGTTGCGGCGCCGGAAACAATGATGTTGTTGCCACTTCAAAAGCAGGCGACATCACGCAACAAGAGCTATACGACGCGATGAAAGAAAAGTTTTCTCCGCAAATGGAACAAGCACTTGAAGAAATGATGTATGACAAAGTACTTTCTGAAAAATACGAGGTGTCTGATAAAGAACTGGATAAGGAGCTAAAAGAAGCTAAAGAACAGCTCGGTCCTCAATATGATGCATTTCTCGCTCAGTACAGCCTTGATGAAAAAGGATTTAAAGAATTTTTAAAATTGCAGCTTTTACGTGAAAAAGCGACTCTTTCAACAATAAAAGTGACCGATAAAGATGTAAAAGAGTACTACGATAAATGGAAAGCCCCTATTAAGGTTCGCCATATCTTAGTAGAGGATGAAAAGAAAGCAAAAGAAGTCGAAGATAAGCTCGCGAAAGGCGGCAAATTCGAAGATCTTGCTAAAGAATATTCAACGGATCCAGGATCTGCAGAAAACGGCGGAGACCTTGGCTGGGTGGATAACCAAAGCCGCGAACAATTTGTTCCAGAGTTCACCAAAGCACTGGATACGCTGAAAAAAGGACAAATAAGCAAACCGATTAAATCAGAGTACGGTTATCACATTATCGAGATTACTGACACAAAAGAGAAAAAAACGTTTAAAGAAATGAAAGATGAAATGACAAAAGAAGTGAAGCTTTCTAAAGCTGATCCAGCAACTGCTCAAAAAGCACTTGATAAAGAAATGAAAGCCGCTGATGTAGAAGTGAAAGATAAAGATTTAAAAAACGCTTTTGAAAGCCTGTCTGATTCTGGCAAAGAAAAAGAAGAGAAATAACAAACACACAAAGGGCCCATGTCATGAGCAGCAAACACTCATGACATGGGCTCTTCCCATTTAATTTTTTGCTCTTAATGCCCTTTCTTTCTCCATTCTGTCTATATAAACTTGTCCTTCCTGCTCAATATGCCCATAATCGATCTTCTTGTCTGCTCTTGCTGTTTTAATGGTCATAAATGCGCTAAATAGAATTCCTGCTACTACTGCATAGATCCATAATGGTAATGTCATCGCTATCCCCTCTCTTACCCGCATTTGTTAATCATTTTATTCATCATAAAAAAAAACATGCCCAAAATTGGACATGTTTAAGATGAAAATTGTGGATTATAAAAGGAGCGATTATCAAGTGCAAATATACGCTCAGAAAACTCTCCCGGCTTTGTACGGTTCAGCGCCCGATCAAGCATATTCATTTTTGCATCAAGATTATCAATGTAATGCAGAATTTCCGCTTCTTTGATCATCGGCGGTTTGGGACTTCCCCATTCTGCTTTTCCATGATGAGAAAGTACAATATGCTTAAGTATCGTGACTTCTTCTCCATCAATCCCAAGTTCCTCGGCCGCCTTTCCGATTTCATTGACCATAATCGTAATATGCCCCAGTAAATTTCCCTCTACTGTGTAAACCGTTGAAACTGGTCCCGACAATTCGATCACTTTTCCTAAATCGTGCAAAATAACGCCCGAATATAACAAATCACGATTAAGCGACGGATAAAGATCAGCAATCGCCTTTGCCAGCTTAAGCATAGAAACAACGTGGTAAGCGAGGCCTGAAACAAATTCATGATGGTTTTTCGTTGCTGCTGGATATTCTAAAAACTCCTCATGATATTTATTCAATAGAAAACGAGTAATGCGCTGAATATGCGGATTCTTCATTTCAAAAATAAATTGAGTAATGATGTCCGCCATATCCTTCTGGCTAAGCGGGGCCGTCTCAATAAACTCATCGACACTCTTCCCGTCCTGTGGGCCGGCTGGGCGGATTTGACGAATCTTTAACTGCATTCTGCCGCGATAATTTTGAATCTCTCCTTTTACCTTCACAATGGTCTGAGGCTGATACTGTTTTTCTGTTTCTTCCTTGGCATCCCAAAGCTTCGCCTCAATATCACCGCTTTTATCTTGCAAAATGAGCGTTAAATAAGGATTGCCATTGACTGCTGTGCTTTTTGCAACTGATTTAATTAACAAATATCCTTCTACACTTTGTCCCGCTTCATACTTGGTAATCTCTTGCAAATTAGTTCATCCTCCTTGACATCTGTTAGCTAATTATACCATAACAGCTTTTAGTATTATTTATTGCACGCAACAGAACACTGCTGCATTCAGGCTCCATCTAGTTGTCTTTTGACAGCGCCAGCGCTTTTTTCATATCTTTCAATGAATTTGACTTTCCATACATCAAGACGCCCCCTTTATAAATACGGGCACCGATGACACCAAAAATGAGAATGGCTGCCACTAAAATTCCTAAACCGAGGACCACTTCCCATAACGGAATAGTGAGCAGCCCGATACGAACAAACATAATCATCGGCGTAAAGAATGGAATGTATGAAGTAACTGTAATAAACGGCGATTCAGGATTACTAAGCCCGTACATGGAGATGAAGAAGCCAATCATTACGAGAAACGTCAAAGGCATCATCATTTGCTGAACATCTTCCAGCCGGCTGACGAGCGAACCGAGAAGAGCCGCAATCGTAGCATATAAGAAATAGCCAAGAATGAACAAGAGAACTGCGTACATGATCATGGACAATGAAATAGACTTCAATCCCATTATATCTACAACAGAACCTTCAGACTGAGCGGATAACGCAGTATAAGCAGCCACCATCCAAACTCCTAATTGAGTAAGCCCAAGAAGGCCAATACCGATGATTTTGGCAAACATTTGCTTCACCGGGGATACACTTGAAATTAAAATTTCCATCACGCGTGATGACTTTTCAATCGCTACCTCCGAAGCAATCATGTTAGCATACATGATGACAGATAAATAAATAAAAAATAACAAAATATAGACGAGAACCTGCGCCTGCATCAATTCCTCTTCGGATTTAGCCTCTTTGGCCAATGCCGTTACTTTAAATGCAGCCGGCGCGTTCCACATTTCGATTTGCTCATTTGTTAACTGAAACTTGCCCGCGACTTCCATTGTCTTAAGAGACTGCAATGCTTGACGGATATCAGAAGAAATTTCGCTATTCGTAATATTTTCTGCCTTATATGTTGCTGTCGGCAAACCGTCTGCTGTTCTGCCTAAAAGAAGATAGCCTTTATATACCCCTTGTTCTACTTCCTTTTTCAATTGTTCTTCCGTTTTATCTGTTTGTACAACGGTTAGATCATCAGCTATTACTGCTAACTGCTCTTGAAATGGTTTGTACATCGTTCCAGTCTGATCAATGACAGCAATTTTCGTTTCCTTCTCTTCATCATTAAAATAGGAAAAAATCTGTTCCATGTTAACAGCTGCCACGATGGCTGCTGCTACAAGCAAAGTAGTAATCATAAATACCTTTGTCTTAAACTTATTTATGTATGACTGTGAAAGAATCATCCAGAAGTTATTCATAAGAAGCCCCTGCCTTTTCAATAAAAATGTCGTTAAGCGATGGCTCTTCCAGTTCAAATTTTGTGACGAACCCTCTGCCTTGAAGAGCGGCCAAAATCTCCTGGGATGTTTCTTCTTTTGCAACTTGCAGCAGCATGCCTTCCGCTGTTTTTTTCGATTGTAACACTCCTTGGATACTTGATAAAAAGCTAAGATCAAAATCTGCTCTTACGACTACATTCTTCTTCCCAAATGAACGCTTAATTTCACGAAGACTGCCATGAACAACTGGACGCCCGTGATGCATCATACATAAATTTTCGCAAAGCTCTTCGACGTGCTCCATCCGATGGCTTGAGAAAACGATTGTTGTCCCGCTTTCCTTTAACTCTACTACAGCTTTCTTTAGCAGTTCTACATTCACAGGATCTAGACCGCTGAACGGTTCATCTAGAATAAGCAGCTCTGGCTTGTGGACAACGGAAGAAATAAATTGGATTTTCTGCTGATTCCCTTTTGACAGCTCTTCGACTTTTTTTCCTGCATAATCAGGAACATGAAAGCGTTCCAGCCAGCGGTCGGTTTCAGCGGCAGCTGCTTTTTTATCCATTCCGCGCAGGCGGGCCAGGTAAACAATTTGCTCCTTCACTTTCATCTTAGGATAAAGCCCCCTTTCTTCCGGCAAATAGCCAATAAGCGGGCTTGCTTTATAATTAACCGGTTCTCCATTCCAGCGAACCGTTCCTTCATTTGCCTGCAAAATACCTAAGATAATTCGAAAAGTCGTCGTTTTTCCCGCTCCATTTGCACCAAGAAAGCCAAATAACTCTCTTTCTGGAATTTCTAAAGACAAATCATGAACTGCTGTGAAATCATTAAATCTTTTTGTCACATGTTTCAAAACAAGCATCTTCGATCACTCCCCCTCTAATCCATACGTTAAACCCCCTAAAAAGTTCCATAAATTCATTTTATTATGATTTGTTTTTAAAAATTCTGAATTAACGTACAATAGTATAACGAATTCTTTTCAAGGAGGAAAACAGATGGTATATAAATTAACAGTCTTTAGAAGCAATGGAGAGAAATTGCTAGACAAATCATTCGAGGCCCACAATGACGAGGATGCAAAAAAGCGCGGTCAACAGCTGCTTTATGAGCATGCTTATGAAGGTTATACGTATCGCTGCACCTCTTCACTTGGAAAACTCATTCTGTTCCATGCATAAGCACAAATCGGCTGTTATCCAAGTACTACCTGCTTACAGTAACTATTGTTCACTTTTCTAGAAAGGCTTTGTTAAACATACCTGTGGATTTCCGCAGGGACCTTGCACCTTCTACTCCAATCAACAAAGCAGTAAAATTAACCCTGATCATTAACATAACCTCTGACCCAAAACAAGGAGCCAGGCCTCACCTGGCCCGGCTCTTAAGGAAATAGTTTGTTTAGTTTATCGATTTTCTTCTCTGTATATTCACTGAATCGTTCATTGTACGTTTTTGGATCTTTTGGATTGGAAAAGTGTTCAATCTTTCCTGTTTCCCGGTCAATAAACTTGCTGGCCGCACCACATCCGATACCGATAATCGTTTGTACTTCTTCCATGATCATAATATTATAAATACTTTCCTGGCCAGGCTTAGAATAACCAACGTTTTCTAGATTGCCCAGAATATTTTTTTGGCGATACAAATAATAAGGCACATACTCGTGTTCCTTCGTCCACTGCTCTGCCATATTCATCATTGCTTCCACTTCTGTCCGATCAGCTACTTTGTACTTTTCCTTATTGAGCGTCATTTCAGAAGCACGTTTAAATGAAAGCGTATGGACAGTTAGTGACTCTGGCATCAGCTTTTCTGTTTCAGCGAGCGAATGAGCAAACTCCGCTGTTCCTTCACCAGGCAAACCGATAATTAAATCCATATTAATGTTATTCATGCCGCTCTCTCTGGCCATATGATATTTCTCAATTGTTTCTTCTACCGTATGATGACGGCCGATCGCTTTCAATGTTTCTTGAGTATAAGACTGCGGATTAATGCTAATGCGGTCAATGTTCCATTTTTTCAAAACAGTGAGTTTTTCAGGCGTAATCGTGTCCGGACGGCCTGCTTCCACTGTGATTTCCCGAATGTCCTCTACACCTGGAAACACTTCGTACATTAATGCATATAACTCGTCCATTTCTTCTGCGGTAATAGCTGTCGGTGTACCGCCTCCATAATAAACAGTTGTAATCTTGATACCTTTTTCTTTGAGCCAGCGGCCAATTTGCTCCATTTCATAATGAAGACCGCTTAAAAAAGAAGCCACCCGCCCTTGCTTTCCTTGAATCGCATAGGCCGGAAATGTACAATAGGCACATTTCGTCGGACAAAATGGAATGCCAATATAAATACTAACTTCATCTTTTACCTTATATAAATCAGGTACCATCGTTAGCTGACGGTCTAAAATCCGCTGCATTAAATCAATTTTTTCTTCTGTAATTAAATATTCTTCCTGCAATTTTCGGTGAGCGGCTTCTGCAGGAACTCCGGCTTGATTTTGTTTATGAAGAAGTTTCGTTGGACGCATACCGGTTAAAATGCCCCACTTTTGCGTGATCCCTGTATACGCCTGTAACACGTGTAAAAATACGTGGGAAACGACATTTTTTACTTGCTTAAAGTGCTCTTTTTCGTCAACGGCCGTCACCATTTTCCCGTATTCTGCTTGATATTGTTTGTCATCAGCAGTTAAAACGGCTTGTGCAGAAATCTGCTTACCTTCTTGCCTTAATTGAACAGCAACAGCAAGCTCACTCTTTTGCCCTTCGTCCATACGAATTTCTGTTTCTTCAAAAAACAAGTTGGCAATTAGTTGAAGAGGCCGCGCAAACCGTTCATCTTCTAATCCTTTTATATAAATTAACAACGTAATTCACCTTTCTCCGCTTTCTTCCCTTTAGCATACTGAAACCATCCTCTCACGGTCAAGACGCAGTTTCAGAAAAGCACTTAAAAAAAGCGGCATGATTCTGCCGCTTAATCTAATTTATTCACCTCTTCTTCCCCCACTCTCCTTTGATGCCTTAAAAGTTCTTTAATGACATAAGCGATTCCGCCATCTTCTTTCGTCCGCGTAATCCAGTCAGCGGCCTGCTTAACATTTTCCGGAGCGTCTCCCATCACAATCCCTATTCCTGCTTCTCTTACCGCTTCTTCATCCCCTTCATCTGCGCCAATGACAGCAATCTCTGAGCGGCTGATCATCATTCTTTCTGCTAAGTATAAAATGCTGTTCCATTTCGTTACACCGAATGGGCTGATTTCAATTTGATCTTTTCCTTTCTTAGAAAAGGAAACTTCATTAAACATATTTTTCAACGCTTGAAGGGCTTCATCTCTTTCATGAGGTTTAAAAAAGGTGATTTGAATAGACAATGGCGAGATTGGCTCTTCAAATAAATGTTCTGATAAGGAACTAACAAAGTACTGAGAATAAAGAAATTTTTGCGTCCTCTGCCACACATTTCGTTTCACTAGCGTCGCCGGAAGCCTGCCTTTATTGCTTACAGAAAAAGTTTCAGTTGTAAGTGTCGTCCTACAGTCAAATGATTCGAGAAATTGGACAATCTCATACGTACATTCTTCAGTAATCCGCTGAATATAAACTGGTTTATCAAGCTCAGAAGCGACATATGCTCCATTATGAGCGATTAGACAGCTTTCCGGCAGAAAAGATTTTGCTGCTCTCTTTACGATCGACAATTCACGGTTGGAATAAAAGCAAACAACTACTTTTTTCTTATCTGCATAGTCCATGGCTTCTTTCGTTGACTTCATCATCCGGCCTTTATTTTGTGCAGTAAAGGCATCTATGTTAATTGCTAACAAACGATATACCATTTTCGTTCCCCCTTCATGTTGTCCTTGTTAAAAATTATGAAAGGGATACAAGCTTTAGAACAAAGCTTAATAAAAAAGTGCCGGGTATCCCCGGCACTTTCGGCTGTTCATTAACACTCATTTTCCTCACTGCTCATTGGTCCGCAGTATGCATCTGCTTTACTTTCCATCAGGCTGATAGTCAAGCAGATAGATGGTCGCTTTAGCGGCCATCTTATTCTAAGCCCGTTCCGTATAGCTCTTCCAATGGTTTCAGAATGATTTTATTCATATCAGCAATCGTCATGCTCATTTTCTGCTCGGCTTGCATTAATTTCGAAATGAGACTATGCTGCTGAACGAGCGCCATCGTTTTTTGAGCCTGCTGTACTTCTTCTTCCGTAATATCTTGTCCCATCATTTGTTTTTCCTGAAGTTTCATTTGTACATTGCGGAAGTTCATAAAAATACCCTTCGCTTCTTCATCCGCATTCACGTCTTCGTAAAGCTTTTTCAGTGCTGTGTACTCCTCGCTTTGACGCAGCCCTTTTTCCAGTTCATAAGCTAAATCATATAAATTAACTGCCATCTTCTTCCTCCTTTGTATCAGCATGACTCCACTTTAACAAACTATGCAGCAGTTAGCGAGACTTTACTATAATTTTGGATTCAAAAAGAAAGGAAAAGCACTTTCTCTTTTTTACATTCATTTCCTTAAGCTTTTTGAACAAACTCTATAACAAACCAACAATCAGTGCCTGAATAAGACCGATCGCACCTCCGAGCAGTCCCCCCAAGAGAGTAATCATTTTTAATTCCCGGCGTGCAATATCTAATACGATTTGCTCAAGCCGCTGAAGTGAAAATGTTTCTACTTGTTCGCGGACAATCTCACCGATTCGCAGCTTTTGCATAATCGCTGGTATACGGGCCGCAAGAAGAGATCCAGCTCTTTCTACTAGTGTAGGAATGACTTCTTGAATGATCTTTTCTTCAAACGGCTGTAAGAAGTCTGCGACCGGTCTTTGGAACATTGATGGCAAATTAAGCTGCCGCAGTATGAATTTTTTGCCTTCAGCTACTGCTTTTTCATCGGAAAACTGCTTAAACACATCTTCCCATTTCCAGTCAAGCACTTTCTCCCACTCTTTCATAAGAATCGTATCAAGCAGCTCTTTCGTTCCCGGATTGCCTAAAAATTTAACAATTTCTGGCTGGATTTTATCCTCCAGGGACGTATTTCCTAAAATCATTTGTAACATACTGCCAAGCTTGCCCCATTCAGCGAGAAAATCATCTGTCATTTTCTTCACTCGCCATTTCCCTTCCAAGCTGGAAAAATAATCACTGCCTTTCATTAAAATATATTGGGAAATATCCGGAAGTTTAGCTTCAATCGTATCCATCCACTCTTTCGGTACGGATTCTCTAATTGTTTGATCAAGATACATACTTTTCATATGATTGTATTTATTGTCGAGCCAATTTTCGATCCACTGCTCTGCTTTTCGTTCCGCCTCTTTGAAATGAACTTTTTCAAGAAGCTCAGAAACTGTTTGATCCGCAGCAAACATTGGCTTCGCTTCCCTTTGGAGCATAGTTATCATTTCTTGTCGAAAATTCGGCTCATTCAATTTCCGTTCAATACTTTCCGGTGTAAGCAAATGCTCCTCCACCGTCTTGCCAATCTGCCGGGCAAGCTCTCCTCTTCGTTTAGGAATGAGCCCCGGCGTGAATGGAACCTTCCACTTCCCAATATAGCTTGATTCATACGGGCGAAAGAGCATCCTAATAGCGATGGCATTTGTAATCGCACCAATAGCCGCACCGATGAAAACCATAAAAATAATTAATGTAAAAAGATTCAATTGTTGTTCACCTGCCATTCTTTCGTCACCAGCAAAGCTGGTCTTTCCATTATAATTGGGTTTCGCAAAACTTAGCAAATATTGTCGCTTCTAATAGGAAGTTGATGCTGCAGGAAAAGCATGAACAACAGTGTATACTGCACGTTTCATCGGAATAACTGCTTCCTTTTCCGAGCATATTATGATAAAGGAGGGGATGATTGTGGATGAAAAACGTGATGAACTTTCTTTTTTGCCCGATACACAGTTTGAGGGTAAAGATCAAGCGTATTTAGATATTGATCGAATGATCAATGAAGGGATGTCGGGAGGCTCCGTTCATATGAGATCTGAAGCCATTACTGCCAACATAGAAGAGGCTGTCCCTATAATGGATGAAACACCTCCAAATCAATAAAAAGTCATTTTACAAGGTGTCCTGCAAGTGCCGGACACCTATGTTTATTTTTTAAGGGTCTGGCACTAATTTATGGGGCAGCTTTATCTGCTTTTTACGATCATATTCACTGCTTCTTCAATCGCCTCCTCTGCATTCTGTCCGTTTTCATTCGCTTCTCTTATACAAATCTCTAGATTTTTCGCGACAATTAATCCGATAGAACGATCCACAGCCGAACGAATAGCAGAAAGCTGCGTCACAACTTCCTTACAGTGTTTATCTTCTTCCATCATTTTCATCACGCCTCTTATTTGTCCTTCAATCCGACTGAGACGATTTTTTATGTCACGGTTATATTCCATTACGTATACACCTCTATTTTCTCTTGAATAAATTCTGCATGTTCAACGCATGATATGTATCATCAGTATAGCACACCGATTCGGAAAACACCGTTATAAACACAAAGGAAAAAAGGTATAAATTGCCACTAGTTATTTTTGAATAAACTTTTTGAATCCAAACATACTAGTAATACAAGCAACAACATTTCAAGTCGATGGGCTCAACCAGATAGTGTCTGGACGCAAGAAATTGCGGACTGGTGCAAATCCAGAACAGCCCAGCCAAAATAAAACAACAGGAGATGACAAAACATGGCAAACAACAACAACAGCAACAGCAACCAATTATTAGTTCCAGGAGCTCAACAAGCTATCGATCAAATGAAATACGAAATCGCTTCTGAGTTTGGCGTACAACTTGGAGCAGATTCAACATCTCGTTCTAACGGATCTGTTGGTGGAGAAATCACAAAGCGCCTTGTAGCAATGGCTCAACAACAAATGAACGGCTTCCAAAAATAACTTTCACAACTTCATACACATGGCTTGAGCCCCTGATCTTTCAGGGGCTCTTTTATGTTTTGGCTTTATTAAACTTGTCTGTTGCTTTCCGCTGCAGACCCTCTAATCGACAATAACCATTAATATGGCATTATATTTTATAAATTGACCATTTTCGTCGGGTCAATCCATTCATCATATTGCGCTGCGGTCAGGTAGCCTGTTTCAATCGCTGCTTCTTTTAATGTCAGTCCTTTCTTATGAGCAAGCTTGGCAATTTCTGCTGCTTTTTCATATCCAATGTGTGGATTAAGAGCAGTAACAAGCATTAATGAGCGTTCCATTAACTGCTGGATCATTTCCTTGTTTGCTTCAAGCCCGGCAGCACACTTTTTATCAAATGAACGAATACCGTCAGCAAGGAGACGAATAGACTGCAGCACATTATAAATAATAACTGGTTTAAAGACGTTTAATTCAAAGTTCCCTTGACTGGCGGCAAAACCGATTGTTGCATCGTTGCCAAATACTTGCGATGCGATCATCGTAATGGCTTCACTTTGAGTCGGATTCACTTTGCCTGGCATGATTGAACTGCCCGGTTCGTTTGCTGGGATTGAAATTTCTCCTATTCCACTTCTCGGGCCGCTTGCCAGCCAGCGAATGTCATTTGCAATTTTCATCATGTCTGCTGCTAACGCTTTTAATGCCCCATGAAAATAGACGATTTCATCGTGACTTGTCAATGCATGGAATTTATTTGGGGAAGAGTAGAATGGGTAGCCTGTTTGTTTTTTGAGCTGTTCTGCTACTTTCTCTCCAAATGACGGATCAGCATTGATCCCAGTGCCGACAGCTGTGCCTCCAATAGCGAGGCTGAGCAAATATTGCTGGGATTGTTCAATCATTTCACTGCTGCGTTGAACCATCTTGCGCCATCCGGAAATTTCCTGCCCAAGCGTTAATGGTGTAGCATCTTGCAAATGAGTACGTCCAATTTTAATAATGTTCATATATTCTTTTTCTTTTTGTTCAAGGGTTTGTTCGAACTGAATAAGCGCCGGCTTCAGCAGCTTTTCAACTTCGTGATAGGCAGCAATATGCATGGCTGTTGGAAAGGTATCATTTGAGCTTTGCGACATATTCACATCATCATTGGGATGAATAAACGACTCTTTGCCTGTTAGTTCATTTCCCCTTCTAGCTGTCACTTCGTTCACATTCATATTAGACTGAGTGCCGCTGCCTGTCTGCCAGACAACGAGTGGAAAGTGACCATCCCACTTTCCCGCAATGATTTCATCGCATGCACGGACAATGACTTCTTTTTTCTCATCTGGTAATTTCCCCAGCTGTCCGTTGACAATTGCTGCCGCTTTCTTCAAATGAGCGAACGCATGTATGACTTCAATCGGCATTTTCTCGATCCCTATCGGAAAATTCTCTTTACTGCGCTGAGTTTGTGCACCCCAATACTTATCGGCCGGCACTTTCATTTCTCCCAGCGTATCGTGTTCTATCCGAAAGTCCATTTTTATTCCTCCTCCGTCTCATGCTCCTCTATCACTTTTCCCTGTTTCCATATAAATCATTCCAATAAATGAACATAAAAACAAACGGTTTACATTAAAACGAAAGGTCCATACCCATACAGCATGAAAAGTGACATAATGATCTTTATAAATTATATGTTTCGAACGAGTTTCTATTTATTGATACAGATTCAGGGGCCATTCTATGATTAAACGGAAGCATAAGAAAAAGACCACGGCATATACCGTGGTCTCAGGCTATTGACAAACGCCAGCTTTCTTCGTTTCTCGTCTGTCTGCGGTTCTCATGGCCTTTCTAGTCACTCCGCTCCCCATCAGACTTCGCGCCTTGAAAGACAAACATTTTCAATCAGTCTAAAGTATCTAAAACAAACTTTTTCAAGTGAAGCTGCGCTAAATCATCTTGTTCGTCACATGATTTTTCGCGCATTTCATCTTAAAAAACAGCTTGGAACCCCTTGCTTTTTTCTTATTTTCCTGCTGCGATTTTATTTTCGTAGCTGCTAATTTCATCTTCATGGTTAAGCGTAACCGCTATTTCATCCCAGCCATTTAAAAGCATTTCCTTCCAATAAGGATCGATATCAAAGCTAGCTGAAAATCCTTTTCGGTCAGTGATGTCCTGTTCTTTCAAATTAACGAATAAGCGGTAGCCAGGTTCTTTCGCCTTTTCCATAACTGCGTTGACTTCATCTTCTGTCAAACGAATAGCTAGAATACCATTTTTTACACAGTTGTTGTAAAAAATATCAGCAAAGCTAGGCGCAATAATGATTCGAAAACCATAATCAAGCAACGCCCATGGAGCATGCTCCCTTGATGAACCACAGCCGAAGTTTTCACCTGAAACTAAAATTTCCGCCTGCTCATACTGCATTTGATTCATTACAAAATCTTCTCTTTTATTCCCATCATCATCAAAACGCCAATGATGAAATAAGAATTGGCCAAAGCCTTGCCGTTCAATCCGTTTAAGAAACTGCTTCGGGATAATTTGATCCGTATCGACATTTGCACGGTTGAGAGGGCAGACAATTCCATTAAATGTATTAATTGCTTTCATGATTCTTCCCCCTTATTGATGAACTCCGGCTAATTTACGTACATCAGTGAACTTCCCTGTCACAGCTGCAGCTGCAGCCATCGCTGGGCTCAACAAATGTGTTTTTGAACCATTTCCTTGACGTCCTTCAAAGTTACGGTTAGACGTAGATGCACAGCGCTTGCCTGATGGAACAATATCATCATTCATTGCAAGACACATACTGCAGCCAGACTCCCGCCATTCAAAGCCCGCTTCAGTAAAGATTTTATCTAATCCTTCCGCTTCTGCAGCCAGCTTCACTGTCTGTGATCCTGGAACAACGATCGCCGTTACCCCTTCTTGCACTTTTCTTCCTTTTGCCACTTCAGCAGCTGCACGCAAGTCGCTCAGACGTGAGTTTGTACAAGAACCGATGAACACATAATCAACTGGAATATCTTCCAATTTCGTTCCAGCTGAAAGCTCCATATACTCCAATGCATGTGCAACAGATTCGCGGTCTGCCTGACGTTCAAATTGCTCAGGATTCGGTACAGAAGCACTGATACCGCTTCCCATGGATGGATTTGTTCCCCAAGTTACTTGTGGTTCAATTTCCTCGCCAGCAATTTCAAGCGTAAGGTCGTATTCTGCTCCTTCATCTGTAGCAAGTGAAAGCCAATGTTCTGCTGCTCTCTCAAATGCCTCGCCTTGTGGCGCATAGCGACGGCCTCTTAAGTACTCCACTGTTTTTTCATCTGGACTAATTAAGCCGGCACGTGCTCCTGCTTCGATCGACATGTTACAGACTGTCATCCGCTCTTCCATTGACAAATTCTGAATCGCTTCGCCTGTATATTCCATAACATAACCAGTACCTGCATTCACACCATATTTAGCAATAATAGCCAAAATTAAATCTTTCGCTGTTACACCGAAACCAAGCTTTCCAGTTACTTTAATTTGTAATGTTTTCGGTTTTGTTTGCCAAAGTGTTTGCGTAGCAAGAACGTGTTCTACTTCACTCGTTCCAATACCAAAAGACAACGCACCGAATGCACCGTGTGTAGATGTATGGCTGTCTCCACAGACAATTGTTTTTCCTGGCTGTGTTAATCCAAGCTCCGGTCCAATGACGTGAACAATTCCTTGATCCGGATGATTAATATCAGCCAATTCCACTCCAAACTCTTTACAGTTCTGCTCTAGTGTTTTCATTTGCGTTTTAGAAATAGGGTCATTAATAATGTGGCGGTTAACCGTCGGCACATTATGATCCATTGTGGCATATGTTAAATCCGGACGGCGCACTTTGCGGTTATTCATTCGCAGGCCTTCAAATGCTTGCGGAGAAGTTACTTCATGTACTAAGTGGAGATCAATATATAAAAGGTCCGGTTTTCCTTCTTCGCTGTGTACTACATGCTGTTCCCAAATTTTCTCGATAATTGTTTTCGGTGCCATAAAACAGCCCCCCACTGTCTTTTTTTAAAAAAGAGGGATTCCGATTTCCTTATAGGAAAAGCGGAATCCTTCTAAGTTTATGTTCATTGATTTTCACATTACATATAAACGCCCATAATAGAAGAAATAGCTGAACCTTCTTTTACGCGTTGAACGACTAGATCAATCATTTGATCTGTGCCAACAACAGTATTTCCTGTCGCTTGAAGATCCACTGTCCGGTAGCCCTCATTCAACACTTCTTGAACTGCCTGTTCAATGGCTTCAGCTTCTTCTCGCATTTGGAACGAATATTTCAACATTAAAGCTGCTGATAAAATCATTGCCATTGGATTGGCTTTATTAAGACCCGCAATATCAGGTGCTGATCCATGAACTGGTTCATATAAACCGAATCCATCTTCTGTCAAGCTTGCAGAAGGAAGCATACCGAGGGATCCTGTAATCATCGAAGCTTCATCACTTAAAATGTCACCAAATAAATTCTCAGTAACAACGACATCAAAATCTCTCGGATTGCTGATCAGCTTCATCGCGGCAGCATCAACATACATATGATCTACTGCAACTTGTGGATACAATTCTGCCTTTTCGTTGACAATTTCGCGCCACATACGGCTGGACTCCAATACGTTCGCTTTATCAACAGAAGTAAGCTTTTTGTTGCGGATCATGGCAAGCTCAAATGCTTTTTCCACAATGCGCTCAATTTCTTTTCTTGTATATTGCAGCGTATCAACAACGGCCTCTTGATTTTCTCCACGGCGTTCACTCGGCTTTCCAAAATACAATCCGCCGGTTAACTCACGCACAATCATTAAATTTACATTTTCTGCAATTTCAGGCTTAAGTGGCGAAGATTGCAGCAAGCTGTTAAATCCAATAACCGGACGAAGGTTGGCAAATAAACCTAGTTCTTTACGAATAGCTAGAAGCCCGCGCTCTGGACGTATATGAGTAGGCAGGTTATCCCATTTAGGGCCGCCTACTGCTCCTAAGAAAACTGCATCGCTTTGCTTACAAAGTTCTAGTGTTTCATTTGGGAGAGGATTGTTTGATTCATCAATGGCTGCTCCGCCGATATTGGCATATTCAAATTCAAACTCATGGCCGAATCGCTCACCAACTGCTTTAAGAACGGCAGTGGCTCCTCCTGCTACTTCCCGGCCGACCCCGTCTCCAGGCAGTACTGCAATGTTCTTTTTCACGTTAACCCCTCCGTTACATCAAATGTGTACTTTTTGTGCTTCTAACTGTTGAGCTTCTAACGTTAATACTCGATTAACAGCATTTAAGTAAGCGCGGGCAGATGCTTCAAGAACGTCCTGCGCTGTTCCCCGTCCGCTCGTTTCGATTCCTTTATGCTTAATTCGAACGTATACTTCTGCGAGAGCATCGCGGCCGGCGCTGACTGAATTGATTTTGTAATCATGCAGTTTAACCGGTTCATCAAGAAGGCGCTCAAGTGTATTATAAATTGCTTCAACACTTCCAGATCCAGTAGCGGCTTCTGTCACTTGTTCGCCATTCGGCAATGTTGCAGAAACTGTAGCTGTCGGAATGTGTTCCGTTCCATATTGGACTTGAATGCTATTTAATTCATAACGCTCAACATCCGCTGCTTGCGTTTGTTTATCTGCAAGAATCGAGAAGAGATCTTCATCTGTAATTTCCTTCTTCTTGTCAGCCAAGTCTTTAAATGCCTGGAACGATTCATTTAATTTTTCATCTGTTAGCTCAAAGCCAAGCTCAATCGCTTTATTTTTAAACGCATGACGTCCAGAATGTTTACCAAGGACAAGCTTATTAGAATTCACACCAATCAATTCTGGTGTAATAATTTCGTATGTTGTTTTTTCCTTCAATACGCCATCTTGGTGAATACCTGACTCATGCGCAAAAGCATTGTCGCCGATGACAGCTTTGTTCGCTGGTACAATCATGCCTGTTAATTTGGATACAAGGCTGCTTGTCCGTTTGATTTCATTCAGCTTCATATTCGTTGTCGCACCATAGAAATCATTGCGGATATAAAGAGCAACGGCTACTTCTTCAAGTGCTACGTTACCAGCACGCTCACCGATTCCATTAATTGTACCCTCTACTTGGCCAGCTCCGCCTTCAATTGCTGCTAATGAATTAGCTGTAGCCATTCCAAGATCATCATGACAGTGAGCAGACAAAATAGCCTTGTCGATATTCGATACGTTATTTCTTAAATATAAAAACAAGTCTTTAATTTCTTTTGGAGTAATATAGCCAACTGTGTCTGGAATATTAACGACAGAAGCTCCGGCATTGATAACCGCTTCTGTTACCCTTGCTAGAAATTCAGGCTCTGTACGGCATGCATCTTCTGCAGAAAATTGAACTTTTGCAAATTTTGCTTTTGCGTACTTAACAGCTTCTACCGCTCTTTCAACCACTTCATCCTTTGTCATTTTCAACTTATATTCACGATGAATCGGTGAAGTAGCTAAAAAGACGTGAATGCGAGGTTCTGCTGATTCTTTCAGCGCTTCCCATGCTGCATCAATATCTTTTTGATGCGAACGGGCAAGGCCAGTCACGGAGCTGTTTTTCACCGTATTAGCAATCATCTTAACTGCTTCAAGGTCGCCCCTTGAAGCGGCTGGAAAGCCCGCTTCAATGACGTCGACCCCAAGTCTTTCAAGTTGCTTGGCGATTTCTAATTTTTCAAGGGTATTTAAGTTAACTCCTGCTGACTGTTCTCCATCTCTTAACGTTGTGTCAAAGATTTCAACCTTGCGCACCAGCAGACACTTCCTTCTTAGATTGTTTTTTTACAAATGGCATCATTTTACGAAGTTCTCTTCCTACTACTTCAATTGGATGTTTGCTTTCGCTTGCATTGATCGCAGTGAATTCAGGACGGTTCAACTGATTTTCAAGAAGCCAGCCTTTCGCAAATTTACCTGTTTGAATGTCTTTTAATACTTCACCCATACGCTCTTTTGTTTCCGCTGTAATTACGCGTGGACCTGATACGAAGTCACCCCACTGTGCTGTATCAGAAATTGAATATCTCATGCCTTCAAGGCCGCCTTCATACATTAAGTCAACGATTAATTTAAGTTCATGTAAACACTCAAAGTAAGCAACTTCTGGTTGGTAGCCTGCTTCGATTAATGTTTCAAATCCAGCTTTTACAAGAGCAGATACACCGCCGCAAAGAACAGCTTGCTCACCGAATAAATCTGTTTCTGTTTCTTCTTGGAATGTAGTTTCTAATACACCTGCACGCGCAGAACCGATACCTTTTGCGTAAGCAAGAGCGATATCTTTCGCTTGGCCTGTAACATCTTGATAAATAGCGATTAAGCCTGGTACACCTGCACCTTCTTCGTACGTGCGGCGTACTAAATGACCAGGGCCTTTAGGAGCAGCTAAGAATACATCTACATCTGCAGGTGGTACGATTTGGTTGAAGTGAACGTTGAATCCATGAGCAAATGCTAATGTTTTTCCTGCGTTTAATTCAGGTTCGATTTCATTTTTGTAAACTGCTGTTTGATACTCGTCTGGAAGAAGAATCATGATTAAGTCAGCTTCAGCACTTGCTTCACGAACTGATTTTACATCAAAGCCATCTTCTTTTGCTTGATCCCAAGATTTCCCTGGACGTAAACCTACAATTACATCTACTCCGCTTTCACGTAAGTTTTGTGCATGTGCATGTCCTTGAGAACCGTATCCGATGATTGCTACTTTCTTATTTGCTAAAACTGCCTCGTTAATATCTCCGTTATAATATACCTTTGCCATTTTTCATCATCCTCCAAAATTAATTGTTTTTTTATTTTAAGGCTTATTAAAGTTGCCTCTTGCTTTCTGCTCGAATTAACAAAGCAGCAAAATCAACCACAATCATTAACATAGCCTATTTTAAAATTGAATACTGCTTTAATTCTGTTACCTGTTTTTGTGAGCCGCGTGTCAAGGCTGTTTGGCCTGTACGCGATAATTCCTTAATACCGTAAGGGCGAAGCAGATCAATCATTGCTTCAATTTTTTCAAAGTTGCCAACGACTTGGATCGTGACACTATCTTTCGCTACGTCAATAATCGTTGCCCGGAACGGTTCGATAATGACATTAATTTCCGCTCGGGTATTTGGCGTAGTAATGACTTTAATCAACGCAAGCTCTCTAGATACAACCGCTTGATTAGTGATGTCAGATACTTTCAGAACATCTACTTGCTTGTTAAGCTGTTTCAATACTTGCTCTGCAGTACGCTCATCTTCTACATGAACAATAAATGTCATTTTGGAAATACCTTCTGTTTCCGTAGGACCTACGGTAATGCTTTCAATGTTAAATTGTCTTTTCGTAAACAATCCAGTAATTCTGTTCAATACGCCACTTCGATTAAGTACCGTTACAGTCACAGTACGTTTCATGGTTTCACCCCAATCATTTCATGAAGTCCTTTTCCTGGAGCAATCATCGGGAATACTTTTTCTTTCTGCTTGATTCGGCAGTCAATTAAAACCGGTTCACGGCTATTTAATGTTTCTCTCAGCACTTGTTCCGCTTCTTCCTCCGTCGAAACTGAGTATCCCTTGATTCCATAAGCCTCTGCCAGCTTCACAAAATCCGGCTGGCAAGGAAGTAATGATTGCGAATATCGTTCCTCATAGAACTCTTCCTGCCATTGTCTAACCATTCCTAACGCTTGGTTATTATATACGACAATCTTAACTGGCAAGTTTAGCTCGGCGACAAGACCAAGCTCTTGTAAAGTCATCTGGAATCCAGCATCCCCTACAACAGACACAACTGTGTCATCCGGGTATGCAATCTGTGCACCAATGGCAGCAGGGAAACCAAATCCCATCGTTCCCAGTCCTCCTGATGTCACCCAGCGGCTCGGATCATTAAATCCATAATATTGCGCTGCCCACATTTGATGCTGGCCAACATCTGTCGTTACAATCGCTTGACCATTCGTAATTTCATGAATAGTCTGTGTTAATCTCTGAGGAGAGATCCCTTCTTCATCATCAGAATTCCAAAGTGGATATTCTTTCTTGTTCTGCTTCAACTGTGCTCTCCACTCATCAGCCGCTGGTGTCGTTAAATCACATTCAAGCAACGTCTTTAACGCTTCCTTCGCATCCGCTACGATTGGAATATGCGTTTCCAAGTTTTTGCCGATTTCCGCTGGATCAATGTCGATATGAGCAATGAGTGCTGTTGGTGCAAAATGCTGAAGATTGCCTGTTAAACGGTCATCAAACCGAGCGCCGATATTGATTAATAAATCCGCTTCGTACATTGCCATATTCGCTGTGTACGTTCCGTGCATGCCTCCCATTCCTAAAAACAACGGGTGGTCAGACGGAAATGAACCAAGTCCTAGAAGCGTATTAACAACTGGAATATTCGTTTTTTCCACTAAAGAAAGCAGCTGTTCCGATGCTTTTCCGTGAAGGATGCCCGCACCAGCCAAAATAACCGGCTTTTTAGCTTGAGCAATAGCATCTGCTAATTTCTTAATTTGCAGAATATTAGGCATTGTATTTGGCTGATACCCCGGTAAATCAATCTCTGTTACAAATTTAGGATTTGAGATCGTTGTAGCAATATCTTTTGGAATATCAATTAATACCGGGCCAGGGCGGCCTGTTGTCGCAATGTGAAACGCTTCGCGAATAATTCGCGGCAGCTCTTGTAAATCCCGTACTTGGTAATTGTGTTTTGTAATTGGCATCGTAATTCCAATGACATCAGCTTCTTGGAAAGCATCCGTTCCAATGACTCCTGTTGCTACCTGCCCTGTAAAGACAACAAGTGGAAGGGAGTCCATCATTGCATCTGTAATACCCGTCACAAGGTTTGTCGCTCCTGGTCCTGAAGTAGCGATAACAACTCCGGGCTTGCCTGATACTCTTGCATATCCTTCAGCTGCATGAATTGCAGCCTGTTCGTGTCTTGCTAAAATATGCCGGATCGGGTTTCTATATAAGGCATCATACAATGGAAGAACGGCTCCTCCTGGATAACCAAAAACCACTTCTACCTCTTCTTTTTTCAATGATTCAATAAAGAGTTCAGCTCCACTCATGGCTTGAGTCAACGGTTTGGCTTTTGTTTTTACATTTGCATTCATGCAGTTTCCCTCCAAAATGGTTGTTTTCCTAAATCGCAAGAGTGATTGGCTCTTTAAGTAAAAGCAAAAAGAAAAGCCTTTACACCCTCACGCCTACTGATCCATTAAGCGCAGGGGTGAAAAGACTTTTCCTTCCACGGTACCACCCTGGTTTATGGCACTCTCACAAATGCCACCTCATGGACAATTTAATTATTGTCCTTTTTGATAACGAGTAATGATACTCGGCCGATCCTAATAGTCTCCGTTCAGATCCGCACTCTGAGGGGATGTCGCTGTAAGGGGTATTACCGGCTTCCAGCACCGCCGGCTCTCTGTGAATACCTTGTCTTACAACTTTTTCCTCGTCCACGTTTTAGTGATTAAATTTTCATAACTCCGCCTGTATTAGCAGAAGTCACAAGCTTAGAATATCTTGCTAAGTAACCTTTTTTAATCTTTGGTTCTGGCTGCACCCAGTTTTTCTTTCTTTCCGCCAGCTCTTCTTCTGTTAGAACAACATTTATTGTTCGACCAGGCAAGTCGATAATAATTTTATCTCCATTTTCAACGAAAGCGATTGGGCCGCCTTCAGCTGCTTCTGGTGAAATATGTCCGATGGAAATACCACGGGAAGCCCCGGAGAATCTTCCATCTGTTATTAATGCGACTTTCTTGTCAAGTCCACGACCAGCGATAGCTGATGTAGGTGCAAGCATTTCTGGCATGCCCGGTCCCCCTTTAGGGCCTTCATAACGAATCACAACTACGTGACCAGCTTGGACCGTACCGTTATCAATGCCTTCCTGAGCTGCTTCTTGAGATTCAAATACAATGGCTTCTCCAGTAAATGTCGTAATAGAAGGATCAACAGCCCCTACTTTGATTACCCCGCCATCTGGAGCTAAGTTTCCGAATAAGATAGATAAGCCGCCTACAGGGCTGTAAGGATTGCCGCTTCTGCGGATCACTTGATCATTAATAATTTCTGCATCTTTTACATTTTCATAAACAGATTTCCCAGTAACAGTAATCCGATCTTTATTTAAAGCGCCTATGCTGCACAGTTCATTAATAATGGCACTAATACCGCCAGCTTCATGAACGTCTTGCATTGTATAATCAGAAGCAGGGCTAATTTTTGACAAGTAAGGTACTTTTTTAGCGATTTCATTGATTTGGCTTAAATCGTAATCGATTTCTGCCTCATGTGCAATTGCTAATGTATGGAGAACGGTATTCGTTGAACCACCCATTGCCATATCAAGTGCAAATGCATCATCAATAGCTTCTTTTGTAATAATATCTCTCGGCTTCACATCATTTTTAATGGCATCCATTAAGTGTTGAACCGCTTGTTTAATTAACTTGTGACGTTCATTTGATGTAGCTACAATCGTTGCATTGCCCGGTGGTGTCATTCCAAGAATCTCCATTAAAGAGTTCATGGAGTTAGCTGTGAACATTCCCGAACAAGATCCGCATGTTGGACAAGCACTTGATTCAATTTCCAGCAATTCTTCCGCTGACATCTTTCCTGAAAGGTGAGCGCCAACGCCCTCAAATACAGAAACAAGCGACAGTGGCTTTCCTGCCTTTGTTTTTCCGCCTTCCATAGGACCGCCTGAAACAAATACAGAAGGGACATTCGTTCTGGCAGCTGCCATTAGCATGCCCGGAGTAATTTTGTCACAGTTTGGAATATAGAAGACTCCATCAAACCAGTGAGCATTAATAACTGTTTCAGCAGCATCAGCGATCAGCTCCCTGCTCGGCAATGAGTACCGCATGCCGATATGGCCCATCGCAATACCATCATCCACCCCGATCGTATTGAATTCGAAAGGAACGCCCCCAGCTTCACGAATGGCTTCTTTAACAACTTCCGCAAATTTATTTAAGTGGACGTGACCCGGAATAATGTCAATGTAAGAGTTACAAACCCCGATAAAAGGTTTATGCAAGTCTTCTGTTTTTACCCCAGCTGCGTAAAGCAGGCTGCGGTGGGGAGCCCGTTCAATCCCCTTCTTTATCATATCACTGCGCATAATATCTCCTCCAGGTGTCTTAAAGCTGCATACGCTACTAAAACTTCATATATCTCTCTCGCTTAAGGGCGAAAAGATACACTAGCTTTTCAGTCTTATATTTCTTTGAATTATCAATCATTGGAATAGTCGTTCAAATTTAAAAAGTAAGTTTAATTGAGGACAATCATATCTTGCTTTTCCTTATTGGTCAACACCTTTTATGAAATTTTTAGACAATTAAAATGATTGAATTTCCTTAACTAATATCTGCAATCGCTTACAACCCCTGATCTAAGGGGCCTTTGTTCTTTCTTGTAGAAATTGGGCGAATTTTCGAATTTTTTTATTGCTTGGTTCCTTCAGAATTTTTTCACCTCAAGTAATATATGCATTAAATTTTTGATTATAAAAAAACGGTCCCAAAAATTAATATATTTTGGGACCGTTTCTTAAGTGGCTTTGCTCCTCCCATGTTGATTTCTGCTGAGAGCGGTCCGGGACCATCGTCTAGACACGCTTTTCCTGCAGAAGTCTAATGTCTTCCTCTCCAATCAGCAAAGGGGCAAATTCAACAATAGTTATTAACGTAGCCTTTAAAATAGTTCACTCCATTGGTCAATTGCTTTCTCAAACCAATTTTTCTCTTTTTCTGGTTCCTTCTTTTCTTCGATCGACTCCACATCAAATGAAGTACCGTCTAAATCCGGCCTAATCTCCTGCATAATTTCTTTAAATAACGGCACGGCTCCATCTGAACTGTTTTTAGTAAGGTAATGATGTTCGTCCACTTTTTCTACACCAATCCATACTGTTCCTACAACATCTGGGGTATAGCCGACAAACCACTGGTCTTTCGTTCCCTTAATGCCTTCAATCGGCACTTGAGTAGAACCAGTTTTTCCTGCAAGTTCCAATCCCGGTATTTTAGCTTTTTTTCCTGAGCCCTTTTTGACCACATTTAGCAGCATAGCATTCACTTCATCTGCCACTTCTTTTGTTGTTACTTTTGTTTCCTTAGGTGTCCACTGCGGCTTAATCTCACCTTCCGGCCCGATAATCTTTTGAATAAAGAAATGTTCTTTGCGCACACCGCCATTCGGAAATGCCGTGTAAGCCTGTGCGATATGCAGGGGAGCGACGCCTTTTGTCATGCCGCCTAAAGCAATAGCCAAGCTTTTATCCTTTTCTTCCAGCGGTATGCCAAAGCGTTCAAGTGCATCCATTCCTTTTGACAGACCAATTTCATCTAGCAGCCAAACAGCCGGGATATTAAGAGATTTCTCAAGCGCCTTGTTCATAGACACTTCTCCGTGATATGTTCCCCCATAATTGGCCGGTTCATAGTCCCCGAATGTCATTGGTTCATCCTTCAGCATAGATGTGGGTTCATATCCAGCTTCTAAAGCGGGTGTATACACAGCTAGTGGTTTTAGCGTTGAACCTGGAGACGTTCTCATCTGTGTAGCATAGTTAAACCCTCTAAACACATGCTCTCCCCGTTTTCCGACAATCGCCATGACCCCGCCTGTTTTCGGATTTAACAAAATCGCCGCACTTTGGGAGGGATCCCCGTTCACAGAGTTCGGAAAGAGCCAATCTTTTTCATACACACGTTCTAACCCTTCTTGTACACCTTGATCCATAGCTGTATAGATTTCATACCCTTTCGTTAACAGATCATTTTGCGTCAGTCCATATCGGTTAATGGCTTCGTTTATGACTGCATCAGCGTAATATGGATATTTCCCTTTTAATGGGTCACTGCTTTCATCATCGAGAAAGACTCGTTTATTCTTGGCACTTTCTGCTTCTTCACTTGTAATGTAGCCATACTTCACCATTTGATCAAGTACGACATTTCTTCGTGCCATAGCCTTTCCTAAGTTTTTATAAGGGTCAAGCACAGAAGGCGCTTTAATGATGCCCGCAAGCATAGCAGATTGGCTGAGCGTCAGCTCACTTACATCCTTGCCGAAATATTTTTTCGAAGCATTTTGAACCCCCCATGCCCCGCTGCCAAAATAAATGGTGTTCAAATACATTTCCAATATTTCCTTTTTCTTGTACACCTTTTCAATTTCAATAGCTAGAAACAGTTCTTCCACTTTTCTTTTATATGTTTGTTCGGGTGACAATAGGGCATTTTTCGTTAACTGCTGGGTAATTGTACTTCCTCCCTGCACGACATCGCCAGAAAAAGTATTTTTAATAAATGCCCGGCCCATTCCCTTCATGTCAAAGCCGCTATGCTCGTAAAAACGATGATCTTCAATCGCTACGACTGCATCCTGTAAGTGTTTCGGCATTCGTTCAATCGGTACGCTGTCTGATCGGTTAGCAGACAATTTGCTCGCTTTATTTCCGTTTACATCATAAAGAACGGTGGATTGAGACAATCCCTTTTTTAACGTCTCTACGTCCGCAGATTTCATAAAGAACACAATAAACCCAAGTCCCCCTAAAATCATCACAGACACAACTAAGATCGTAATTTGCGTTAAATGGAATTTTTTCCACAAATTTTTGATAAACTTGCTAATTGCATTCATACTTGTATGTCGTTCCTCCCGAATAAGCCAAGGTCCTCTTTGCCTTTCACTATGGCTCAGATTTCAATTAAATTGTGCCGAGCATAGGCAGCCAGCTAGAGCAATTTTGCTGGGCACAATAAGACTTTTATTATAACTGATGCATGTTCGATCGCCAATTTTCAACTATTTTTCATTTGTTACAACATAGTAAAAAAGCTGACGGTTAGTCACCATCAGCCCTTCATCCATTCCATTTATTTGACTTTATTCTTTTTCTCTTCTTCATCTTCCATGATACCCTTCATGCCGCGTTTAAATTCATGCAATGTCTGTCCCGCTGCTTTACCGAGCTGCGGAAGCTTAGAAGGTCCAAAAAGCAACAAGGCCACAATGATAATAATAGCTATTTCTCCAGCACCGAGATTCATAGGTATTTATCTCCTTTTACAGGCTATTGATAGTGTTATTATACTATAACCAAAAGAAGTTAAAAATAAAAAAGCAGCAAATGTGCCTTTTTCGCCACACTTGCTGCTTCTCGTTTAAGCACCAGATCGCTGTTCTTTTATTGTCTTCTTCTTTTCCGTCTCTGCAACGAACACAGCACAAGCGGCATCGCCTGAAATATTGATAGCTGTTCGTGCCATATCAAGTACACGGTCGATTCCGAGAATAAGACCGATTCCCTCTACTGGCAAGCCAACACTGCTTAATACCATTGCGAGCATAATTAACCCTACACCAGGCACACCAGCCGTTCCAATGCTTGCCAAAACAGCTGTCAGTACAACTGTTGCCAGTTCCCCCATCGTTAAATCAATCCCGTATACTTGAGCAATAAAGAGAGTAGCAACACCTTGCATAATCGCTGTTCCGTCCATATTGATCGTGGCGCCAAGCGGCTGAACGAAGGAACTGACCGATTTTGGTACATTCAAACGCTTTTGCGCTACATCCATAGAAATAGGCAGCGTTGCGTTACTGCTTGATGTACTGAATGCGACACTCATTGCAGGCGCGAAGTTTTTGAAAAACCAGACCGGGCTTTTTCTAGCAAGCAGTAAGATGGTTCCTCCATACGTGAGCAGTCCATGAATAATTAAGGCAGCAAGAACGCAAATCATATAAACACCCATCGCTTTAACTGCCGACCATCCTTGACTGCCGATTGCTGAAGCAATCAACCCGAATGTACCATATGGAGCAAACTTCATGACGAAGCCGACTAGATACATCATGACATCATTTCCCTGCTCAACTAAATGAAGTAACCCTTTCGTTCTTTCTCCAAGCGCGGTGAGCGCAAGACCGATAAAAAGAGCGAAAGCAATAATTTGCAGCATGTTCCCTTGTGTCATTGCATTAAGCGGATTTTTCGGAATAATATTCAATAATGTTTCACTTACAGGAGGAGCTTCTTCAGCGGAAAATTCTGCATTTTTCGTGTCAAAACTTCCTGCTCCCCCCGGCTCAACGACTCCTGCAATGATTAATCCAATAATAATTGCGATACATGTAGTAATTAAAAAATAGGAAATCGTTTTCAATCCGATTCTGCCGAGCTTTTTAGGGTCCCCTAGGCCGGCAGCTCCGAGAATGATGGATAGAAATACAATTGGTACAACAAGCATACTGATGAGGTTCAGAAAAATACGCCCAAGCGGAGTAAAGACATATGGATCTAACACATTATAAAGACTTGGAGCAAAAATATTGAGCAGCAGCCCGACTATCGCACCAGCAATCAGGGCAATAATAATTTTACCAGTAAGCTTCATCACCATTCTCCTTTCTTATGCTGAATAATGGGATAGTATCTCTCGTTAAATGTACCCTGCTCATTTGCTTGTCAAACCTATACAGCCCCTCTTATGTTATAGCGTGTGCTCTATTTATTTGATACGATGGAAGAAATAGAATCGGGCTGGAGGAAGCTGCACTGAAAAGAAAAAGCATTGAACTGAATGAAGACACACTGCTTATTGCCTCTCAAACGTTTAAAGTTTTGTCGAATCCAATACGGCTCCGAATTTGAACCCTGCTTTTTAATGGCAAACATTCTGTAAACGATATTGCTGAACGATGGTCGCTGCTCCAATCAACAAAGCAGCAAAATCAACAATAATCGTTAACATAGCCAAGGAATAAACAACGGACTCCTATACTTTGAACTATGACTCCCTGGACTATTTCCAGCCCCTTACACTGAAACAGGGAAATAAGCAGCTTACCAAATCGTATGCAATATAGAATGACATTATGTAAGAAAATTGGAAAAACCATTAAACTGTTCATTATAAAAATGGAATGAATAACCTTTAACTGTGACTATTTCATATGTTTCATTCCTAGTACCTGTCACCCCCAAATAGATGGCAAATCAATAAGCACTCTTCTTGCATTCAAATAAATTTGAAACTTCAGTCAGGCTGCCGCCGTACATTTATTAACGATCAAAAAAGGATGAGGTAAACATGGAAACGAAAGAACAATTGCTCACCGAACTCTCAGCAATTGAAAAATGGGAAAAAGACCAAAAGCGTCTATGGATTTGGGAAAAAGTAGCCCGCCTTCCATTTAAACTGCTTGATAAGATCACACCAAAAGTCATTCAAAACAAGATTAGTCAGCTTCTTGATGAGATCGGAAATTTCATTCAAACAGGCGGACAATATTTAATTCAGGAAAAGAGCGTGCTGAACAAAATTCAAGAAGCTAATCCTGAACTCGTTATTCAATCCATTCACGATGTCCGTTCTGTCCCAATTGAAAAGATGGACTTCGTTAGTGAAAGCTTGAAAAACTCGCGGGCAAATATGGCGACTGTCCAGGGAGCTTCAACAGGCATTGGCGGTGTATTCACTCTTGCTGTGGACATCCCCCTGCTGCTCGGTTTGTCTTTAAAAACACTTCAAGATCTTGCCATCACATACGGTTATGATCCGAACGAAAAGGAGGAACGTGTATTTATTATTAAATGCCTTCAGTTCACATCCTCTGACGTTGTAGGCAAACAAGCCATCTTAAATGACTTGTCTGCTTGTTACCGCGGACAGGTGAAGAACAGAGAAATGCTGTCTCAATTACAAGGATGGCGAGAAGTCATTTATACGTATCGTGACCAATTCGGCTGGAAGAAAATGATGCAGCTCGTTCCCGTAGCCGGAATTGCATTCGGTGCTTTCACAAATCGGTCAGCGATTCTTGACATTGCTGAAACCGGTATGATGCTCTACAAAAAGCGCCGCATTATGGAGCGTTTACAAGAGATAAATGGTCAAACAGAAAGTTCCATCTAACAAGCTTTTAGATGATAAGCAAATCCTGCTTTAGACACTTTTAGGCTGATTGAAGACGCGTTTTGCGAAGATCCAGAGCAAGAGTGACCGACAAGGAACTTGAACACCCTAGACAGGTGAGCAGCGAAGAAGCAGATCGCTTGTCAACAGCCTCACAGCTCAGTTGGATGAGCTTTTGTTTTGGCCCTTATCTTGTAACAAGCGCTTCTTTATTGTTTTTTTATTTCCATAAATGAACAATTGATCACCTTCTTGAATTTTTTCACTGGCGAGACTACTGCGTACATAGACTTTTCCTCGCTTAATGAATAAAATATTAACATCCTCATCCCTTCTTATGAGCTCTGTTGTTTTCTTGCCGATGAATTCGGAACTCTCGTCAATCACAACATCCGTGACTAAGTCATCCTCATTCAAATACAGAGCATCTTTAACTGGGAGTTCTGAAATTTCGAGTTTCTTTTCCATTTCGTAACTAAGTTTCTTTTGCAGCTTGTGCCTAATAAAAGGAGTTTTACCGGCGAGCACTAGGATGAGAAGAACAACATTAATCAGAGCCAATTCTTTTAACCGTAAATCATCAGCTAAAATATTGGTGATGGAAGAGATAATCACTGCAAGGGAAAAAGCGCCGAATAGAATGAGGAACATGCTTAACCGCCTGCGGACAGGATGATCAAGAATGAGCTGTGCTTCATCGGTAGTAAAACCAGTATTCGTCAGCATCGAAACAACTTGATATCGAGAAACATCTGTTTCTAGTCCAGTTAAATTAAATAACATAACGGAAATTTCGATAACAAAGGCAACAATTAAAAAATAAAGGAACATAAAAACAAGTCCCATTCTTCCCGTTCCTCCTTTTTAAAGATTAGGCTGAAGGAATATTTCCCTTCCTGCCACTAAATAAAACGACAAACAAAAAAACGGGTGGCCGGGAAAGTCCGGACACCCATCCATTATAAATATTTTCGCTGCACTTTACTGCCGCTGAAGCTGAAGAGAATTTGACGGTCTTCAATGACTGTCTCTAAATGAACAGTCCTTCCCCAAAGCGTGTACAGATGCGGAAGAACTTTTTCCAAGTATTTGATATCAAGTTCAATACCTTCATACCAATGCTCTAGGTACAGCTCCCCAGCTTTCATATAATCGCTGTCATTAACAGTTAAATAAGGGAAGCCGCCGTTGACTCTCATGCTTACGAGCTGATCACGTACGTTTGTCCATTCTTTATCAGTAATCTTGTAATCCTTTCCTTTTTTCTGAAATAAATACATATCCTCTCTTAAGACAAGGTCTTTCGTTAAGTAATTGCGCAAAAAGGAAATATCGGATTCAATTTCCCGAACTTCAAACATCTTCTCCCGTCCTGACCCCGGCTTGACACCAAGCCGCTTCATTTCCTCTGTCGGATTGTTATAGCGCTCCTCAATGTCTTCAAACATTTTCAACCCTAAATAATACGGATTAATCGATGTGCGCGACGGCTGAACCACTCCAGCATTTAACTTAGCGAATTCAATCACTTCTCCTGAGGTTAAATCCAGTTCACGGATGATGCGCTGATGCCAGTAAGATGCCCAGCCTTCATTCATGATTTTCGTCTCCAGCTGCGGCCAGAAATAAAGCATTTCCTCACGTACCATCGTCATAATATCGCGCTGCCAGTCTTCAAGGTCACGGCTGTACTGTTCAATAAACAGCATGATGTCTTTCTCAGGGTGAGGCGGGATCGTCTTTTTAGGCTTTTTGGGTACAAGCTCTAATGTATTCGTTCCATCAAGCGACCAAAGATCATCATAAGGCCCTTTTTGTTTTTCTGTTTCCACTATGATTTCTTCTTCCGTCTGCCAGGAAAGCTGCCGTCGTAGAAGCGAAGGGTCAATATGCTCTTCAATAGCCAGAACAGCATCCAAAAATTGTTCGACTGTTTCTTTCCCGTGATCAATTTCATATTGGCGAATTCTGTCGGCGGTTGCCGCCATACTTTCTACCATATTCCTGTTCGTCTGCTGAAAGCGGGCATTATTTTTAAAGAAATCGCAATGAGCCAGTACGTGGGCGACAATTAACTTGTTTTGAATCAATGAATTCGTGTCGAGCAAAAAAGCATAGCATGGATTGGAGTTAATGACGAGTTCATATATTTTACTTAGACCTAAATCGTATTGCAGTTTCATTTTGAAAAATTGTTTTCCGAAACTCCAATGTGAAAAGCGAGTCGGCATGCCATAAGCACCAAATGTATAAATAATCTCCGCCGGGCAAATTTCATATCTCATCGGATAAAAGTCAAGACCGAATCCTGCCGCAATTTCCGTAATTTCATCAATCGCATACTGAAGGTCTTTCATTTCTGCCTCATTCATTTTCACTTCCCCCTTTTTGCCCTTTAACAAATACTTATGAAAAAAAACAAAAGGTCATACCCTTTTTCCTCTGAATCCCCCTTCTATTTTCAAACGGGTCCTCCACCAATATTTACAGGGAGAGTTCTGCCAGCGGGAACACATACTATAGATAATTCCTCTACAGGGGGGGATAAGTAATGGATTATACAGATTATGATCGTGCACTTTACTATGTACACCGTTCTGATTGGACCAATTTACTGATATTAATGGTACGGACGAATGATCAGCTGCTTTCAAAGAAAATTGAGCATTTTCTCCATGCCCGCTCATTTCCTAATTCCTATTCTGCTGTGGAAAAAACATTCTATACGTTATTCCACTATATTGAACATGCCAACTCGTTAAAACACCTAGAAGAATTCCACCAGTAATGAGCAGCCCGAAAGGACTTCATCCTCCTTTCGCGGCTGCTTTTTTCATTGACGGATCATTTTCTTCAAAGCGAATAATTTTACTTTTTTTAATTATTAATACTATAATCATTTAGAGAAATTTATACGAAGAAGGAGATTGTATGAAAAAAGAAAATTTGCTTCTGACCGCATGGGGGACTTCCTTTGTTGCAATGCTTGGCAGTTTGTACTTTTCAGAAGTAATGAAATACGAGCCGTGCGAACTATGCTGGTATCAAAGAATTTTGATGTACCCCCTTGTCTTGATTCTTGGCATGGCCGTCATTAAAAAAGATGCAGCCGCCGCCCGCTATTCGTTATTGCTTTCAGCAACAGGAGCATGTATTTCTATTTATCATTATGCCATTCAAAAGATTGACTTTTTTTCGAATACTGCTCCAGCCTGCGGGAGAGTGCCCTGCACAGGAATGTATATAAATTGGCTTGGCTTCATTACTATTCCTTTTTTAGCGCTGACTGCATTCATTGTTATTTTTACAGCAAGCTTACTGATTATTAAAGAAAAGAAAGAGGTTTAACATGAAGAAAATCATCATTTTTGGCGCTATTGTTTTAGCTATCTTTGGTGCAATTACGTTTCTTACTAAGTACCAGCAAAACGAAGCCGCCAAGGATAATCCTTATGGTAAAGACGAACTTCATCCGGAAACGATTAAGCAGCTCAATGATCCGAATTACAGCAGCCTGATTCTACCAGACGAATTAGAGAAAAAACTTGAAAATAGCGAAGATATGTTCGTTTACTTTTACAGTCCGACATGCCCTCACTGCCAAGCAACAACTCCTGTGCTGATGCCGGCTGCGAAAGACAAAAATGTTGTTATCCACCAGTTCAATTTGCTGGAATTTGAAGATGGATGGAATGACTATCACATTGAATCCACACCAACGTTAGTTTACTTTAAAGACGGTGTAGAGCAGCAACGTCTCGTCGGCAGCCAGCCAAAAGAAAAGCTGGAACAATTTCTTGAAGTGAATAAAGAAAATTAAACAGCCTCCCCTGTTCTTTGCTGGCAGGGGGATTTTTTATGGTCACTTCCCACACAGTATAGGATTGATGCAGGTTTATAAAAAAAGAGCTTTCTCAAAAGGATCGACCCCTTTTGAGAAAGCTCTCAAATCAAATACGTATTAGCTGGTGTAGCGTAATCTAGATAAGAGATGTAGCTTTTTTTATTCGTAAAGTGGCTAAGATAGAATGGAAAGCTAATATCAAACCTTTGCAAAATCATCACATTTTTTTCGAATATTTCCTGATAATGCAGAGGCAGACTGGCAGGTTCCTTTGTTTCGAGGATGAAGACAATTGTTTGCAGACTAGATATCACTCTAAAAGCTTCCTGAAGAGTGCCAAATAGGCTAAAATGATTGTCTTCTAGTTGGAGCACACCAACTTCATACATCTCCTGTAATTCTTCTTTTTCAAAAAAACGAGGAAAAATGTCCACTTTCAAATGCTGGACTAATTCTCTTATGGTTTCTTCCTGCTCTCTAGTGGAGGCAATAAGTACTTTCAAAAAAACACCTTCCCTACTGCAACATGATAGTTCAAGAATAACATATAAGCCTTCCAATAAGGTTGGTAATTTTGTGAAATAGGGAAGAGAACCGCAAAGGTGGGAAACACTGTGTATAACACGACAAGAAAAGGCTGCATTTATGAGCTTGCTGTTCCTTCAGAGTGGACTGGCGACACCATTCACTCTGTGTTTAAAGATCGATGGCAGCTGCCTAAAAAAATGATTCATGAATGGCGGATGGCCAAATCTGCCAAGTTAAATGGGAAAGAAGCTAATTGGAAAGTACCTCTGAAAGCCGGCGATATGCTGCAAATACCATTGTTTCATTCACATGGAAAGGCACCGGTTCCCTCATTTATCGACATAGATGTTTTATATGAGGATGATCATCTACTGATTGCTAATAAGGTGCCGGGCATAAAAACACACCCGAACGATGATACAGAAACACAAACATTGCTTAATGCTGCTGCTTATCACGTGCAGTCATCCGGTGAACAAGGCTTTATTCGGCACGTTCATCGCCTTGATGAACATACGAGCGGCGCCGTTTTGTTCGCCAAACATGACGCTGCCTATGCTGTTCTTTCCCGACTATTAGAAGAACGCCGCATTAAACGAACCTACGTAGCGGCTGTCCATGGTTTGATTCAACAAACGAAAGGAACAATCGACAAGCCCATCGGAAAAGATAGATATCACTCGTCAAGAAGACGCATATCACCATCGGGTCAATCTGCCCTTACTCATTTTCAAGTGTTGAAAAGAGATAAAGGCCGCGCGCTTTCTATCATAAAGTGCCAGCTGATGACAGGCCGTACCCATCAAATCCGTGTTCACTTTTCCGCGATCGGACACCCGTTGATTGGAGACATTCTTTATGGAGGAAAACCGCTCGTAAAAAGACAGGCACTTCACGCGGTGAAGATTGAAATCCCTCACCCATTTATTGGTGAAACAATTGTCTGTGAAGCAGCGCTTCCGAATGATATCGGTGCTCTCTTTGAATAAAACTATCGGGCACCAGCTGCTCGAGGTCATAAGCCAATCCGACTGAAAGGTTAAAGAACAACCTTCCATCGGCTTAGCTTATGCTTGTCGCCGCTAAACGGCGCCCTCTGCTTTTCTTACTCAAATCCAATATGAAATTGGTCTGGGTGTGGTCCGAAGCGTTCTTCTTTGTTTAATGCGCTGATATTTTTCATATCTTCTAGGGAAAGCTGAAAATCAAACAGGCTGCTATTTTCTTGAATCCGTTCTGGCTGGACAGATTTTGGAATAACGACCGTTCCGTTTTGCAGATGCCACCGCAGGATAATTTGGGAGACTGATTTGTTATATTTTTTAGCTAAGTGATTTAAGGTTGGTTCGTGAATCAGTTTATTGCGGGCAATCGGAGACCATGCTTCGACAACAATGTTGTGATTCTGGCAGTATTCCCGCAATTCCTCTTGCGTTAAATACGGATGGTTTTCAATTTGGTTAATGGCAGGCACTTCATTGCAATCGGCCAACAGCTCTTCTAGATGATAAGTTTGGAAGTTGCAAACACCGATGGCTTTGACAGCTCCTTCGCTGTAGAGGCGTTCAAGTGCACGCCATGTTTCCTTATACTTGTCTGTTCCCGGCCAATGAATTAAGTATAAGTCCATGTAATGTGTCTGCAGTTTATTTAACGACGTTTCAAATGCTTTGAGCGTCTGGTCATAGCCCTGGTCGCTGTTCCACACTTTCGAAGTCAAGAACACTTCATCACGGCTGATTCCGCTTTCTTTTACCGCTCGGCCAACGCTCTGTTCATTTTCATAAATAGCTGCCGTATCGATGAGCCGATATCCTGTACGGAGAGCAAATTGAATCGCTGAGACAGCCTCTGCTTCATCCGTCATTTTAAAAACACCAAGGCCTACTTGAGGCATAGCTAATCCATTATTAAGTGTAATTGTATCTTGCAAATCTTGGGCAATTTTCACTTTTGTTCCTCCCTTCAATTTCTCTTTTATTTTAACGATAAATACAAATAGAAGCGAATATTTGATTTGCAGGGCACTAGTTGAACAAATAATTTCTCTGACTTTTTTCGACAAACTCTTTTTTATTCAGCGCTCTTCAAGTAAAATAGTTCCGTTAGCCATTTTTAATAATATAGGAGGCTCTTCAAATTGTTTAAACACAAAAAAGATAAATTTACTGTCTTACTGAATTCGATTGCTGTTAACTTAAAGGAAAGTGCTAATTATTTCGCTGACTACAAATTAAACAATGCCAGCGACTTAAAAATTTTCTATAACGAAATGAAAACATTTGAAACAAAAGGAGACAACTTAATTCATGAAGTCATCAAGGAGCTGAACCAGTCATTTATTACGCCGATTGAGCGTGAAGACATTTTGGCACTGGCCATGAGCATGGACGATGTTCTGGACGGCCTTGAGGAAACAGCAGCGATGTTTGAAATGTACTCCATCGTCAATGCTGATGAATATATGCTGAAGTTCGTTGAAGCTATTCGCGGCTGTGCGATTGAAATTGAACGGTCTGTTGAATTGCTTGAAACGAAGAAGCTGCTGCCAATCCGTGAACACGTCATTAAAATTAAAGATTACGAAACGGCTTGTGATGGTGTTCGGCGTCAATCCGTTAAACATCTGTTCGCTACAGAAAAAGATCCGATTCAACTCATTAAACTAAAAGAAATCTATGAAAGTTTAGAGGAAATTGCCGATTTTTGTCAGGATGTTGCTAATACACTTGAAACAATCATTATGAAAAACGCTTAAGGAGCACCCAATTTATGGATTCTCTATTTATTATTACAGCATTAATCGTTATTTGCGCTTTATCTTTTGACTTTATTAACGGCTTCCATGATACGGCGAATGCGATCGCTACTTCTGTCTCTACGAAAGCCCTTAAACCAAGACATGCGATTATTCTTGCAGCTTCTATGAACTTTTTAGGAGCGATGACTTTTACTGGTGTGGCTAAAACGATTACGAAGGATATCGTTGATCCTTTCATGCTTGAAAATGGCTCGACCGTTATTTTAGCCGCCTTAATCGCGGCTATTTTCTGGAACTTACTGACTTGGTATTACGGAATTCCGAGCAGCTCATCTCACGCATTAATCGGCTCAATTGCCGGTGCTGCGATTGCAGCCGCTGGTGTCGGTATTTTAAATTACAAAGGTTTCTTGAAAATTATCGAGGCACTGCTTATCTCGCCGGTCATCGCTTTTATCGGTGGTTTTATCGTCTACAGTATCTTTAAAGTTGTATTTAAAAATAACAATCTGCCAAAGACAAACCGCCGTTTCCGTTACTTTCAAATTTTCACGGCGGCGCTGCAGTCCTATACACACGGTACGAATGATGCACAAAAAGCTATGGGGATTATTACAATGGCCCTCATCGCGAACAACTATCAGTCCACAACAGATATTCAACTTTGGGTACAATTTTCATGTGCGGCCGCTATGGGGATTGGTACATCAGTAGGCGGATGGAAGATTATTAAAACAGTGGGCGGAAAAATTATGAAGATTCGTCCGGTGAACGGAGTAGCGGCTGACTTAACATCAGCAGCGATTATTTTCGGTGCGACGTTCATTCATTTGCCAGTCAGTACGACTCATGTTATTTCTTCCTCTATTTTAGGGGTTGGCTCTTCCCATCGCATTCGCGGCGTTAAATGGGGAACAGCCCAGCGCATGCTGATTACTTGGGTCATTACGCTGCCCATTTCAGCTACAATTGCTGGTTTAACATATTTATTACTTGACTTGTTTATGTAAAACACGAGGTTGGCTTGCAATCAAAGTGTCGGACCCCACAGCAGCAATCTATTGTATCTTGGATGGATCCACTCCCCATACATACAGTATATGGCGAGTGAGGTCAGACCCTTTTATGTCAACCTTTTTTAAATGGCTATTTTAATAACTATTGTCGATTGGAGCGGAAAGCGTGTCCACAGGAGACCCCTCAAGACGCGATAGCGGCGAGGAGGCTCCGGGAACACCCGCTGAACTCAACATGGGAGTTGAACAAAGCCGTTAAAATAAATATTTCCTTAAAATATTCAAAAACAAAATAAAAGCAATCACAAACATCAGAATGATCAATACTTTTTCTTGTTTGCTTCCTGGCATCCTACCTCTCCTCTCAAAAAAGTCTTTCCTCTTGACTGTGTGCCCATTCTTTATTAAAGTTGATAATTGTTGAAACTTACAAAAAGTGATTAACTATCAATTATATAGTATCCAGATTTCATTCCTAACTCAATTATTTTGGAGGTATTATACATGAAAGACTTTTTTGACATTGTCCAAAGCCGTCGTTCTACAAAAGTTTATGATCCAGCAGTTCAAATTTCTGAAGATAAATTAAAAGAGCTGCTTACTATTGCTGGAAAAGCTCCTTCAGCCTGGAATCTGCAGCAATGGCACTTTTTAGTTTTTAATAACGAAGATACACAAAAAAGACTGCTCCCTCTGGCTTACAACCAGCAGCAAATTGTAGACGCTTCTGCAGTCGTTTGCGTTCTCGCTGATTTAGAAGGCTATAAAAACATTGATCCTGTCCTGGACCCTGCAGTGGAAGCGAAAGAAATAACACCTGAATTAAAAGAAATTCTAGCGGGACAAATTAACGGGGCCTACAAACGGGCAGAATACCCGAGAGATGCTGCTATTTTAAACTCTTCCCTTGCCGCCATGCAATTCATGCTCGCAGCAAAAGCAGATGGCTGGGATACTTGTCCAATCGGCGGTTTCAATGGAAAGGCGTTAATGGAAGAGTTTGATGTCTCTGACCGCTACTTGCCAACTATGTTAATTACAATCGGAAAAGCATTAAAAGAACCACGAGCAACTGATCGTCTTCCGCTTGAATATATAGTTTCATTTGCAAAATAATAAAAGGACTAGCCCCTTTTAAAGAATCAGCCTTCCTAACCATTAAAGAAAGGCTGACATATTTGCGGGCAGTCTTTTTTTATTTTAGTATTGCATCTGCTTGTTAAAACGAATATTATATTAATTGTGATTTTTAATGTTCGCATTTTGGAGGTTTCTGATGTTTAAATTACAGGAAAACGGAACAAATGTAAAAAGAGAAATAACTGCCGGTCTTACGACGTTTTTGACGATGGTTTATATTATAGTCGTCAATCCGATCATCCTGCATGATGCCGGTATTCCATTTGAACAAGTATTTACCGCTACCATTATCGCAACTGTTATTGGAACGCTATGGATGGCATTCATGGCTAATTATCCAATTGCTATTGCTCCTGGAATGGGAATGAATGCTTACTTTGCTTATTCAGTCGTTGGCTCTCATGGTGATATCACTTATATGACAGCTTTTTCTGCTGTCTTTATCTCCGGTCTTCTCTTTATTGCCTTGTCATTAACTTCTTTCCGGGAAAAATTGATTATCGCCATTCCCGAAAATTTAAAACATGGCATCACAGCTGGAATTGGGCTGTTTATCGCTTTTCTCGGCCTGCGGATGACTGGATTAATTGCTGATCATCCAACAAACTTAGTACAGCTTGGCGACCTTCATAGTCCTGTAGCTTTATTAGCTTTAGCGGGACTAGCCGTCTCGATTGTCCTCATGGTTCTTAGAATAAATGGAGCTTTATTTATTGGCATGCTCATTACAGGGACCATCGCTTATTTCACCGGCCAGCTGACGATTACAGATGTAGTAGCTTTCCCTTCCCTGCCGGATGGTTTGATCGTTACTAATCCGATTGCAGCTATTGGAGATGTGATTCAGCATCAATTATATGCTGTTGTCTTCTCTTTCTTACTAATAACCATTTTTGACACGACCGGCACAATGATCGCAATCGCTCAACAAGCCGGGCTAATGAAAGGCAATATCATGCCGCGGGCACGACAAGCTTTGCTCGCCGACTCCGTTGCTGCTACGGCTGGTGCCGTATTCGGAACGAGTCCAACGAGTGCTTATATTGAATCTTCAACGGGTGTAGCTGCTGGTGGAAGAACGGGACTTACTAGTGTTGTGATTGCCGCATTATTCATTATTGCTGCTTTCTTCGGTCCCCTTGTCAGCGCTGTATCAGGATTATCAGCTATTACAGCTCCTGCTTTGATTATTGTCGGCTGTCTGATGATGGAAAGCGTAGCTAAAATTACTTGGCACGAGCTTGATGAAGCATTTCCAGCCTTTTTAATTATTTTAAGCATGCCGCTGACATCCAGCATCACGACCGGTATGGCTCTTGGGTTTATTTCTTATCCGCTGTTAAAGGTCATCCGCGGGAAATTCCGTGACGTGCATCCGCTTGTTTATGTATTTGCTGTTTTATTCTTTTATCAGCTTATATTTTTACCCCATTAATTTTTATGCAAAAAAGTACCTTATTGAAAAATCTTGTTTCTTCAATAAGGTACTTTCCTTTATTCTTCTTCTTTAGCGAAAAAGCTTTTCATGGCATAAAAGACGTCTGCTTTTTGTCTTAAAATGTAATGTTTGAATTTTTCACTTTTAATATTTTTATACGAATTCATTAGTGTACTATTTCGATTATACTGGTTTACTTCCCCATAACCGAACATGTTTGATTTCTCCATAATTTCATCAACCAGCTTCACACAGCGCAAATTATCAGATGATAAATTATCACCATCTGAAAAATGAAAAGGATAAATATTATAACGTTCTGGGCTATATTTTTCCTCAATGAGCTCCAGTGCCTTCCGGTAAGCAGATGAACAGATCGTTCCTCCGCTCTCCCCCTTCGAGAAAAAGTGCTCTTCGCTAACAACCTTCGCTTCTGTATGATGGGCGATAAATTCAATATCAACCGTTTCATACTTTGTTCGCAGAAAGCGGACCATCCAAAAAAAGAAGCTTCTTGCCATATATTTTTCCCAAACCCCCATGGAACCGCTTGTGTCCATCATTGCTAAGACAACCGCTTTAGACTCTGGTTTTTCAATCTCTGTCCACGTCCGGAATTTCAAATCCTCAGGAAGAATCGGATGAAATTTTGCTTCCCCCGTTAATGCGTTCCGCTTATAGGCAGATAATAATGTTTTCTTTTTATCCACATTGCCCATCAATCCTGTTTTCCGGATGTCGTTATATTCTACATCCTCTACCGTAATTGGCGCCTGTTCCTTCTGCTTTAAGTTAGGCAAAGCAAGCTCGCTGAAAAACGCTTTTTCCAGATCCATGAAAGAAACTTCCGCTTCATAGTAATCTTCTCCAGCCTGGTCACCCGCCCCGCTTCCCTTTCCTGGTCCATCGGCTGCACTGCCATCACGGGCAATAACATCTCCAACTTGGCTGTCTCCATCTCCTTGGCCGACATGCTTATTTTTGTCATAATTATATCGGATCTTATATTCTTCAATAGAGCGGATCGGGATTTTAATGACTTCATTGCCGTTCGACATAATGATATTTTCTTCTGTCACTAAGTCGGGCAAGTTCTTTTTAATAGCATCTTGCACTTTTTCTTTATGCCGCTCTTGATCATCATAACCTTTGCGGTGAAGAGACCAGTTCTCACGGGACACGTGATAATTTTCACTCATCTCCTATCATCTCTCCTTTCGTTAGATTCATCGTATGCGTGTAAGCTTAAAGTTGTACATATGTTCATAAGCCCTACATATAAAAGGAAAAAGAGGGCGGCCGAAATGGCTGCCTCTTTCCTTATCGATTCAGCAGACTGCCTACATAGCGGAGCAGTTCATTCGCTGATACAGAATTATAGCCATGATCATCAATGAGACGTGCGACCACTTCGTTAATCTTCTTCAACTGCTGTTCATCTGGAGTTTTCGAAGACGTCGTAATTTTTACAATGTCCTTTAAGTCAGCAAACAGCTTTTTCTGGATTGCTTCACGCAGACGATCATGGGAATAATAATCAAATCGTTTTCCTTTTCTGGCATAAGCGGAAATTCTAATTAATATTTCCTCTCTGAAAGCTCTCTTCGCATTTTCAGAAATACCAATTTGCTCTTCAATTGAACGCATGAGCTTTTCGTCTGGATTAATTTCTTCTCCTGTCAATGGATCGTGCATTTTTGTTTTATTGCAATACGCTTCTACGTTATCTAAATAGTTATCCATTAACGTTTTCGCTGATTCTTCATACGAATATACGAATGCTTTTTGCACTTCTTTCTTCGCGATATTATCATATTCTTTTCTGGCTACAGAAATAAAGTTTAGATATTTTTCCCTTTGTTCATTGGAAATGGATGGATGCTGATCGAGTCCTTCTTTTAAAGACCGAAGAACATCTAATGCATTAATAGACGGCACATCTTTACGGATAATCGTAGATGAAATGCGGTTAATGACATATCGAGGATCAATTCCACTCATTCCTTCATCTTGATATTCTCTCTTTAACTGCTCTACATCAGCGGAATTATAGCCTTCTACACTTTCTCCATCATACAGGCGCATCTTCTTAACAAGATCAATATCACCGCGCTTTGGCTCTTTCAACCGTGTTAAAATCGTGAACATAGCAGCTACTTTCAGCGTATGGGGAGCAATATGCACATTAGAAACGTCACTTTCCCTAATCATTTTTTCATAAATTTTTTCCTCTTCCGTCAACTTTAAGTTGTAAGGAATTGGCATAACGATGATTCTGGAGTGGAGTGCCTCATTCTTTTTATTCGCAATAAACGAGCGATACTCCGTTTCATTCGTATGAGCAACAATTAGTTCATCTGCAGAAATCAAAGCAAACCTTCCAGCCTTAAAGTTACCTTCCTGTGTAAGAGATAATAAATGCCATAAAAACTTTTCATCACACTTCAGCATTTCTTGAAATTCCATTAATCCACGGTTCGCCTTGTTGAGCTCGCCATCAAAACGGTAAGCACGAGGATCGGATTCAGATCCATATTCAGCGATTGTGGAAAAATCAATGCTTCCCGTCAAATCAGCAATATCCTGGGACTTTGGATCAGACGGACTGAACGTGCCAATCCCTACCCGTTTGTCTTCTGAGAAAAAGATTCTTTCCACCATTACATCTTCAATGCGTCCATTATATTCTTCTTGCAGTCTCATCATATTTAATGGCGATAAGTTTCCTTCAATACGAATACCATATTCCTCATAAAAGTCTCTTCGTAAATGCTCCGGAATTAAGTGAAGCGGATCTTCATGCATTGGGCAGCCTTTAATCGCGTATACCGCTCCCCTTTCTGTCCTTGAATAAGCTTCCATTCCTCTCTTTAACATAGCAACGAGCGTAGATTTTCCTCCACTGACCGGACCCATTAACAACAGAATACGCTTGCGCACATCTAAACGTTTCGCTGCCGGATGGAAATACTCTTCTACAAGGCGTTCCAGCGCTTCTTCCAGCCCATATAATTCTGTACTGAAGAAGCTGTACTTTTTGCGGCCATTTTCTGTCTCTATCCCTTTTTCCTTAATCATATGATAAACTCTAGAATGGGCTGACTGGGCTACCCAAGGCTTTTGTTTAATAAGATCCAAGTATTCCGCAAAAGTGCCTTCCCACTTTAATTTTTCTTCCTCTTCACGATATTGTTCGACTTTTTTTAAGATATCCATATATACCTCCCGCTTTTGCGTAATTAGAGAACGATTAATAAATCTTATGCCCGTACATCCTCGAACATGCTAACGAAAAGCGGAATCATCAATTGTGCACAATTTAAAATAAGTTAACGTTTTCATTACTAAGCCTTTCAGCTATAATGAAAATAGTGCGCAGAAAAAGACTTTTTAAGAAAGGAGTGCATCAAATGAACTTCTTACTCATTTTAGGTGTGATGGTTGCCTTCCTTGCTGCGATCTTCACTGCTGGATATGAAGATAAACCAGGCGCAAAATAATAAAAAAAGCACTGCAAATTGAGCTGCAGTGCTTTTTTCATTATTTTAATTGTAGGAAATTCTGCTGGCGCAGTGCTTCATAAATTAAGATGGCTGCCGTATTGGATAAGTTTAAAGCTCTGACATTGTCGTTCATAGGCACCCGTAAACAGCGATCCTTGTTTTCAGCAATAACGTTTTTTGGCAGCCCTGTTGTTTCCTTTCCGAAAATGAAAAAGTAATCTTCATCGATGCTGCTATAATCAATGCTGGCAAAATTCTTTTCGCCGAATTTGGTTAAATAATAATATTCTCCCCCGGCATTCTTTTCATAAAACTCTTCCATCGAGTCATAATAAACGACGTTGACAAATTTCCAGTAATCTAGCCCGGCCCGGCGCAGCATTTTATCATCTGTAGAGAAACCAAGGGGGCGGATTAAATGAAGCACGGTGTCCGTAGCCGCACATGTTCTAGCAATATTTCCGGTATTTGCAGGGATTTCTGGCTGGTAAAGTACCACGTTAATAGACAAAATCATTCACCTCATATTTAAACTGTAACCTATTCATTATATCATTAAAAAATCCTTAAAAAGAATCATCTTTAATACGAAAAAATTTATATTTTATGTTTTCTGTGTAAGCCGTAGAATCCTCATAGCTCCAATAACGCATGCGGCTGTTCGTTGTATGCGCGTTGACAAGCGGCATGCCGCGGCGGTCTTTCGCCGTCACAATCGTCGTATGATCAAATCGTCCGTCCCCTTGAAAATCATAGCAAATGACATCTCCCAATTGTAATTGCTCCGGCTCCCCCGCCTCTTCTGCCCGAAGCCCCGTTTTAAATGAAGGTAAAAACCAACGGAGGGCATGAGCAACGGACCAGCTATAGCTCCAATTGTTTCCTCCCATCCACCAGCCGCGGCTTCTGTCGGGATATCCTGTCATGGGAGCTCCCCCTGCGTGTAAGCATTGAGAAATATAATTTGTACAATTCACATCAAAGTACCGGTACGCCGGATTATGACTGTTCCACCACCGCTCAGCATATTGAACGGCTTTAAGGCGATCATACTGAAATCCTTTTCTCTCTTCAAACTCCTCTACAAGATGAGTGAATTCCTTCCCTTCCACCGAAACGATAGACGGTATTTCCGCTGCCTTATCTTCTACTACTACTTGATTTTCTATACGAGCCGTTCTTTCTTCCACTTCTTCTTCTAAATAAATGTATTCATCCTGTTTAATCAAATATTTAAAATGAACGAGGTAACGCGTCCATTCGCCCTCATCAAACAACACCTTTCCAAAAGCCTTTGCTTTCACAATTTGACTGTCTCTTGCTTCTAATAACTGCTTCTTCCTAAAGAACTTTTCATCCTCGCCATCTACTTGATCTTCAACAAGCAATTGAAGACGCCTCTCTATTCCTTCACGAAGCTCTTTATACATGAAAAGATCCCCTCACGATACAAGAAAATTTCCCTATCATTCAGATATTGTTCAACCCATGATCAGCTGCCTGGACGGCTAAATAACAGGCTTTGCTTCTTATATTTATTCAAACAGAAGGAGTTTCATGTTATTTTAAAGCAGCAATCCCTCTTTCTATTTCTTGAATAACTTGAGGCTCGACTTCTTTTTCTTTTGCTTGAAGCAATGCCTCCCTCGCCTTCTCTCCGCCAATTTTGGCAATAGACCAGGCTGCAGTTCCTCTCATAACCGGTCGAATATCCTTATGCAGAGCTTCGATTAAAACCGGTAATGCTTCTTCCTCTTTAAAATGAGCCAGTGCAATCATCGCATTTCGTTGAATCGGCTTCTTTCCCCGCCATGACCCCGACATGCGGCCAAATTGCTGCTTAAATTCTTTATTACTCATATGAATTAAAGGCTGAAGCAATGGCTTAACCGCTTCCCCATCTGGTTCCATCTCTTCATGCAAGTGAAAATCGATCCCTTTGTTTTCAGGACAGACTGTTTGACACGTATCACAGCCGTATAGGCGGTTCCCTAACTTTTCACGGAACTCTACCGGCATAAAGTCCTTAGTCTGTGTTAAAAAAGCGATACAGCGCTTAGCATTAAGCTGTCCTCCCTGAACTAAAGCACCCGTCGGACAAGCATCTAGACACTTTGTGCATGTCCCGCATTGATTTTCCAGCGGCTGATCCGGCTCAAATGGCAAATTGGTAATCATCTCCCCTAAATAAACGTAAGAACCGAATTCCGGTGTAATAATAGAACAGTTCTTGCCGTTCCAGCCTATGCCTGCCCGTTCCGCTACAGCTCTGTCTGCCAGCTCTCCCGTATCTACCATAGACCGAAAACGAGCTTCAGGAACTTTAGAAGTAATAAAGTCTTCTAATTTACTTAGCCGGTCACGAAGAACAACATGATAATCCTCCCCCCAAGAAGCACGGCAAAAGATTCCCCGTCTTTCTCCCTTTTTCCCTTTTACCGAGTCCTTCATTTTTGAAGGATAGGCTAAGGCAATCGCAATAATAGATCTTGGTCTATCAAAGATTAAAGCAGGATCTACCCGCTTGTTAATATCTTTCTCCTCAAATCCGGACTGATAATTCAGCTCCTGCTGACGCAAAAGGCGATTTTTCAATTCTGTAAACGGAGCAGCAGAAGCAAAACCAATTTTATCGATACCGATTTCTCGGCTGTATTCAATAATTTCTTTTTTCAAAGCTGTGTAATCCATTTCACACTTCTCCTTTCAGAGAATGCAACATTAATTTTATTTGTTCATATCAAATTAAAAAACGCAACATCTTATCCGACAAGGAATAAAACATTGCGTTAATAACGATATGAAATGGAGCGGGTGATGGGAATCGAACCCACGACATCAGCTTGGAAGGCTGAGGTTTTACCATTAAACTACACCCGCAAGAAAAATCATCATTTGTAACATGTATTATATTATACAGAAAAACATTGTCGAATACAAGAGAATTTTCACTGTTCTCCATGTAAAAAGTAACTCCTTATTCAAAGCTAAGGTTGTCTGAGACAAGCTTTTTCTTTATACTATGCGCATTTCCCATTCATATGACCCCTACTTAAAAATGTACCCCCTTTTCCCACACTCGCTGGAAAAATCTATATAGCGGTTCATAAAAAAACAAGCCCCCAAACACTTCAAGGCCCATTGGATCGTTACCTAAAGTTTTTTTCAATAAATTAGCGGATATTTACGAAAAAATTAATCATGTCATTAAATGCTTTTTGCGCTGACTCAGCATGATATTTTGGAGAGCAAAGATCACTAAATCCATGTTGTCCTTTATATTTATGGGTCTGGACATTCATTTGATGCAGAGTTGAAATGAAGTCATCCACATTAAACGATATCTCCTCTTCCGGATAAAATAGCATGACAGGACACTGCGGCGATATTTCGATATAATCCCTAATACGTGAACCGTAGTATCCCACCATTCCATTTATATATTTTTTCTCACTACACAACCATGCAACCGTTGCCCCTACACTAAATCCAACGATAAATATTTTTTGATATTCACTTTTTCTTTCTGCTAACAACTCTTCCACTTTATACACAGCACGAGCAAAACCGATGTTGTTCATAAAATAGCGATAAGCGATTTCCTCTTCAATATAAGCAAATGGGGCTTCTCGTTCTAATAAATTAGGACAAAAAATATCAAAACCATAATCTGATAATGCCTGGCACACTCCCTTGATATGCTTGTTAATTCCATAGATTTCATGAAGTACAATAATTAAAGTGTTAGAGTTTTTTCGTATGTTAATCATATTCTCTCCCGCTTATTATCCTAATAAGTATAAGCAAAATAAAAAAGCTTCACACAATGAAGTGTGAAGCTTTTTTATCTTTTCGACCATTTTAATACCGGTGGCCGGGGTCGAACCGGCACTCCTCACGGAACACGATTTTGAGTCGTGCGCGTCTGCCAATTCCGCCACACCGGCATGATTCTGGAGGCGGCAACCGGATTTGAACCGGTGATAAAGGTTTTGCAGACCTCTGCCTTACCACTTGGCTATGCCGCCGAAAATAATTGGAGCGGAAGACGGGATTCGAACCCGCGACCCCCACCTTGGCAAGGTGGTGTTCTACCACTGAACTACTTCCGCATAATGGCTGGGCTAGCTGGATTCGAACCAGCGCATGACGGAGTCAAAGTCCGTTGCCTTACCGCTTGGCTATAGCCCATTAATCATATGGGGCGATCGAGGGGAATCGAACCCCCGAGTGTCGGAGCCACAATCCGATGCGTTCACCACTTCGCCACGACCGCCATTGTAGTATTCACTTGGCAGGGGCAGTAGGAATCGAACCCACACTGGAGGTTTTGGAGACCTCTGTTCTACCGTTAAACTATGCCCCTATAAAACTGGTGGAGGGGGACGGATTCGAACCGCCGAACCCTGAGGGAGCGGATTTACAGTCCGCCGCGTTTAGCCACTTCGCTACCCCTCCACAAATAAATATGTTTAAAGTGGTGCCGGCGAGAGGACTTGAACCCCCAACCTACTGATTACAAGTCAGTTGCTCTACCAATTGAGCTACACCGGCATAAATGGTGGCTCAGGACGGAATCGAACCGCCGACACATGGATTTTCAGTCCATTGCTCTACCGACTGAGCTACTGAGCCATACCATTATATATAAATGGCGGTCCGGACGGGACTCGAACCCGCGACCTCCTGCGTGACAGGCAGGCATTCTAACCAACTGAACTACCGGACCATGATTGCGGGGACAGGATTTGAACCTGCGACCTTCGGGTTATGAGCCC